>JBEIDC010000035.1:0-24998 GCA_040383665.1 Caulobacter sp.
GCGGGTGCTTCCGCATCGCCCCGGACCGGTCGAGTAACCCCCTCGACCCTGGCCCCGCTCGAACCTCATCCCCATCGCCGCAAGAGCACCTGCGCATGCGCCCTCCCCGTGCGACCGGGACGAAGTGAAGGATACGGGCGTGGAATCGGAGGGGGATAAGTTCGTTCTATCCCCCCATTTCCGTCCTCCCCGCTCGCGGGGAGGGGGACCATGCGGAGCATGGTGGTGGGGCAGCGCGGGCGTTGCAGGACACGGCTTTGGTGCCGCCAATCACCCACCGTCGGCGCTACCCCTCCACCGCCGTTCCGGCGGTTCCCCTCCCCGTGAACGGGGAGGATAGAGGCGCCCGCATCCCCCTCTCCCGCCTCTTCCAGCAGGGAACGGATCGCTTCAAAGCGGGATGTTGTCGTGCTTCTTCCAGGGGTTGGACATCTGCTTGCCGCGCAGGCCCTTCAGGGCCCGGGCGATGCGACGACGGGTCCCGTGGGGCTTGATGACATCGTCGATGTAGCCGCGGCTGGCGGCGACGAACGGGTTGGCGAAGCGGTCCTTGTACTCGGCTTCCCGCTCGGCGAGCTTCTCGGGGTCACTCATCTCGGCGCGGAAGATGATCTCGACCGCTCCCTTGGCGCCCATGACCGCGATCTCGGCGGTCGGCCAGGCGTAGTTGACGTCGCCGCGCAGGTGCTTTGAGCTCATCACGTCATAGGCGCCGCCATAGGCCTTGCGGGTGATGACCGTGACCTTGGGCACCGTGGCCTCGGCGTAGGCGAACAGCAGCTTGGCGCCGTGCTTGATCAGGCCGCCGTACTCCTGCTTGGTCCCCGGCATGAAGCCCGGAACGTCGACCAGGGTGATGATCGGAATGTTGAAGGCGTCGCAGAAGCGCACGAAACGGGCGGCCTTGCGGCTGGAGTCGATGTCCAGAACCCCGGCGAGAACCTGAGGCTGGTTGGCGACGATGCCGACGCTCTCGCCATCGATCCGGGCAAAGCCGCAGATGATGTTCTTGGCCCATTCACTTGAAATTTCGAAGAAATCAGCCTCGTCCACGACCTTGAGGATCAGCTCCTTCATGTCGTAGGGCTTGTTGGGATTGGCCGGGATCAGGGTGTCCAGGCTCAACTCGTCGCGGGTGGCGTCGTCGAAGCTCTCGCGGATCGGCGCCTTGTCGCGGTTCGAGGACGGCAGGAAGTCGACGAGACGGCGAACCTGGGTCAGGGCCTCCAGGTCGTTCTCGAACGCGCCCTCGGCGACGCCGGACTTGGCCGCGTGGACCCGCGCTCCGCCCAGTTCCTCGGCCGTGACGATCTCGTTGGTCACCGTCTTCACGACGTCGGGACCGGTCACGAACATGTAGCTCGTGTCCTTCACCATGAAGATGAAGTCGGTCATGGCCGGGGAATAGACGTCGCCGCCGGCGCAGGGGCCCATGATGACGCTGATCTGCGGCACCACGCCGGAGGAGAGGACGTTCTCCATGAAGATGTCGGCGTAGCCGGCGAGGCTGTCGACCCCTTCCTGGATGCGGGCGCCGCCGGCGTCGAACAGGCCGATGATCGGCGCGCCGACCCGGGCGGCCGCGCGCTGCACCTTGACGATCTTCTGGGCGTGGGCGCCGCTGAGCGAGCCGCCGAACACCGTGAAGTCCTTGGAGAAGACGTAGACAACCTTGCCGTTGATCGTGCCCCAGCCGGTGACCACGCCGTCGCCGGGGATGCGCTGGTCCTGCATGCCGAAGTCGTGGCTGCGGTGCTCGACGAACATGTCGTACTCCTCGAAGGAGCCTTCATCGAGCAGCAGGTCGATCCGCTCGCGCGCCGTCAGCTTGCCCTTGGCGTGCTGGCTGGCGACCCGCTTCTCGCCGCCGCCGGCCCGCGCCTGATCGCGCCGCTTCTCGAGCTCTTCCAGGATGTGCTTCACGCCGTCGTCCCCCCTTGCAAGGTCTGGCACGGGTTAAAGCCGTGACGGGGGCATGACAAGGCGTTGATTTGCCTGACGCTGCGGGAAGCGGCGGCCGTGGACACGTACCGCTTCGCGGAACATGTCCCCGTCAGAGCGCCCGGAACCAGCGCTCCAGCAGCAGCGCCTCCTGGAGCCGGGCGGCGGTGCGGTCGGCGGCCTCGTAGTCGATGCCCCAGCGCTCCTCCTGCCAGGCCTCGTCGAGACGGGCGATGTCGTGTGCGCCCTGCCCGTCCAGCCGGCCGCGCTGCAGCGCCAGGGCCAGCACCGCCGAGCCCAGCAGGCTGGAGGCGTGGGCCAGGGCCGTCAGGCCGAAATCGTCCAGGTCGAGCGCCAACGCCCGGGCCCGGACCAGCGTCCCCTCCGGCTGGGCGCGGTGGATGATGCCGCTGACCGCCGTCAGCCGCAGGCCCAGGGCTTCCCCCGCCCAGTCCAGCATCGGGTCCCAGGCCCGGCTCTGGGCCTCGATCAGCCCCGCGGGCGATTCGGCGCGATAGCAGAGCAGGTCCGACCCGGCGTAGCGGGCCACCTCGTCGGCCACATCCTCGCGGACGGCGGCGACCCGGTCGATGGCCGTGGCGGCCAGTCGCTGGGCCGGCATGCGCAGGGTGTCGATCTCGACGGCCTGGGCGTCCCAGTCCGCCGCGACCAGCGCCGCCAGCGCCGGAGTCGGCAGGACCACCTTGCGTCCGGACGGCGTTTTGGGCGCCCGACCGTCGAGCAGCACGCCGTAGCCGCCCTCGGCCTCGCCGACGGTCACCGCCTTGTAGAACCGTCGCGGCTTCTGAACGCCGTCGCCCTTGCCGGTCACTGGAGTATCCTTCGATGGTCGTGGCGCGACGGACAGGCCGACGCACGGCGTTGAAGTGACCGAACGGCCTCGCAGTTTCAAGGATGCGCCGACAGTGCCCCAGCTCTCCACCGATCTTTCGGCCGCCATCGCCCTCACCCGCTTCGGCCTCGGGCCGCGTCCCGGCGAGATGGCGCGGGTGGCCGCCGACCCGCGCGGATGGCTGCTGGGTCAGATCCGCCCCTCCGGCGCCGACCAGCCCCAGGCCGATCCCGAAACGGCGGCGACCCGCATCCAGGCCTTCCGAGCCTACCAGACCGAACGCCGCGAGATGCGGCGCGCCGACGGCGAAGCGGCATCCGACCGCGACCCCGTGCAGATCGCCGCCCGGATGCTGCGCGAGGGAACGGCGGTGGACTTCCTCGCCCGGGCGCGGCTGGCCGCCACGACCCCGGCCGGCTTTCGCGAGCGCTGGGCGCTGTTCTGGGCCAACCATTTCACCGTTTCGGCGGTCAAGCTGATCACCGCCACGGTGGCCGGGCCGTTCGAGCAGGAGGCCATCCGTCCCCATGTGTTCGGGCGATTCGAAGACCTGCTGGTCGCCTCGACCGCTCATCCGGCCATGTTGCTCTACCTGGACCAGGCGCAGTCGGTCGGGCCGGGCAGCCAGGCGGCGGCGTTCCTGGGCCGTCGTCGTCAGGCCGGGCGCGCGGGCGGCGGCCTGAACGAGAACCTCGCCCGGGAGATCCTGGAGCTGCATACCGTCGGCCTCGATGGCGGCTACAGCCAGGCTGACGTCACCGAATTCGCGCGGGCCCTGACCGGCTGGAGCGTCGGCGGGTTGCGCGAGGCGGAGGACCGCCAGGGGCAGTTCGTGTTCCGCGTCGCCACACATGAGCCGGGCGCCCGCACGGTGATGGGCCGCACCTATCCGGCCGGGGAGGTCATGCAGGCGGGCGCCATCCTGAAGGATCTTGCCGCCCACCCGGCCACCGCGCGGCATCTGGCCCGCAAGATCGCCCGGCACTTCGTCGCCGATGACCCTCCGCCGGCCCTGATCGGCCGGCTTGAGTCCGCCTGGACCGCAACGGGCGGCGACCTCGCCGCCGTCGCCCGGGCCCTGGTCGCGGCGCCGGAGGCCTGGGCCCCCGCTCCGGCCAAGTTCAAGACGCCCTATGAGTTCCTGGTCTCCAGCTGGCGGGCCATCGGCGGGCAGCCGGCCGCCATCGAGCATCTGGCCCCGCCGCTGAACGCCCTGGGCCAGCGCCCCTTCTCCGCCCCTTCGCCCAA
Organism: Caulobacter sp.; assembly: GCA_040383665.1. Taxonomy (GTDB): domain Bacteria; phylum Pseudomonadota; class Alphaproteobacteria; order Caulobacterales; family Caulobacteraceae; genus Caulobacter. The sequence continues at coordinate 4,043 of JBEIDC010000035.1, forward strand.
GGGCTGGGACGAGACCGCCGCGACCTGGGCGGCCCCCGACGCGGTGATCAAGCGCATGACCTGGGCGCAGGGCTTCTCGGCCGTCGTGGCCGGGGAACTGGATCCCGATGTCGTCGCCCGCGACGCCCTGGGCGCCCGCCTGACCGACCCGGTCCGGACGGCCGTCGCCCGCGCCGAGTCGCGCGAGGAAGCCCTGTCGATCCTGTTGATGAGTCCGGAGTTCCAGCGCCGATGACCCGCACCAACCTGTCCCGCCGCGGCCTGCTGTCCGCCGCCGCCGGTCTCGGCATCTCGATCGGCTTCATGGGCCAGGCCGCCCGCGCCGACGGGGGTTCCGGCCGCAAAAAGATGGTCACCGTCATCGCCCGGGGGGCCATGGACGGCCTGTCCGCCTCGCCGCCGGTGGGCGACCCCGACTACGCCGGTCTGCGCGGCCGGATCGCCATCCCCGCCGACCGGGCCCTGACGCTGGACGGGACCTTCGCGCTGCACCCCGCGCTGGCCGGGGTGCATGGCCTGGCGCTGAAGGGCCAGGCGCGCATCGCCCCCGCCATCGCCAGTCCCGACCGCGCCCGCTCGCACTTCGAGGCGCAGGACGTGCTGGAGAGCGGCGCGGCCGTGGTCTACGGGACCAGTTCCGGCTTCCTGAACCGGGCGCTTGAGGCCATGCCGGCCGGGAATATCGAGGCTCTGTCGGTGGGCGCCACCGCGCCGCTGATCCTGCGCGGCAAGGTCCAGACCGGATCATGGTCGCCCGGCGCGGCCGGCGAAGGCAGCCCCCGGCTGCCCGGCATCCTCGGCGACCTCTACGCCAACGACCCGCTGCTCGGCCCGGCGCTGGCCAAGGGTCTTCAGACCGAAGCCATGGCGGCGATGGCCATGAAGGACAGTCCCTCGCAGGGGCCCGCGGCGATGGCCGCAGGCGGCGGCGTGCAGGGCCTTGTCCGTCAGGGCCAGGCCGTGGCCCGGGGAATCGGAACGACCGTGGCCGGGTTCATGCGCCAGCAGGACGGTCCCCGGATGGTGGCCATCTCCGTCGACGGCTGGGACACCCACGCCAATCAGGGCGCGGCCGAGGGCCAGCTGGCCAACCGCCTGCTCTACCTCGACGCCCTGCTCATGGGGCTCCACGACGGCCTCGCGGCGGACTGGAAGGACACGGTCGTCGTTGTCGCCACCGAGTTTGGCCGCACGGCGCGGATCAACGGCACCGGCGGCACCGACCACGGCACCGGCTCGACCGCCTTCCTGCTGGGCGGCGGCCTCAAGCCCGGCGGCATCATCGGCGACTGGCCGACGCTCAAGGCCTCGGCCCTGTTCGAAGGCCGGGACACACGGCCGACGCTCGACCTGCGAGGCCTGTTCAAGGGCGTGCTGGCCGACCACATGGGCCTCGACCGCAAGGCGCTTGATGCGACGGTGTTCCCCGACAGCGCGGCTGTGGCGCCGGTCAGCGGGTTGGTGTGAACCGCGCCGGGGACATGCGCTTCCGTGCCTGTCCCCCACCGCTCAAGGCTGCCGGGGACACGTACCGAAGAGGTCCAGGTCCCCGCCCTACCGCCGGCTCGAGCGGCCGCCGCGCTTGCGGTCGAAGGGGTCGGGGTCGGCCTCGTGCTCGTCGAAGCCGAAGCGCTGGAAGCCTTCCTTCATCTCGCGGCTGAGCGGCGCCTCGACGGCGATCATGCCGGCCGACGGGTGCGGGATGACGAGGCGGCGGGCGTGCAGCTGCAGCTGCAGGCCCTGTGACAGGGCCGCGCTCTTCTCGTCGCCGTACTTGGGATCGCCCAGGATCGGGTGGCCGATGGCCAGCATGTGGGCGCGCAGCTGGTGGGTGCGGCCGGTGTGCGGGCGCAGGGCCATCCAGCTGACCCAGGGGCCGGCGCGGCTGAGGGTGACGAACTCGGTCTCGGCGACCTCGCCCTTGGGATCCTTGGCGTCCACCGGCACGATCATCTCGCGGTCGTTGATGCCCTTCTTGGCCAGGGGAAGGTTGATGATCACCTCGGTCGGATGCGGCGTCCCGACCACCAGCGCCCAGTAGGTCTTCTGCGCCTTGCGGCGGGCAAAGGCGCCCGACAGCTTGGCGGCGGCGGCCGGAGTCTTGCCCAGCACCAGCACGCCGGAGGTGTCGCGGTCGAGGCGGTGGACCAGACGCGGTCGCTCCAGCCCCTCGCCCCAGGCCGACAGCAGCTTGTCGACATGGTGGGTGGTCTTGGTGCCGCCCTGCACGGCCAGGCCCGCCGGCTTGTTGAGAATCAGGACGTCCTCGTCCTCGTAGAGCACGAGCGACCTGGCGAAGGCGACGTCACGCGGCGAGAGGGCCTTCTTCGTGTCGCCGCCGGGGGTGGGCGAGTCGGGCAGCGGCGGCACGCGCACCTGCTGGCCGGCCTGCAGCCGCGTGTCGGCCTTGGCCCGGGCGCCGTCGACGCGGATCTGGCCGCTGCGGGCCAGCTTCTGGATCTGGATCTGGGTCAGCTGCGGCCAGCGCCGTCGGAACCAGCGGTCCAGCCGCACGCCGTCCTCGCCGGCCTCGGCCGCCTCGACGTAGAGGGTTTTGACTTCCCGCACGCTCATGCCGCCACCAGCCGGCGGGCCAGCATCATGCCGGCGAACAGCGCCGCCACGGAGGCGACGACGGAGAGGGTCGAATAGGTGAAGGCCGACGCCCACTCCCGGCGCTCGATCATCATCGCCACCTCCAGCGAGAAGGCCGAGAAGGTGGTGAACCCGCCCAGCACCCCGACGCCCAGCAGCAGCCGCCAGCGCTCCTGATCGGCGGCGCCACGCAGCGCCAGCGCCGAGACGAGCACGCCCATCGCGAGGCCGCCGATCAGATTCACGGCGAGCGTGCCCAGCGGCCAGCCCGACCCGAACAGGCGCAGCGTCTGTGTCCCTGTCAGATAACGGGCCACGGCGCCGATCGCGCCGCCGGCGGCCACAAGAAGCATTTTGTCCATGCGCCCTTATGCGACGATGCGAGGCCGCGCGCAAAGGCGTCCGAACGCCGACCGCTTACCGGCCCTCGCCCCGGCCGATGACGCGGACGATGTCGCGGGCGTCGTAGACGTCGCGGTCCTTGGGCACAGGTCCCTTGCCGGCCATGACCTCGAGCATGCGCGAGAAGGCGGGGCCTCCCGACAGGTCGAAGCTCGTGCCGACCCCGACGCTGACGCCGCTGCGTCGCCCCCAGCCGCCCCCGCCCGAGCCAATGCCGAAACTGACGCGCGGCAGGCCGCCGGAGCCCGCGCCGAGCGTGCGGTCCTGGCGGTCTACCACCCGGAACCAGTCGTAGCCGTCCCGCAAGGAAACCTCGGCCGCCCGAAGCAGCGCATAGTCCGCGACCTGGCTCATCGGCGCGCCGCCGCCGCCGGTGTAGCTGACCCGATAGCGGCCCGTCTCAATCCGGTAATCGCTGAACCCGACGCTGGTCGGCGCGCCGGTCGACGGGGCGTAGACGGTGGGCGTGGCGCAGGCGGCGAGACTCAAGGTCGCGGCGGCGATGATCAGGGCGCGTTTCATGAGGTTTCCTCCAACCTCACCAGGCTGCGCCCGGCCCGTTGGTTCCGGCAAGCCCCAGCCCGTCCATCAGCGTCATGAAGTCCTTCGGCGGCGCCGCCTCGACTGTCGCGGTCTGGCCGTCCGGATGCGGATAGCTCAGCTTCACCGCGTGCAGCATCAGGCGCGGCACGGGATGGCCGCCGACCGTCAGGGCCCCGCCGTAGCGCACGTCGCCGACGATGGGGCGGCCCAGGCTCGCCATGTGAACGCGAAGCTGGTGCATGCGGCCGGTCTCGGGCGACAGCTCCATCAGCGCCGCCTCGGGCGTGGCGGCCAGGGTGCGGTAGCGGGTCTTGGCGCTCTCGGCGTCGGGGTGTTCCGGCTCTGTGACCCGCATATAGGCCTCGCGGCCGATGCTCTCGCGGCGCAGGGCGGCCTCGATGACGCCCCCCTTCGGCCACGGGGCGCCGGGCGCGACGATGGCCAGGTAGGTTTTCCGAAAGCGCTTGGCGATCATGGCCTTGCCGAGAAAACTTGCGGCCGGCTTGGTGCGGGCGGTGAGGATCACGCCCGAGGTGTCGCGGTCCAGACGGTGGACCAGGCGCGGCCGGTTGCCCCCCGCCGTGGCGAAGGCCCAGAGCAGCTCGTCCAGCGTATTGGCGTTGATCCGCCCGCCCTGGCTGGAGAGCCCCGGCGGCTTGTTCAGCGCGATGACATGCGGGTCCTGGTGGATCACCAACCCTCGCGTGAAGGCGATCTCCTCGGGCGTGAGGGTGATCGTGGTCTCGTGGGCTTTGACCTTGCGGGGCGGGCGGGGGGACATCAATTCCTCTCCCTCTTGGGAGAGGGGGACCATGCGGAGCATGGTGGAGCGGGAGGCGCGGCAGTCAGGGTTCGAGGGCTCTGGGGTGATATGGATCGGCGGCCAATCCCGGGCCGGGAGCGCCCCCCACTCAACCACCCTCCGGGTGGTCCCCCTCAACCAAAAGGGAGAGGATAAGACAATCTTATTCCCCCGCAACGCCGCCCAGCGGTCCAGCCGCTCCTTGACCTTGGCCTCGTGGCCCTCGCCTTTCGGCCTGTAGAACACCCGCCGCTCCATGCCGTCCGGGAAGTAGTTCTGGCCGGAGAAGCCTTCCTCGGTGTCGGGGTCATAGGCGTAGCCCTTGCCGTAGCCGAGGTCCTTCATCAGCCGGGTCGGGGCGTTGAGGATGTGGGCGGGCGGGGTCAGGGAGCCTGTCTCCTTCGCCGCCTTCCGCGCCGCGCCGAAGGCCTTGTAGACGGCGTTGGACTTGGGCGCGCAGGCCATGTGGACACAGGCCTGGGCCAGGGCCAGCTCGCCTTCGGGGCTGCCCATGAAGTCGTAGGCGTCCCTAGCCGCGTTGCAGAGCAGCAGGCTCATGGGGTCGGCCGCGCCGATGTCCTCGCTGGCCATGCGGGTCAGGCGGCGGGCGATGAACAGCGGGTCCTCGCCGCCCTCCAGCATCCGCGCCAGCCAGTAGAGGGCCGCGTCCGGGTCGCTGCCGCGCACCGACTTATGCAGCGCGCTGATGAGGTTGTAGTGCTCCTCGCGGTCCTTGTCGTAGGCCGGGCTGCGCTTCTGCAGCACCTGGCCCAGCTCGGCCGGGGTCAGGGGCTTGGGCGCGCCGATGGCCAGCAGGGTCTCGGCCAGGGTCAGCAGGTAGCGGCCGTCGCCGTCGGCCATGGCGATCATCGCCTCGCGCGCGGCGGGGTCGAGCGGCAGGGCCCGACCCTCCTCCGCCTCGGCCCGGGCCAGCAGGCTCTCGAGCGCCGCCTCGTCCAGCCGGCGCAGCACATAGACCTGGGAGCGCGACAGCAGGGCGCCGTTGAGCTCGAAGCTGGGGTTCTCGGTCGTCGCCCCGACCAGGGTGACCACCCCCTCCTCCACGAACGGCAGGAAGCCGTCCTGCTGGGCGCGGTTGAAGCGGTGGATCTCGTCGACGAACAGCAGGGTCGACTGGCCGGCGGCGCGGCGCATCTTCGCCTGTTCAAAGGCCTTCTTCAGGTCGGCGACGCCGGAGAAGACGGCGCTGATCTGCTGGAACTCGTAGCCGGCGGCCCTGGCCAGCAGCCGGGCGATGGTGGTCTTGCCGGTTCCGGGCGGGCCCCAGAGGATCATCGAGCCCAGCCGGCCGTTGGCGATCATCCGCCGGATGGGCCCGGCCTCGCCCAGCAGGTGCTCCTGGCCGACCACCTCGTCGATAGTGCGCGGCCGCAGCCGCTCGGCCAGGGGCGCGGGAGCATGGGGCGTCAGGCCGGCGGCTTCGAAAAGATCGCTCATCGTGGGCGGGTGTAGCACGGGGTCGCGAGGACTGCTTCCCTCCGGGGACATGTACCGTCTTCGGCACGTGTCCCCAGCAGCTTGGAAGCGGCAGGGGACACGCACTGAAGTGCATGTCCCCAACCGGCTACGCCCGGAACGAGGCCGTGATCCGGCGGCCGCCGCGCTCGATGGTCACCTGCCAGACCCGGACCCTAGCGGTCAGGGCGGCGGTCAGCTCGCCGGTGGTGAGGACCTCGCGACCGTTGACGGCGCGGACGATGTCGCCGGGCTGCAGGCCAATGCCCTGGGCCGGGCCGGTCGCCACCCGCAGCACGATCACGCCGCGGCCGGCGAACGGGTCGGCGCCGATCTCGTCGGCCACGGCGGGCGACAGGTTGGCGACCGTCGCGCCCGAGAAGGGGTTGGCGCCCTGGATCACCCGCTCGTCCCGGGCCGGCGTGGCGGGCGCGGCCTCGGCGCGGGCGTTCAGCGACAGCTCGCGACCGTCGCGCAGCACGGTCAGCGGCACGGTCTCGCCGATGCGGCGGGCGCCGAACAGATAGATGGCCGCGCCCTCATCGGTGACGGGCTGGCCGGCGATGGTCAGCAGGATATCGCCGGGCTGGGCGCCGGCCCGCGCCGCCGGGCTGCCGGGCCAGACATCGGTGATCGCCGCGCCACGGGGAACGCTCATCCCCAGGCTGCGGGCGATGTCGCCGGTGACGGTCATCGCCTTGACGCCCAGCCAGGGCCGCACGACCGCCTGGCTGCCGCCGAGGGCCGCGCCGACGACCTGGCGGGCCATGGCGGCCGGAATGGCGAAACCGACGCCCGAGGACGTCCCCGAGCGCGAGAGGATGGCGGTGTTCACTCCGATCAGGTCGCCGTCCATATCGACCAGCGGCCCGCCAGAGTTGCCCGGGTTGATGGCCGCGTCGGTCTGGATGAAGAAGCCGTAGTCGGTGATGCCGGTGTTGGAGCGGGCGGTGGCCGAGACGATGCCGTTGGTCACCGTCTGGCCGACGCCGAACGGATTGCCGATGGCCAGCACCAGGTCGCCGACCTCCAGCGCCTCCTGGTCGTCGATGGCGATGACCGGCAGCTTCTCGCGTCCGACGTCGATCTTCAGGACCGCCAGATCGGACTTGGGATCAGCCAGCAGGACCCTGGCCGGAAACTCGCGCTTGTCGGCGAGCTGGACCATGACCTCGTCGGCGCCCTCGATGTTGTGGTTGTTGGTCAGGATGACACCGTCCTCGCGGACGATGGCCCCGCTGCCCAGCGACTGGGCGATGCGCTCGCGCGGCACGCCGCCGCCGATGAACATGTCCCAGAAGGGATCGACCCGCTGGCGGACCACACGCTTGCTGCTGACATTGACCACCGCTGGCGCCGCCCGCTTCACCACCGGGGCGAAGGAGCTCTTCATCGCCGCGGCGCTGGTCGGCGGCGCCTTGGCGGGCTGCGGCATGGGCGGCTGCTGCGCCTGCGACTTCGCCGCCGGATCGGAACAGGCGGCCACCAGGGCCAGTACAGGAATGATCAGTTTCGCGACGCGCATGAGGTCTTTCAGGTCAAGGTTGCCCCCGCCCTGAATCCAGCGAGGATTTCGGGCTTTATCAAGGCCTGACGATGAACTCAGACGGCGGCCGGATCCGCCGGGGCCGGCCGGGCCACCTTCAGGGCGATCAGCAGGGCCAGAGCCAGCAGCCCGGCGGCCAGATAGACGGCCAGGCCCGGAATGTTGAGCGTCGCGTCGTTGCGGATCGACCAGGCGAAGGTCAGGCCGAAGATCGACGGGCCGATGATGGCGGCGATGCCCTGCAGGCTCTGCATGGCGCCCTGAAGCTGGCCCTGTTCATCGGGCGGCGTGCGGCGGCTCATCAGCCCCATCAGTCCGGGTATCAGCAGGCCCATCAGGGCGAACACCGGCATGGTGGCCAGGTAGAACCAGCCATTGGGGGCGAAACCGTACAGGGCGAAGCCCAGGGCGCCGAAGAAGGCCCCGGTCAGCACCGCCCCGCGCTCGCCGATGCGTTTGACGATCGGGCCGACCAGGAAGACCTGGACGATGATGCCCATGATCCCCGATCCGCTCATCGCGAAGCCGATGGTCCGCACGTCCCAGCCGTACCGGTGGCCCATGTAGAAGACGAAAATGGCCGGCAGCACGATGTGGGCCAGGTGGAACAGGAAACCGACGCTGGCCAGACCGAGCAGGCCGGCGTGCGAGCGCAGGGTCCGCAGCGCCCCGACCGGATTGGCCTTGGCCCAGGCGAAGCGCGCCGCGCGGCGTTCGACCGGCAGGGACTCGGGCAGCACGAAATAGCCGTAGACGAAGTTGATCAGGCACAGGGCCGCCGCCGCGAAGAACGGCAGGTGCAGGTCGTCCTTGCCGAGAAAGCCGCCCAGCACCGGTCCGATCAGGAAGCCGAAGCTGAAGGCCGAACCCATCAGGCCGAACGCCTTGGCCCTGTCTTCCGGCGGCGTCACGTCGGCGACATAGGCGTTTGCGGTGGAGAAGCTGGAGGCGGTGATCCCGCTGACGATCCGGCCGATCAGCAGCCACCACATGTTCGGGGCGAAGGCCATGACGATGAAGTCGATGCCGAGGCCGAAGATCGAGATCAGCAGCACCGGCCGGCGGCCGAAACGATCCGACAGCATCCCCAGGATCGGCCCGAACAGGAACTGCATCAGCCCCCAGCTGGTGGCCAGCACCACGTTCCACTCCGCCGCGAAGGCGGTGTCGCCGCCGGCGAGCTGTTCGACGAGCTTGGGCAGGACCGGGATCATGATCCCGAACGACAGGCTGTTGATCAGCGCCGAAGCGAAGATGAAGCTGAAGGCCGCGCGGCGCACGCCGGTCGCCGCCGGCGGCGTGTTCTGGTCTGTCATGCCTGCTCCCCAGCCTGCAGTTTCTTAGGCGCGACCTCGCGCCATGCCAGCCTGATGAGATCGGCCAGCTTGCCCTCGTCCATGCGCCCGATATCGAGCTGCGTCCAGCCGCCCTTGTCCCAGTTTCCGAGCGGGACGATGGCCCCGGCGTCTGTCTCCCGGAGCGACTCCTTGACCAGAACGGGCAGCTTCAGGACGACCTTGCGGACGCCGTCCCCGCCGACCGGCGGCAGGGTGATGACGATCTTGCCACGCACCCGGAACGAGGGCCGGTCGAAGTGCGGATGCTCCAGCGCTTCAGGGAGCGACAGGGCGAGGCGGCGGATGTCGTCGTGGGTCATGCAATTTCTCCCCTTCTCCCCTCGTGGGAGAAGGGGAGAAAGCAACTTATCCCACATACCCCGCCGGAAACGCGCCCGCCGGCGCACTTGGCGGACCGCGCGACGCTGGTCATAGTCCCCGGCATGTCGCGGATCGAGACCGGGGACGGACAGACCGGATGACCCAATGAGTATCGCCCTCGAGGCCGTCGGCGTCGGCAAGACCTTCGGCGCGGTCAAGGCGCTGGACGCGCTGTCGCTGCAGATCCCCAGGGGCGGGGTCTACGGCATTCTCGGCCCCAACGGGGCCGGCAAGAGCACCCTGTTCCGCATCGTGCTGGGTCTGGTCCGGCCGACGGCCGGCGAGGCGCGGCTGCTCGGCGCCGCGGCGGGCGACATAAAGGCGTTGCGTCGGATCGGCGCCGTAATCGAGACGCCCCGCTTCCTGCCCTGGCTGACGGCGCGCGACACCCTGAAGGTGCTGGCGCTGGAATCCGGCGAGCACAAACCCGACATCGACGGCTGGCTGGACCGCGTCGGCCTGACCGAGGCGGCCGACCGCACCGTGCACGGCTTCTCGGTCGGCATGAAGCAGCGGCTGGCCCTGGCCGCCGCCCTGCTGAGCCGCCCCGAGGTGGTGATCCTCGACGAGCCGACCAGCGGCATGGACCCGGCCGGCATCCTGGAAATCCGGGCGCTGATCCGCGAGCTGGCCGACAGGGACGGCGTCACCGTGATCCTGGCCAGTCACCAGCTGGACGAGGTGCAGCGCGTCTGTGACCGCGTCGCCTTCCTCGACAGGGGCCGGCTGGTGCGCGAGGGCTCTGTCAACGAACTGACCGCTGTCCACGAACTGCTGCGGCTGACCGTGTCGCCGGTCGACAAGGCGCTGGCGGTGCTGGGCGACAAGGCCCGGGCCGACGGAGACGCCGTGCTCGCCACGATCAACCGCAAGGACGCCCCGGCCCTCATCAAGGCGCTGGTCAAGGCCGGCGTCGACATCACCGAGGCGCGCTGGGTCGGCGGCGACCTGGAGCAGGTCTTCCTCAGCCTGACGGGAGAGCCCCATGCTGCTTGACGCGTTCGCCGCCGAGCGGCTGCGCCTTGCCAGGGCGCGGGGCCTGCTGTTCTGGGGCTTCCTGTTCGTGCCCATCGTGTCGCTGGCCTTCGGTCTGATGGGGACGTTGATCACCGTGGCGACGCGGCGTGCGCCCACCGACCCCGGCCTGGCCTTCGCGGCCAACGACCTGGCGAAGGCCGCGTCCGAGGCAATGACCCAGACCGACCTGATCCCGGTGCAGCTGTTCTTCATGCTTGCGGCCGCGGGACTGGTCGCCGACGACTACCGCTGGGAGACCTGGCGGCTGGTCACGCCCCGCAACACCCGGACCAACCTGCTGCTGGCCAAGCTGATGACCTTCGGCCTCGGGGCGGCGGGGACGATCCTGCTGATTGCCGTCCTGTCGATGGTCGGCGCGCTGATCGACGGGCTGGTCACCGGCGATGGCTTCACCAGCAACTTCTCCTTCGCCGCCAACCTGGTCCGCATGGGCGGCAGCTTCGCGACCTCGTGGCTGGAGCTGATGGCCATGGCGTCGTTGGCCATGCTGATCACGGTCCTGACCCGCAACGCCGTCCCGGCGGTCATCGGCTCGATCGGCCTGTGGCTGGCGCAGCTGGTCATCATCGACCGCGTCACCAGGGACCTGACCGGGCCTCCGGGCCTGGTCGACTACGCCTTCCTGCCGGCCTTCAGCGCCGACGTGCTGCGCACCGCCCTGCTGGCCGGCGCGCCGCCGGAGTCACAACCCGCCGCCTGGCCGCTGGCCTTCCTGGCGCTGGCATTGTGGGCGGCAGGATTGGCGGCTTTGGCGGTCTGGGCGTTCCGGCGCCAGGACCTGACGCGGGAGTAGAACCGATCTCCTCCCCCAGCGCACATTCAGGAGTCAGCTGTCTGGCTCGACGCCAACTCGTGAAGTCGACGCCGATCTGACCATCTCCCCGTCTTCCCGGCGACCCGAAAGCGCCAAGGCCGGGATCCATGAACCGCGCTGAGCCCTTGCCCCGCATTGACCCCGGCCTTCGCCGGGGAAACGGAAACGGGAGATATCCCAGTCCGCTTTCGACCCTCAACCGACGTTCCCGGCGTCCGCTTCCGGGCCGAGTGCCTGAACGCCCACGGGTTCCTGACGCTAGCAGATGCGGCGGAACAGTTCGAGGCTTGGCGCAAAGGCTACGACGCGCTGCGGCCGCAAGGAGCCATCGGCAGTAAGCCGCCGATCGCGTTGATGAATCCGGGTGACACAGCCAGCCTGTCATCCTGACCCGGGCGGAGAAACTCCAGGTCCGGGCGCTCCAGAGAATGGGTGCGGTTTACAATGAATCCGCGACTTCCATAAGAACTGCTTATGAGCGATATCGTTGCTTCTCATTGGCAATCCGGTGTCGGTTTCGGCATCTTCCTCATGCGACCCGGGCTCCTCTGGCGATCATTGTGATCGTGATGTCGGATCGCATCGGGTGCGCTCGATGATGGGGTCCGGCTTCCCCCCCCCTTCGAACACCGGCGCCTTTGCGTCGAGCGCCCCCTCCTTGAGAAGGAGCGGCTGAATGATGTCCACCATAATCGCGCGCCTACGGCGCCTTCGTCTGCTGGTGCAGGCGGTCCTCCTGTCTCCAAAGGTCAGGCGAAACCGCCGCACCGTTCACGCTTTCCGGCAGGACACGCCGCCGGGCGCCGGACGTTAGCCGGCCATCCATCAGGACTCTGAAACCACCAGGAGGCGACAATGCCATCTGCCACTCAGAAACACCGTGCTCCACCCACCATCTCGGCGACCGACGTCTGGACCCCAGGCGACGAGATCGAGATGGACGCGCTCATCGCCGCCTGCGCCCTCGTGGCCCAGGCCGATGGTTGGGTCGTGCCCGAAGAACGCCAGCGCATGATTGAGCGCATGCGCAGAACGCCTGCTGTGGCGGTGTTTGGCGTTGAGGAAGTTTTACTGGGCTTCGAGACCCTCAACGAACGCTTCGACCGGAACCTTGACGATGGCGTCGCGGCGGCTGAGACGGCTGTTCAACGTCTCGCCGGTCGAACGGGTCCCGCGCGGCTGCTGGTGGAGACCGCCTGCGCAGTCGCCGAGGCTGATGGGGGCTTCGACGAAGAGGAGCGCGATGTCGTCCTGCGACTTTGTGAATTGTTGGAACTCGCCCCTGCCGCCTTCGGCATCGTGGCGGATCAAGGTCGCGTGCCATGAGGATCGGGCCTTCCCCTGTATCGCCCTGGACCGCGGTTCTGTCCGCCCAGCTGGCGCAAACCGTCGTCCAGGCGGCGAGCAACCGCAGCAGCCCGACCGAACAGCATGTCGCGCCTGTCAACGCCCTCCAGAACGACATGACCTTGCGTCGCGCGAGCACCCACACGTTCGACATTCGCGTTTGATCCGGCAGCCCCGGCGGCGTTCGGCGGTGCTGTCCGGCAAACGCTAACCCGTCTCCACCAAGGGCCGGACTCTGGCTCCGCGGGGAGGAAAAGATCGGGGCAGGTTACGCGGGCAAGGATTTGACCCAACGGATCCTGGCGCCTAGCCTTGGTGTTGACGTGACCCCCGTTTCTCATCCAGCCAGAACGAGAGTCCCCGGTTGATCTGAGCCGTGGCTGATGGGGTTGGCAAAAGGCCGGCCTGCGCAGCCATCAACCAGCGCAGCGGGCCGGCGTTTCGGTCTGGCCTCCCTGATCGAAGCCAACTTCCGCTAGCCACCTATTGCCGACATCGGGCGCCATCAGCACGCGACGTTTGCGCACCCCCAAGGCAAAAGGCCCCGGATCGCTCCGGGGCCTTTCGTAGGTCTGGTCGGTGGCGTGAAGCCTATTCGTCGCCGCCGAAGCTTTCCTGGACCGGACCGGAGTCCTTGCCCTTTTCGCTGACGTCGCGGTCGACGAATTCGATGACGGCCATCGGGGCGTTGTCGCCGTGGCGGAAGCCGGCCTTCAGAACGCGGATGTAGCCGCCGTTGCGGTCCTTGTAGCGCGGGCCGAGCACGGCGAAGAGCTTGCCGACCTGCTCGATGTCGCGAACCTGGCTGATGGCCTGACGACGAGCGTGCAGGTCGCCGCGCTTGCCCAGCGTGATCAGCTTCTCGACGATGGGACGCAGTTCCTTCGCCTTGGGAAGCGTGGTGACGATCTGCTCGTGCTTGATCAGCGACGCCGACATGTTCGCGAACATGGCGATGCGGTGGCTGGTCGTACGACCCAGTTTACGGTGTGCCTTACCGTGACGCATTTTGTCTCTCCTGGGCCTCAGGCCCGCAGTGTTGTCACCAATCCCGGCGCAGCGCCCTGCCGGGTCAGAACGGAAGCGCCGGGGCCCTCGACCGCGAATGCGGCGTCAGCGGGCCCCGGACCAGCCCCTGAGGAGCCGGTCCGGGCGACAGCGCGGGAAGCGAACTAGATCTGGTCTTCGAACTTCTTGGCCAGGTCTTCGATGTTTTCGGGCGGCCAGTTCGGCACGTCCATGCCGAGATGCAGGTTCATGCCCGCGAGCACTTCCTTGATCTCGTTCAGCGACTTGCGACCGAAGTTCGGGGTGCGGAGCATCTCCGCCTCGGTCTTCTGGATCAGGTCGCCGATGTAGACGATGTTGTCGTTCTTCAGGCAGTTGGCCGAACGGACCGAGAGCTCCAGCTCGTCGACCTTCTTCAGCAGCGCCGGGTTGAACGGCAGCTCCGGCTTCGACTCGCCGTCGGACTTGGCCTTGGGCTCTTCGAAGGTGATGAAGATCTGCAGCTGGTCCTGGAGGATGCGGGCGGCGTAGGCCACCGCGTCCACCGGGCCGACGGCGCCGTTGGTCTCGATTTCCAGCACGAGCTTGTCGTAGTCGAGCGACTGGCCCTGACGGGTCGGCTCGACGCGGTAGGCGACGCGCTTGACCGGGCTGTAGAGGGCGTCGACGGCGATCAGGCCGATCGGGGCGTCCTCGGGACGGTTCTTCTCGGCCGGGACGTAGCCCTTGCCGTTGTTGACCGTGAACTCCATGCGGACTTCCGCGCCGTCGTCCAGCGTGCAGAGCACGTGGTCGCCGTTGAGGATCTCGATGTCCGACGGGGCGTCGATCTGGCTGGCGGTGACCGCGCCGGGGCCCTTGGCGCGCAGGGTCATGCGCTTGGGGCCTTCGGAATGCAGACGCAGGGCCAGCTGCTTGATGTTCAGGACGATGTCGACGACGTCCTCACGAACGCCTTCGAGCGACGAGAACTCGTGCACGACGCCGTCAATCTGCACCGCCGTAACGGCGGCGCCTTGCAGCGAGGAGAGGAGCACACGACGAAGGGCGTTGCCGAGCGTCACCCCGAAACCGCGCTCCAGAGGCTCGGCGACGATGCGGGCCTTGCGGCTCGCGTCGGCGCCGGCTTCGATCAGCGGCTTTTCCGGTTTGGTGAGCTCGTTCCAGTTTCTTTCGATCACGGGCGGGTGTCCTTGGAACGCGGATTCGCCGGCCGCGAAACGCGTGGCCGGCGAAGGGATGGTCGAATTGTCTTACTCAGACGCGCCGGCGCTTGGGGGGCCGGCAGCCGTTGTGCGGGATGGGGGTCACATCACGGATGGTGGTGATCGTCATGCCGACCGACTGCAGGGCGCGCAGGGCCGATTCACGGCCCGAACCGGGACCGGACACGTTCACTTCGAGAGTCTTCACACCGTGTTCGGCGGCCTTCTTGCCGGCGTCTTCGGCGGCCATCTGGGCGGCGTAGGGCGTCGACTTGCGCGAGCCCTTGAAGCCCATCATGCCGGCGCTCGACCAGGAGATCGTGTTCCCCTGGGCGTCGGTGATGGTGATCATGGTGTTGTTGAACGAGGCGTTCACATGCGCGACGCCCGACGTGATGTTCTTGCGTTCGCGCTTTTTGACGCGAGCCGGTTCCTTGGCCATCGAGGCTCTCTCTTACTTCTTCTTGCCGGCGATCGGCTTGGCCGGACCCTTGCGGGTGCGGGCGTTCGTGTGCGTGCGCTGACCACGGACCGGAAGGCCCTTGCGGTGACGCAGGCCGCGGTAGCAGGCCAGGTCCATCAGACGCTTGATGTTGACCGAGGTCTCGCGGCGCAGGTCGCCCTCGACCGTGAAGTCCTTGTCGATGGCTTCGCGGATCTGGAGCACCTCGGCGTCCGTCAGCGCGTTAACGCGGCGGGCGTCCTCGATGCCGACCTTGGCGACGATCTCCTTGGCGGATTTCGGGCCGATGCCGTGAATGTACTGAAGCGCGATAACCACGCGCTTGTTCGTCGGAATGTTGACGCCTGCGATACGGGCCAAGTCTTGTCTCTCTAACCTTGCCGCGCCTCACGGGGCGCATGCGCATAACCAAACGCGACACGCGCACCGGCCCATAGCTTGCACTTTGAGCCGACGCGGGAGTCGCGCCTTTCGCGGAAGCGCACCGTTATAGGGATCGTTGCGCTTCCGTCAATGGCGGATCGGTCGTTTTACGGACCGATCCAGTTCTCGTTCACAACCGCCGAAGTCGTTACCGGTCCGGCGGGTAGATCGTGGTCCAGTCGTTCAGAGTCCAGGCTGATTTTGCAGCGTCGGCGGGACCGCCGGGTCTGCCCGGAGTCTAGGTCTGCACTGTCTCCAGCGAGGCCTGGATGGCCTGAGAGACCGTATCGGGCGAGCCCATGCCATCGACCACGTTCAGCTTCCCCTGCGCCTCGTAGTAAGGCAGCAGCGGCGCGGTCTGGGCGTTGTAGGCGGCGAGGCGCGTCTTGAACGTCTCGGGATTGTCGTCCGGCCGCCCCTGTTCCTCGAAGCGACCGGTGACCCGCGAAAGCAGGGCCGGCTCATCGACCAGAAGGCGGACAACGGTATCGATTCGGGCGCCGCGGCCGGCCAGCATGGCGTCGAGCGCCTCGGCCTGGGCCACCGTGCGGGGGAAGCCGTCGAAGATCGCGCCGCCGCCGGCCTCGGTCTCCGGCAGACGCTCCTCGATCAGGGCGATGACGATCTCGTCGGAGACCAGGTCGCCGCGCGCCAGCACGTCCTTGACCCGCTCGCCCAGCTCGGAGCCCGAGGCGATCGCCGCCCGCAGCATGTCGCCCGTCGACAGCTGGACCATGCCGCGCGTCTCGACCAGCCGCTTGGCCTGGGTCCCCTTGCCGCTCCCGGGCGGGCCGAACAGGATCAGGTTCATCCGTACGCTCTCCCCTCGCCCGGCTCTTGCGGCCGGGCTTGTCTCTGAACTCTACCGCTTGCCGCCGCGCAGCTTCGATTTCTTGATCAGACCCTCGTACTGGTGCGCCAGCAGATGGGACTGGATCTGGGCGACCGTGTCCATCGTCACCGAGACCACGATCAGGATCGAGGTGCCGCCGAGCGCCATGGCCGTGGCCGGGGCGTTCATGAAGGTGACCATCATCTCGGGCAGCAGGCAGACCAGGGTGATGTAGCCGGCGCCGATCACCGTCAGACGGGTGAGGACGAAGTCCAGGTACTCCGCCGTCCGCTTGCCGGGCCGGATGCCGGGCATGAAGCCGCCGTACTTGCGCAGGTTCTCGGCCGTCTCCTCGGGATTGAACACGATGGAGGTGTAGAAGAAGCAGAAGAAGATGATCAGCGCGGCGTACAGCGCCATGAACAGCGGCCGGCCGTGCTGAAGCTGGGCCAGAACCGGCTGCAGCGTCTGCATCCACTCCGGCGGATTGGCCTGGCCGGCCATCATGGTGATCACCGTCGTCGGCAGCAGCAGCAGCGATGAGGCGAAGATCGGCGGAATGACGCCGGCGGTGTTGACCTTCAGCGGCAGGAACGAGGATTCGCCGCCGACCATCCGGTTACCCTGCTGACGCTTGGGGTACTGGATCAGCAGCCGGCGCTGCGAGCGCTCCATGAAAACGATGAACAGAACGACCGCGATGGCCATGCCGAGCAGGCCAAACAGCACCAGCGGCGAGATCGAGCCGACCTGGGCCTGCTGGAACAGCTGCCAGACGCTGCGCGGCAGAACCGCGACGATGCCGGCGAAGATCAGCAGGCTGATGCCGTTGCCGACGCCGCGGCTGGTGATCTGCTCGCCCAGCCACATCAGGAACATCGTGCCGCCCGTGAGGGTGACGACGGTCGAGACGATGAAGAACGGCCCCGGATCCAGCGCCACGGACTGCATGCCCAGCGCCGTGCCGAACGACTGGAACAGCGCCAGCACCACGGTCAGGTAGCGGGTGTACTGGTTGAGCTGCTTGCGCCCCGCCTCCCCGCCTTCCTTCTTCAGCTTCTCCCACGGCGGATAGACCGTCTGGAGCAGCTGCACGATGATCGAGGCCGAGATGTAGGGCATCACGTTCAGGGCGAAGATGGCCATCCGTTCGACGGCGCCGCCCGAGAACATGTTGAACATGCCCAGGATGCCCTGGCTGTTCTGCTGGAACTGCGCGGCGAACTGCACCGCGTCGATGCCCGGGATCGGGACATAGGTTCCGAGACGATAGATGACGAGCGCGATCAGGGTGAACCCGATGCGCTTCTGCAGCTCCGTGGCCCTCTGGAAGGCTCCGAAGTTCAGATTGGCGGCTAGCTGCTCGGCGGCCGAGGCCATGGACTTCCCCGCGACTCTTCAGTGAGCGACACAAATAGGGACGGCGCCGGGGGTTGTCACCCGGCGCACGCCCATCCGTCGCCTAGGCTTCCGCTTCGACCTTGGCCGGGCGGGTCACGGTCAGCTTGCCGCCGACCTTCTCGACCGCAGCCCTGGCGGCTTCGGAAGCACGGTAGACGGTGATCTCGATCTTCGAGGTCAGTTCGCCCTTGCCCAGCAGGCTG
This sequence comes from Caulobacter sp., assembly GCA_040383665.1. Classification (GTDB taxonomy): domain Bacteria; phylum Pseudomonadota; class Alphaproteobacteria; order Caulobacterales; family Caulobacteraceae; genus Caulobacter. Next base: position 21,859 of record JBEIDC010000035.1, read on the forward strand.
ACGCCGTCCTTCTTGCGACGGATCACGCCGGCGGCCACCAGAACGTCAGCGTCAATGGCCTTCGAGGCGTCGAGCTTGCCGGCGGCGATCGCCTGCTCGATGCGCCAGAAGTTCACTTCCGCGAACTGCTTGGCGTTGGGGTTGTTGAAGCCGCGCTTGGGCATGCGCATGTGGAGCGGCATCTGGCCGCCCTCGAAGCCGGCGATGGCGACGCCCGTCCGGGATTTCTGGCCCTTCACGCCGCGACCGGCGGTCTTGCCCTTGCCCGAGCCCGGGCCGCGGCCGACGCGCATACGGTTCTTGGTGGAGCCTTCGCGTGGGGCGAGTTCGTTGAGTTTCGTCATGGTGTGCCTCTCCCTGGAGATCTGGCGCCCGGACCAGGCGGTCCGGACTCGGCTTTTCAATAGTCCCCCCCTTTACAAGGAGGGCGGTCCCGAAGGGACCGGGCGGGGAACTGGGAGGCCGGCCACTAGAGCGTCGTGGCTGGCCGCATCTTACCCCACCCTGGCCGGCAAGCCGGCCTGTCCCTCCCCACGAGGGGGAGGGATAAGGTCTAGTCGACCACTTCCACCATGTGGGAGACCTTGGCGATCATCCCGCGGATGGAGGGGGTGTCCTCGAGCACGCGGGTGCGACCCACGCGGTTGAGGCCCAGGCCCTGCAGGGTGGCGCGCTGGTCAGCCTTGCGGCGGATCGGGCTCCCCGTCTGGCGGACGGTGACAGTCTTCTTCTCGGCCAGGGGTTAGCCCTCGATCGCGTCCGGCGCGGAAGCGCCGTCGGCCCGGCGGCCCAGGATATCGCCCACCTTCTTGCCGCGCTTGGCGGCGATCTGGCGGGGCGAGCTCTGGGCCTTCAGCGCTTCAAACGTCGCGCGGACCATGTTGTAGGGGTTGGACGAGCCGCTGGACTTGCCGACGACGTCCTGGACGCCGAGGGTTTCCAGAACGGCGCGCATCGGACCGCCGGCGATGACGCCGGTGCCCGGAGGCGCCGCGCGGACCATCACCTTGCCGGCGCCCCAACGGCCGTTGCCGTCGTGGTGCAGCGTGCGGGATTCGCGCAGCGGAACGCGGATCATCGACTTCTTGGCCTCTTCGGTCGCCTTGCGGATGGCTTCCGGCACTTCACGCGCCTTGCCATGACCGAAGCCGACGCGGCCCTTCTGGTCGCCGACCACCATCAGGGCGGCGAAGCTGAAGCGACGACCACCCTTCACGGTGGCGGCGACGCGGTTGATGTGCACCAGCTTCTCGACGATATCGCTGTCGGGACCATCGGCCTGGGGAGCGTTGCGGTCACGGCGATCACGGCGATCGCCGCCACCACCGCCACGGGGTTCACGAGCCATCTGGGCGCTCCTTAGAAGTTCAGGCCGGCTTCACGCGCGGCATCCGCCAGCGCCTTCACCCGACCGTGATAGATGTAGCCGCCACGATCGAACACGACGTCCTTGACGCCCTTCTCGATAGCGCGCTCGGCGACGAGCTTGCCGACCAGGGCCGCGGCGTCCTTGTCCGCGCCCTTGCTCGTCTTCTCGCCTTCCAGCGAAGAAGCCGAAGCCAGGGTCACGCCGCGTTCGTCGTCGATGATCTGGGCGTAGATGTTCTTGCTCGAGCGGAAGACCGACAGACGCGGACGACCGTTCGACAGCGCCTTGAGGCGCGTGCGCGTGCGCTGGGCGCGGCGCGCGTGGGATTCGCGAGGAGAAAGCGCCATGACTACTTCTTCTTGCCTTCCTTGCGGCGAACCTTCTCGCCGGCGTAGCGGACGCCCTTGCCCTTGTAGGGCTCCGGCGGACGGATACGGCGGATCTTGGCCGCGGTTTCACCGACCAGTTGCTTGTCGATGCCGGCGATCTTGATCTCGGTCTGCTTGGGCACGGCGAAGGTGATGCCCGACGGAGCCGGGAAGTCCACTTCGTGGCTGAAGCCGAGCTGCATCGACAGGGCGGAACCCTTCAGGGCGGCGCGGTAACCGACGCCGACCAGTTCGAGGGTTTCTTCGTAGCCCTGGCTGACGCCGACCACCATGTTGTTCACCAGAGTGCGCGACAGACCCCACATGCCGCGGGCGCGGCTGGTGTCGTTGCGCGGCGAGAGCGTGAGCTCCGCGCCTTCCAGCGTGATCTCGATCTCGTCCGAGACCGTCCAGGAGAGCGCCCCCTTGGGACCCTTCACCGCGACAGTCTGGCCGTCGATGGTGACGGTCACCCCGGAGGGGATCGCCACGATTCTCTTTCCGATACGGCTCATATCAGTACACCCGGCAGAGGACTTCGCCGCCGACATTGGCGTCGCGGGCGGCGGTGTCCGACATCACGCCTTGGGGCGTCGACAGGATCGAGATGCCCAGGCCGTTCTTCACCGGCTTGAGGTCCTTGATCGAGGAGTAGACGCGGCGGCCCGGCTTGGAGACGCGGCGGATCTCGACGATCACGGGCTCGTTGTCGAAGTACTTGAGCTCGATCTCGAATTCGGGGAACGCACCGGGCTTCTCGACCAGCGAGTAGCCGCGGATGTAGCCTTCCGTCGCCAGCACATCGAGGACGCGCGCGCGCATCTTCGAAGCCGGAGTGGAAACCTTCGCCCGCTTGCGCATGGCGGCGTTCTTGATGCGGGCGATCATATCGCCAATGGGGTCGTTGACCATCTGACCCTCCCTTACCAGCTCGACTTGACGAGGCCGGGGATCAACCCGGCCGAGCCAAGCTCGCGCAGGGCGATCCGGCTCATCTTCAGCTTGCGATAGTAGGCGCGCGGGCGCCCCGTCACCTCGCACCGGTTACGGATGCGGTTGGCGGCGGAGTTGCGCGGCAGCTTCGCGAGCTTCAGCCGGGCTTCAAAACGTTCTTCGAGCGGAAGAGCCTCGTTGTTGGCAGTCGCCTTGAGCGCGGCGCGCTTGCTGGCGAGTTGCTTGACGAGCTTCTTGACCATCTCGTTGCGGTTGACGGCGCTTTTCTTGGCCATGTGTGTGTCCTCTTCCCGCTCTAGACGTTGTTGAACGGGAACTGGAATTCCTTGAGAAGCGCGCGCGCTTCGTCATCGGTCTTCGCAGTGGTGGCGACAACGATATCCATGCCCCAGACCTGATCGATATGGTCATAGTTGATCTCCGGGAACACGATGTGTTCCTTCAGGCCC
>JBEIDC010000036.1:0-24829 GCA_040383665.1 Caulobacter sp.
GGCCTGATCACCTACATGCGGACCGACGGCGTCCAGTCGGCGCCCGAGGCGCTGGACGAGGCCCGCAAGGTCATCGCCGGCCTGTACGGCAAGGACTACGTCCCCGAGACGGCGCGCCACTACAAGTCCAAGGCCAAGAACGCCCAGGAGGCGCACGAAGCCATCCGTCCGACCTCGCTGGAGCGCAATCCCGGCTCCCTGCGGCTGGAAAGCGACCTCGGCCGGCTCTATGAGCTGGTCTGGAAGCGGATGATCGCCTCACAGATGGAAGCGGCCCGCATCGAGAAGACCACGGTCGAGATCGAGAGCGCGGACGGCCAGACCGGCCTGCGGGCCACCGGCCAGGTGATCCAGTTCCCCGGCTACCTCGCCGTCTACGAGGAAGGCCGCGACGACGCGGAAGATGAAGACAGCGCCTGCCTGCCGGTGATCAACGAGGGCGCGGACGCCCGGGTTCTCCGCGCGAGGGCCGACCAGCACTTCACCGAACCGCCCCCCCGCTATTCCGAAGCCAGCCTGGTCAAGAAGATGGAAGAGCTCGGCATCGGCCGGCCCTCGACCTACGCCTCGATCCTGACCGTGCTGCGCGACCGCGCCTATGTCCGGGTGGAGAAGCAGCGCTTCATCCCCGAGGGCAAGGGCCGCCTCGTCACCGCCTTCCTGGAAGAGTTCTTCAAGCGCTACGTGGAGTACGATTTCACGGCCGCGCTGGAGGAAAAGCTCGATCTCGTCTCCGACGGCAAGCTGGACTGGAAGGAATTCCTCCGCGACTTCTGGAAGGACTTCCACGCCGCCGTCGGCGAGATCGCCGAGCTGCGCGTCACCCACGTGCTGGACGCCCTCAACGAGGCGCTCGGCCCGCACATCTTCCCGGCCAAGGCCGACGGCTCCGACCCGCGCCTCTGCCCGACCTGCAATGTCGGCCAGTTGAGCCTGAAGACCGGCAAGTTCGGCGCCTTCATCGGCTGCTCCAACTATCCGGAGTGCCGCTTCACCCGCCCCATCGCCCAGCCGGACGGCGAGGGCGACGCCGCCGAGGGCGACCGCGAGCTGGGCGTGAACCCCCGGAACGGCCAGGCGGTCTGGCTGAAGAACGGCCGCTTCGGCCACTATGTCGAGGAAACCCCGACCGAGGGCGACAAGCCCAAGCGCTCGAGCCTGCCCAAGGGCTGGCCGCCGGCGGCGATGGACATCGACAAGGCCCTGCGCCTGCTCGAGCTGCCCCGCGAGGTCGGGCTGCACCCCGAGGACGGCAAGCCGATCACCGCGGGCCTCGGCCGCTATGGGCCGTTCGTGCTGCACGAGGGGACCTACGCCAACCTCGAGAGCATCGACGAGGTGTTCGAGGTCGGTCTGAACCGCGCCGTGACCGTGCTGGCCGAAAAGCGCTCCGGCGGCGGCAAGGGCGGCCGGGCGACGGCCTCGGCGCTGAAGGACCTGGGCGCCCACCCCGAGGACGGCCAGCCGATCAGGATCCTGTCCGGCCGTTTCGGCCCCTACATCAAGCACGGCGCCACCAACGCCAACGTCCCGCGCGGCAAGGAGCCGACCGAGATCACGCTGGAAGAGGCGGTGGCCCTGCTCGCCGAACGCGCGGCCAAGGGCGGCGGCGGCAAGAAGAAGCCGGTGAAGAAGGCGGCGGCGCCCAAGGCCAAGGCCGAGAAGGCCCCGGCCGCGGCGGCCAAGAAGAAGCCGGCCGCCAAGAAGAAGGCTCCGGCCAAGGCGAAGGCGGCGGCGGAGTAGCCCTCCCCCGCGGGCCCTTGCCTTGCCCGGCGGCTTGGCCGCATACCCCTTCGTTCCCGAATCGTTCGATGCTGTCGCTTACATGACTTCCTCTGCTCTTCCCCTGTTTGGCGATGACGACGACGCGCTGAAGCCCGTGCCGGCCAGTTCGCTGGCCACGCCGCATGAGCCGCGTCCCGACCCCAAGGCCGTGATCTCCGCCAGGACGGCCGACAAGCCGGTGATCACCGCGCCGTCCGGCGCCTATGACGCCAGCGCCATCGAGGTGCTGGAAGGGCTGGAGCCGGTCCGGATGCGGCCGGGGATGTACATTGGCGGCACCGATGAGCGGGCGCTGCACCATCTGTTCGCCGAGATCCTCGACAACTCCATGGACGAGGCCGTCGCCGGTCACGCCAAGACCATCGAGGTCTCGCTCGACGCCGACGGCTACCTGACGGTCAAGGATGATGGCCGCGGCATGCCGGTGGACCCTCACCCCAAGCATCCGGGCAAGTCGGCGCTGGAAGTGATCATGACCGTCCTGCACGCGGGCGGGAAGTTCAGCGGCAAGGCCTACGAGACCTCCGGCGGCCTGCACGGCGTCGGCGCCAGCGTGGTCAACGCCCTGTCGTCGGAACTGGAGGTCACCGTCTGGCGCGACGGTTTCGAGCACCGCCAGGCCTTCTCGCGCGGCAAGCCGGTTGGCGGCCTCCAGCAGGTCGGACCGTCCCGCAAGAAGGGCACCCAGGTCCGCTTCCTGCCCGACACCCAGATCTTCGGCGACAGCCTGGTGTTCAAGCCGGCGCGGCTGTACCGGATGGCGCGGTCGAAGGCCTATCTGTTCCGCGGCGTGCAGATCAAATGGTCCTGCGACCCCTCGCGGATCCACGACCAGACGCCGCCCGAGGCGGTGTTCCATTTCCCCAACGGCCTGGCGGACTTCCTCGCCGAGCGCACCAAGGGCGTTTCGACCGTCACCGAGACCGCCTTCAGCGGCCGGATCGAGCGGACCGGCGAGGCCGGCGCCGTGGAATGGGCCGTGACCTGGACGCCGCAGGGCTTCGGCGAGGCCGACGGCTTCATGCAGTCCTACTGCAACACCGTGCCCACGCCCGAGGGTGGCACGCATGAGGCCGGCTTCCGCGCCGCCCTGACCAAGGGCCTCAAGGCCTATGCCGAGATGGCGGGCGAGAAGCGCGCCGGCATCATCACCGCCGATGACGTCATCGCCAACGCCGGCGCCCTGATCAGCGTCTTCATCCGCAATCCCGAGTTCCAGGGCCAGACCAAGGAGCGGCTGTCGTCGTCCGACGCGCAGCGTCTGGTCGAGGCCGCCCTGCGCGACCCGTTCGACCACTGGCTGACCGCCTCGCCCAAGGCGGCCCGCGCCCTGCTCGATTTCGTCGTGGAGCGGGCCGAGGAGCGGCTGAAGCGGCGCAAGGACAAGGAAGTCTCCCGCGCCTCGGCGACCCGCAAGCTGCGGCTTCCCGGCAAGCTGGCCGATTGCTCGGGCACGGCGACGGACGGCAGCGAACTGTTCCTGGTCGAGGGCGACAGCGCCGGCGGCAGCGCCAAACAGGCGCGCGACCGCCGCACCCAGGCCATCCTGCCCCTGCGCGGGAAGATCCTGAACGTGGCCAGCGCCACCGGCGAGAAGCTGATGGGCAACAAGGAGTTGGCCGACCTGATGCTGGCTCTGGGGGTCCAGGGCGGCAGCAAGTACCGCGAGGACGACCTTCGCTACGACCGCATCATCATCATGACCGACGCCGACGTGGACGGCGCTCACATCGCGTCCCTGCTGATCACCTTCTTCTACCGGACGATGCCGGAGATGGTGCGCGGCGGGAAACTGTTCCTGGCCATGCCGCCGCTCTACCGGATCAGCGACGGCAAGAAGTCGCTCTACGCCCGCGACGACGCCCACAAGGACGAGCTGCTCGCCACGGTGTTCAAGGGCAGGAAGCCCGAGATCGGCCGCTTCAAGGGCCTGGGCGAGATGATGCCGGCCCAGCTCAAGGAAACCACCATGGACCCGGCCAAGCGCACGCTGGCCCGGGTGACCCTGCCCCGCGACGAAGGGCACGTCGAGGAGCTGGTCGAGACGCTCATGGGCCGCAAGCCCGAGCTTCGCTTCCGCTTCATTCAGGAAAACGCGGAGTTCGCGGCGGCCGACGTCGATATCTGACCTGATTTCAGACAGGCGGCCCAACGGGAATCGGTCGTCCAGCTCGGCTCGGTGTTGATCGTCAACCCGTACGACCGCGACGACGTGGCCGGCGCGATGCAGCGCGCCCCCACGATGGTCTACGCCGAGCGCCGACGACGCGGCCTGACCGGCAAAGGCCGATCCGGGGCAGATGAGACCATCTGCCCCGGGGAATGCCTAGAGCATGCCTGGGTCAGATGGAATCATCTGACCCGGATCAGCATGCTCTAGATTCAAACACTTAGAGCGCGTTCGGCCGGCGGAACCGCGTACACTTCCGCCTAACGCGCTCTAGCGGCCAGCTTAGCGGCCGGCTTGGATGGTGACCGTCACCGGCGCGCCGCCCTGGCCCGTCGACTGCCAGCTTTCACCCACGTTCTTGCTCACGGTCTTGGAGCAGGACGCCGGCGCGGGCTCGGGGCTCGACTGGGTGAAGCAGGTCTGGCTGCCCGAAATGGCCCAGGTCCCGGCGCTCTCACCCGCCGGGCTGCTGCCGGTGTAGGTGCCGTCTTCGTTGATGTAGAGGCTGACAGCCGTGCCGTCGCCATAGGTGATGACCACGGTATTGCCGTAGGCGGTAGCCATGGGGTCGGCCAGGGCCGGACCGGCCAGCATAGCGGCGGCGAGCGCCACGGTCGCAAGAAGTCGCATGTTTGAGTTTCCCACCCGAAGTGTTGTCGCAGGTTCGCCTCATTGGCGAACGCGGGCAGGCTAACCAGAAAAACTTCGTTCCGTTAACCCTTCTCGGATCGATCAGGGCAACATGTTCCGCCCGGCGGTCAGGGTATGCCGCACGGGCTCACCCTTCAGGCCCCTGGCCATCCAGCTGGCGCCGACGCCGCCGCTGGTCGGGGGAATGGCGGTGCAGAAGGCAAGCGGCACGAAGAAGGGCCGCTTCTGTGTCATGCAGACCTGCTGGCCCTTGAGCGCCCAGGCCCCGCCCGTCCGCTGGCCATTGGCGCGTTCGGCGTCATAGGTGCCGTCCGGGTGCAGCCACAGGCGGGTCGTCTTGCCGTCCGGATAGAGGCTGACGATCGTGTTGCCGAAGGCGGGCTTCAGGGCCTCAGGCGACGGCGATGCGGCCAGGGCCGCGCCCATGAGCGCGCCGGCGATCACCTGTACTGACATCGGCTTCCTCCCCGCCCGACGACGAGGTCACTTCATCACATATCCTTTGCGAAAATGTCATCAAACTTCCCGCGTCCGGAGAGCCGTTGACGCTGGCGGCTATTGACGTCGGCGCGGCGGGCCGCCATTCGCCCCGGACCCATGGACTCCCCGCCCCCTCCCCGTTCCGCGATCGAGAGCCTTCAGGCCGGGCGCGCCTTCGCGGCGCTGGCCGTGCTGCTCTTCCACGTTGAGCTGACGCTGGCCCTGCCGCAGTACCTGGGCCAGGACACCTTTCCGATCTTCCGGTCGGGCTATTCGGGGGTGCATTTCTTCTTCGTGCTCAGCGGCTTCGTGATCCTGATGGCCCACGGTCGCGACATCGGCCGGCCGGGCCGCGCGCCGACCTACGCCTGGAAGCGGGTGCGACGGATATACCCGCCGCTCTGGGCGGCGCTGCTGATCGCGACGCCCGCGACGCTGCTCCTGCCGCTGCTCAACAACGGAAACGCATTCGACGCGCTGGATGTCCTGTCGGCCATCGCCCTCACGCCGGCGACGCATGACCCGGTCCTGTCGGTGATCTGGACCCTGCGGCACGAGGCGCTGTTCTACGCCGTGTTCGGCCTCATTCTGCTTAGGCCGAAGATCGGCCTCGCGATCGCCGCGGTCTGGATGGCCCTGTCGGCGACCCTGCCCTGGCTGGGCATCGACGGCTGGCTGCGGTTCTTCTTCACCAGTCAGCACCTGCTGTTCGCGCTCGGCGCCGCCGCCTTTCTGCTGTTCCAGCGCGGCAGGGTTCCCGTGCCGGGGCTGGTGATGGCCGCAGGCTTGCTCCTGTTCGCCACCACCTGGGCCATCCCGCTTCTGAAGCTGCCGCTCAACGGCATCATCGGCAACTGGGCGTTCGGCCTGGGCGCCGCCCTGGCGGTCCTGGGGGCGGCGAGCCTGGAGCAGACGCGGGGGCTTCCCGTCCCCCGCTGGCTGTCGTTCCTGGGCGAGGCCTCCTACGCCATCTATCTGGCGCATGCCCCGATCGTCTATGCGACGACCGCCGGCGCCCTGGCGCTGGCGCCGGGGCTTCGCCAGGCGCCGATCGTCCTGTTCGTCCTGGTCACCGCCGCCGCCCTCGCGGCGGGCGTCGCCTTCCACCTCTGGGTCGAGCGCCCCCTGCTGGACCGACTGCCCCACACCCCGCCCCGGCGCCGAACAGACGAGCCCGCGAAGACTTCCGCACCCTAGGCAAAGCAAGGCTTTCGTTGACTTTTCGGGGTTTGTGGCTAAGACACCGCAAGCTCCGGGCAGGTCTGGCGAATCCGCGCCGCCCGCTCGCCCAATGATCCGGGCGGCTCGGCGCTTTCGATTTAAGCGAGACATGACCGAATTTTCCCAGCTGGGGCTTAGCGCCTCGACACTGAAAGCAGTGGCCGATACCGGCTACACGACCGCCACGCCGATCCAGGAGCAGGCCATCCCGGTGGCCCTCGCCGGCCGCGACGTTCTTGGCATCGCCCAGACGGGCACCGGCAAGACCGCGGCCTTCACCCTGCCGATGATCGACCGGCTGGCGGCGGGCCGCGCCCGCGCCCGCATGCCGCGCGCCCTGGTCCTGGCCCCCACCCGCGAACTGGCCGACCAGGTGGCCAGCAGCTTCGAGAAGTACGCCAAGGGCACCCGGCTCAGCTGGGTGCTGCTGATCGGCGGCGTGTCGATGGGCGACCAGGTGTCGGCTCTGGACAAGGGCGTCGACGTGCTGATCGCCACCCCGGGCCGCCTGCTCGACCTGTTCGAGCGCAGCAAGATCCTGCTGACCGGCGTGCAGATGATGGTGGTCGATGAAGCCGACCGCATGCTCGACATGGGTTTCATCCCCGACATCGAACGCATCTTCAAGCTGACCCCGCCGAAGAAGCAGACGCTGTTCTTCAGCGCGACCATGCCGCCGGAAATCACCCGGCTGACCAAGCAGTTCCTCAATGATCCGACGCGGATCGAGGTCTCGCGCCCGGCCACCACGGGCGAGAACATCACCCAGTTCCTGGCCCGCATCCCATCGAACGATCCCAAGGCCAAGCGCACCGCCCTGCGCAGCCTGATCGACCGCAGCGAGATCCAGAACGGCATCGTCTTCTGCAACCGCAAGAGCGAGGTCGATATCGTCGCCAAGTCCCTTCGGACGCACGGCTATGACGCGGGCGCGATCCATGGCGATCTCGACCAGGCGACCCGCATGAAGACGCTGGAGAGCTTCCGCAAGGGTGAGCTGAAACTGCTCTGCGCTTCGGACGTCGCCGCCCGCGGCCTGGACATTCCGGCCGTGAGCCATGTCTTCAACTACGACGTCCCCCACCACGCCGACGACTACGTGCACCGCATCGGCCGCACCGGCCGGGCCGGCCGCAAGGGCGAGACGTTCATGATCGTCACCCCGGCCGACGACCGGAACCTCGACAAGGTCATCAAGCTGACCGGCAAGATGCCCGAGGAAGCGCTGTTCGAGGGCATCGACTGGTCGACCCTCAAGACCGAGCAACGTCACAAGGACGCCGCCAAGAAGGACCGCGAGCGCAGCCGCAGCCGTAGCGACCGCCCCGGCCGCGGCCGGCCGGAGTCGGAGACCTCGGTGGTCTCGATGAAGGCCATCAGCACCTCCGACGCCGGCGAAGCGGCCGCCGCGCGCCCCGCTCGCCCCGCCAGGGCGCCGACATCGCCGGTCGTCGAGGCCGAGCCCGCCGCGGCCGAAAAGCCCGCCCGCCGCCGTCGCGCGCCGCGCGGCGAGAGCGTGGAAGCGGCTGAAGTCCCGGCCGTCGCGGCCGAGGTGGTCGACACCTCCGCCGCGCCCGCCCCGGTCGAGGCCCGCGAAGACCGCCCGCGCCGCGAGGAGCGTCCGGGCCGTGAGGACCGTCCCCGTCGCGAGGACCGCCCGCGCGCCGAGGAACGCCCCCGTCAGGCTGAAGCGCCACGCCGCGAGGAACGCCCCGCCGCTGCCGCCGAAGGCCGTGACCGCGACCGTGACCGCCGCCCGCCCCGTGGCCGCGACGACGACCGCCGCGACAACCATCACCGCCGCGACCGCGATGACGACGGCGGCCGCGTGGTCGGGTTCGGCAATGACCTGCCGGCCTTCATGACCCGCGCGACCCCGCTGACGCCGGTCACCGGCGACAAGTAGCCGTCGCGCCGGCAGGATCCGGCGCAAGGTGCGAAAAAAAGGGCGCGGCCTGGAGCCGCGCCCTTTGTCGTCTGACGCCCAGCCCGGCCGCTACTGGCCGAGCAGACTGTCGCAATCGTCGGCGGCGGCCTGCACCTGGGCGGCCGCAAGGGCGTCCAGGCGAGCTTCCTCGGCCCGGCGCTCCTGCTGGCTGGCGCGGCTGTCGGCGGGCGTCAGGTCCGTGCGGGTGGCGAGCGCCAGCGCCATCTTCTCGCGAGCGGCATCCAGCCTGGCGATCCGCTTCTTGACGGCCGCCGACGCGGAATCGGCCTCCAGCTGGCCGGCCGCGACCTCGTAGGCGGCGATACAGCGGGCCTGCGCCTTGAAGTCCGGCGCCGCGCCGGCTGAGCCGGCGGCGGTCACGGCGACAATGAAGCCCGTAAGGGCGACGGTACGCATGTCTGACTCCTGTTCCGGGTCCGGATGAACCCGTGGCGACATATCGTGGGTCGCCATCACGGCTTCAATACGACAGACCGCCTGACGCCAGGATGAACAGCGGGGTCGCCCCCGCCGCGCGCGATCAGCGCTTGACCTGTCCGCCCAGCATCTTGCGGATGCCGTCGCCATAGGGCGGGCGCATGGCGATCAGCGGGCCGATGTCCTTCTTGATCTGGGTGTAGATCGCCTTGCGGTGGCTGAACTCCAGGAAGCCGTCATGGCCGTGATAGCTGCCCATGCCCGAGGGGCCGACGCCGCCGAACGGCAGCTCTTCCTGGGCCACGTGCATGATCACGTCATTGACGGTCACCCCGCCGCTGGTGGTGTTGGCCAGGACGTTGGCCTTCTCCGCCTCGTCGGTCCCGAACCAGTAGAGGCCCAGCGGACGCTCGTGGGCGTTGATGTAGTCCACCGCGTCCTGGGCCTTCTTGTAGATCTTCACCGGCAGCACCGGGCCGAAGATCTCCTCCTGCATCACCTTCATGTCGTCGGTGGGGTTGAGGATCAGGGTCGGCGGGATCTTGCGGTGTTCCTGCTGGCTGAAGTCCTCGCCGGCCGGGTTGATCTCGACGATCTGCGCGCCCATGGCCCGGGCTTCGTCGATGTAGCCCTTGATGCGCTCGTAGTGACGCTCGGCGATCACGGCGGTGTAGTCGGGATTGTCCTTCAGGGTCGGGAACATGCGGCCGACCGCGCCCTGGGCTTCCTTCACGAACTCGGCGACCTTGCTTTCCGGAGCCAGGACGTAGTCCGGCGCCAGGCAGATCTGGCCGGCGTTGAGGGTCTTGCCGTTCATGATCCGCGCGGCGGCGGTGGCGATGTCGGCGCTCTCCGACAGGATCACCGGGCTCTTGCCGCCCAGTTCCAGCGTCAGCGGCACCAGGTTCTCGGCGGCCGCGCGCATGACGTGGCGGGCGATCGAGGTCGCGCCGGTGAAGATCATGTGGTCGAACGGCAGCCCGGCGAAGGCCTGGCCGACCTCGGGACCGCCGGTGATCACCGCGATCTCCTCCTCGCTGAACACCTTGCCCAACATGGTCTTCATCAGATCGGAGGTCGCCGGCGTGAACTCGGACGGCTTGATCATGGCGCGGTTGCCGGCGGCGATGATGCCGGCCAGGGGCGCGAAGGTCAGGTTGACCGGGAAGTTCCAGGGGCTGATCACCCCGACAACGCCCTTGGGCTGGTAGACGACCTGCGCCTTGGCGCCGAACAGGCCGAGGATCGCCGGCGTGGTCTTGCGCTTCTGGCCCTGCATCCATTTGCGAAGGTGCTCCTTCGCATGCTTCAGCGGGCCGATGGAGCCCGAGACGTCGGTCAGCAGCGTGGCTTCCCGCGAGCGGTTGCCGAAGTCGGCGTTGATGGCGTCCTGGATGTCCTTCGAATGGTCGACCAGCAGGCCGATGCAGCGATCGAGCCGCTCAATCCGTTGCTCGGCGGTCGGCGCGCCGTCGCGAAGGTGCGCGGCCTTCTGCTTGTCGAGAATGGCGAGCATCGCGGCCTTGTGGGTGTCGGCGCCGAGATTGGCGTGAGCGTTCATCGAAGTGTCCCTCCGGAGGGCCGGGCTGGTCCCGGCTCAGATAATCGGCGTTCAGAATGACGGGTCGGCGCGTCGGCCGCAAGCGAACCACGTTGCGTACTTTAACCAGTCATTGGGGCCTTGCCGCATACGCTCCACCGTCTAAGCGCGAGACCGCTCCGGAAGGAGCCGGCCTGGTCCAGGGGGAAGACGATTATGTCCGCCGACTTCGAAACCAAGATGCGGGGTCCCGACGCCTACAAGGTCGCCCATGAAACGCTCGACGTCATGGAGCGCCACGCGGTTTGGCCGACTCCCCTCAATTTCGAGATCTGGTCGCATTTCGTGGCCGATCCGAACGGCGAACTGGCCCTGGAACTCAGGCGCCTGATCCTCTCGGGCGAGCCGATGACGGAGACGATGAGCGAGGAGCTCGCCGCCGCCTACCTGCCCAAGGCCCGCCTGAACGAGCAGATCCGCGACGCCGGGGATCAGCTGTCCAAGGAACTGGCCGCTGTCTCGACGGCGATCCGCGCGGCCCAGAAGTCCACCGAAACCTACGGCCAGACGCTGGCCAGCGCCGGCAAGGGCCTGACCGACGCCAAGGACACGACCCAGATCAAGGCCATGGTCGATTCGCTGTCGACCGCGACCCGTCGGGTGCAGAAGGAAAACAAGTTGCTCGAGAAGCGGCTCGCGGAATCGACCAGCGAGGTTCAGCGCCTGCGCGAGCACCTGGAGCAGGTCCGCCGCGACGCCACCACCGACGGTCTGACCAACCTCGCCAACCGCAAGGCCTTCGACGAAGAGCTGATCCGCGCCTGCGCGGAAGCCGACGAATCGGGCACGCCGCTGACCCTCGCCGTGCTCGATATCGACCACTTCAAGAACTTCAACGACACCTGGGGCCACCAGACCGGCGACCAGGTCATCCGCTACGTGGCCAGCGTCATCGGACGGGTCGGCTGCACGCCGCGCTTCTCGGCACGCTACGGCGGCGAGGAGTTCGCGATGATCTTCCCGGACGAGGACGCCACCGTCGTCGAGCAATGCCTGGAGGAGATCCGCGAGGAAGTCGCTTCCCGCATGCTCAAGCGTCGCTCGACCAACGAGGATCTCGGCACGATCACCATTTCGTCCGGCCTGGCCACGCGTCGGGAAGGCGAGAGCGGATCCTGTGTGATGGAACGGGCCGACGCGGCGCTCTATGCGTCCAAGCGCGGCGGCCGCAACCGGGTCACCAACGGCGAGCTGATCCCCGTCGCGGCCTGATCCCCTCCGGCATTGCCCTTAAGCGAGCCGCGTGCGAGACCTTCGGTATTCGAAGTAGCAATCCGCTCATGTGTGAGACCAACTTCTAGAACCTGCCACGGGCCGGTCGACCGCAACCCAGGGCCCGGCGGCCTACGCCGGGTCTTTGCCGTCTCACGCAAATCTTCGGGTCATCATGTCCCAGTTCAACGATCACGCGATCCGTCGCGCGACCTTCCACTACGCCATCCAGGCCTTCGCCCAGGCCGCCGGCGGCATCTTCATGCTGGCGTTTCTGCTGAAGGCGGGCGTCGCGGCGCCCGTCGCCCTGCTCTACCAGGCCGGCGTCGTCGCCGGCCGACTTCTGATCCGCCCCGCCGTGCTGCCGCTGGCGATCCGGTTCGGCGTCCGGCCGCTCCTGATCGCCGGCGCATTGCTGATGGCGATGACCTACCTGTTTGTCGGCCAGATCACCGGACCGGGCTGGCCCCTCGTCGCGCTCTGCGCCTTCAACGCGCTGGGCTATCTGCTCTACTGGCTGTGTTTCCACGCCTACTTCGCGGCCTTGGGCGACCCGGACCGGCGCGGCGGACAGGTCGGGATGCGCGAGGCCATCGTGGCCGGGGTCGGCATCCTGGCCCCGCTGCTGGGCGCCTGGGGTCTGACCACCCTGGGCGGCCCGGCGACCTTCGCCCTGGTCGCGGCCATCATGGCGTCGTCCGCCCTGCCCCTCATCGGCGCGCCGGATGTCCCGGTGGCGGCGACCGCGCCCGAAGGCTACCGGACGCCGGGGATCGGTCTGGGCCTGATGGCCGGCGACGGCTTCATGTCCGCGGGCTTCCACTTCGCCTGGCTGATCGCCTTGTTCACGGCCCTGGGCGAAAGCTACACCGCGTTTGGCGGCGCGGCGGCGGCGGCGGCCCTGACGGGGGCGGCGGGCGGACTGCTGCTGGGCCGGGCCGTCGACTCCGGACACGGGCGGCGGGCGGTCGTCATCGCCTACGCCTGCGTCGCCGTGGTCGTGATCGCCCGGGCCGCCAGCCTTGACGCGCCCTGGCTGGCGGTGCTCGCCAACGCGGCGGGAGGATTGCTGACGGCCATCGTCACCCCGGTGCTGATGACGCCGGTCTACAACCTGTCCAAGGCCTCCCGCTGCACCCTGCGCTTCCACGTCGCCACCGAAGGGGCCTGGGACATCGGCTGCCTCACCGGCTGCCTCGGGGCCGCGGCGCTGGTCGCGCTCGGCCTGCCGCTGTCGGTCCCGATCCTGACCGCCCTGCTGGCGGCGGGCGGGCTCGTCGTGCTGCTGTTCCGCTACTACGGGCGCGGATCGGCCTGATTTTTCCGTTGGCGTTCCGCCGCGTTACGGGCGCTAGCGTCCGTGCAAACAAGCATCAGGGAGGATGTTCGCGTGGACTACACCAAGATCAAGGTCGAAGTGACCGACGGCGTGGCCGTGATCACGCTCAACGACCCCGGAACGATGAACGCCGCCGGCCTGGACCTGGCCGGCGAGCTCTCCCACGCCTTCAGCAA
This sequence comes from Caulobacter sp., assembly GCA_040383665.1. Classification (GTDB taxonomy): domain Bacteria; phylum Pseudomonadota; class Alphaproteobacteria; order Caulobacterales; family Caulobacteraceae; genus Caulobacter. Next base: position 13,000 of record JBEIDC010000036.1, read on the forward strand.
CATCGCGGCGGGCAACGTCACCGCCCGCGCCATCGTGCTGACCGGCGAGGGCCGCGGCTTCTGTTCGGGCGCCAACCTGGCCGGCGGCGGCGCCTCGGGCCGTGAGCTGGACGTCGACGGCAAGCCGGACGCCGGCCGCGCCCTTGAAACCGTCTACAACCCGCTGGTCAGCCAGATGCGCGACTGCCCGCTGCCGATCGTCACCGCCGTCAACGGCGCCGCGGCCGGCGTCGGCTGCTCGCTGGCCCTGCTCGGCGACCTGATCGTCGCGGGCGAGAGCGCCTACTTCCTGCAGGCCTTCCGCCGCATCGGCCTGGTGCCGGACGGCGGCTCCACCTACCTGCTGCCGCGCGCCATCGGCCGCGCCCGGGCGATGGAAATGGCGCTGCTGGGCGAGAAGATCGGCGCCGCCCAGGCGCTGGAGTGGGGCCTGGTCAACCGGGTCGTGCCCGACGCCGACCTGCGCGCGACGGCCATCGCGCTGGCAAAGGAGCTGGCCAACGACCCCGCCTCGCTCGGCGCCATTCGCAAGTTGATCTGGGAAAGCCTCGACACCGACTGGACCGGCCAGCTGCAGGCCGAACGCAAGGCCCAGAAGATCGCCGGCAAGACCGAGGACTTTATCGAGGGCGTCAGCGCCTTCCTGCAGAAGCGCGTCGCGGCGTTCAAGGGACGCTGATCTTCGATCTTCGGGGACAGGTTAAGGTGTCCCAAGGGACATCTTAACCTGTCCCCCTACTCCCCCTTACCTACCCATCCCAGGGGCCAGGCCCGATGTCGTCGCGCATCGCCCGGCCCTTCTTCGTCTTCGGCTTGCGGGCGCGCCAGGCGGCCTCGAGCCCCAGCCGCGCCCAGCGCACGGCCTCGTCGGGATCGTCCAGCGCGCTCTCCGGCAGCGACCAGTAGTGCAGGATGCCCTTGCGGCCGTCCTTCATCGCGTAGGTGAAGGGCGCGCTGCCCTCGGCGTCAAAGGCGGCGCGGTTGTCGTCATCGACCTTCAGATACAGCGTCTCGCCGAACACCAGGGCGAAGGCGGCGTCATCGACCGACAGGCTGGCCCCGCCGAACATCTTCTTGACCCGCAGGCGGCCGAGGCCGGCCAGCAGCTCTTCCAGATGCGCCAGGAAATCAGGGCTGACCGCCATCATCACTCCATGTGAGCATTTGCTCATTGCGCGCCGCGACCAAATGTGAGCGAATGCTCACACAAGGAGTCGCCCCGCATGTCCGCCAAGCCTCGCATCGAGCGCGCCGCACTGGAAGTCTTTGTCCGCGATGGCGTCGACGGCGCCACCACCCGCGCCATCGCCACGGAGGCGGGCGTTTCGGAGGGCGCCCTCTATCGCCACTACCGGTCCAAGGACGAGTTAGCGATCACCCTGTTCATGACCGTTCACCGCCGCCTTTCGGGCCTGATCGCGGAGAGCGCGGCGGGGGCGACGGGCATCAAGGCCAAGGCCGCCGCCATCGTCGCCGCCTACTGCCAGGTGGCCGACGAGGACTGGCTGACCTTCAGCTTCCACCTGACCCAGATCGACCGCTTCATCCCCTACTATCAGGACGACGGCCGCGACCCTGTGTCGGTGGTCGAAAACGTCATCAAGGCCGCCATGATCACCGCCGAGCTGCCGCCGGCCGACCCGCGCGTGCTGGCCGCCATGGCCATCGGGGTGATCACCCAGACGGCCCAGAACAAGGCCTACGGCCGGATCGGCGACGATCCGCTGTCGGCCCACGCCCTTCTCATGACCGCGGCCGTCCAGGCCGTGCTGTTCGCTCGCTAGAGGCCCCTGCCCCATGACCTTCCGCAACAGGCTCTTCAACGCCTACTACTGGGTGCTGTCGATCTTCTACGGCCTCAGCGCCGCCCTCCTGGCCCTGGCGCCGGGACGCGGGCCGATGACCGGCGCGATCAAGCTCTACACGCGCCGCATGCTGTGGGCGATGGACGCCCTGGCCGGGATCAAGATCGACCTGCGCGGCCAGGAGAAACTGCCCGAAGGCGCCTTCATCATCGCCGCCAAGCACCACAGCTGGGGCGATGGCTTCGTGATGTTCGCCAATGTGCCGAACCTCAGCTTCGTCACCGGCGACCACATGGAGCGCTTCCCGCTGGTCGGGGCCATCCTGCGCAAGTTCGGGGCGATCATTGTCGACAACTGCGGCGGGCCCGAAGCCCGCAAGGCTCTGTCGGAAAGCGCCGCCCAGGTCGCGAAGGAAGGCCGCCGCATCCTGATCTACCCGGAGGGCAACCTCGCCAAACCGGGCGAGCGGTTCCGCTACCGCACCGGCGTCTACTACATGAGCCGCGACTTCGACCTGCCGGTGGTGCCGGTGGCGACCAACCTGGGCCTGTTCTGGGAGCAGACCTCAGCGGTGAAGAAGCCCGGGACGGCCACCATCGAGTTCCTCGACCCGATCCCGACGGGCCTGGACCGCGGCGAGTTCCTCGCCCGGCTGGAAGCGGTCGTCGAGGGCCGCACCCAGGAGCTGATCGCCATGGCGACGGGCGAGCCGGTGCGGGAGTCGGTGCTGGTCCTGGCGCCGGATGAGGTACGCAAGGCCGAGGCGGCGGCGAAGGAAGCGGCGGCTTGAGCACGGCCGTTCGACCGTTGGCGCGACATGCCTCTTACATTGCCGCCGGTGCGGCGATCCCCGGCGCTATGGTGGCCTACGGGCTGGACGGTGTTGCGCCCGAGGCCGTGGTCATCGCCCTTGCAGCGACGGCCATCTTCGCTTGGGTTCCGTGGTCCATCGCCGTCATGTTCGCAGCGGTCCGGCGTGAGCCAGGCTGGCCGTTGACGCTCCTTGGATCGCCGCTAGCCTTTGCCCCGCTTGTGTTCTTGTACTACGCAGCCGGTGCTGCGGCGCGGACACCCGCGACCTAGTCGCCCGACCCCGCCGGCACGATCGTAACGCTCTCGCCGCACCCGCAGGCATCTGTCTCGTTGGGATTGCGGAACACGAACTTCGAGGACAGCCGGCTGACCTCGTAGTCGATCTCGGCGCCGATCAGGAACAGCACCGCCTTCGGATCGATCAGGATGGTGACGCCGTGATCCTCGATCACCTCGTCCAGCGGATCAGCCTTATCGGCGTATTCGAGGATGTACTCGGATCCGGCGCAGCCGCCGTTCTTCACCCCCACGCGCAGGCCGGCGTAGGGCTTGTCGGGCTCCTCAAGCGCCTTTCGGGCCATGATTTCCTTCACGCGCTCGGCGGCGGCGTCGCTGAGGGTGACGACCTTGGGGCGCGGGCGGCGGGTGCGCGGGGTTGTGACTTGCGGTTCCATGATCAGAACATGTTCAGTTGCAGCTTGGCCTCGTCGCTCATGCGCGAGGGGTCCCAGGGCGGGTCGAAGACCAGGTCGACGGTGCAGGACTTCAGGCCCGGGATCTCCATGACCGCGTCCTCGACCCAGCCCGGCATCTCGCCGGCCACCGGGCAGCCCGGGGCGGTCAGGGTCATATCGATCTTGACCTCGCGGTCGTCGGAGACGTCGACCTTGTAGATCAGGCCCAGCTCATAGATGTCGACCGGGATCTCCGGGTCAAACACGGTCTTCAGCTGCTCGACCAGCCGGTCGGTCAGCGCGTCCAGCTCCGCCTGGGGAATGGCGGACGGCGCCTGGGTCTCTGGTGCGGTCTCGGTCATGCGTGTCTCAGGCAAAGAAGCTGCGGGCCTTGACCAGCGCGTCCACGAACGCGTCGGTCTCGGCTTCGGTGTTATATAGGGCGAAGGAGGCCCGGGCGCTCGATGTGACGCCGAAGCGGGCCATCAGGGGCTCGGCGCAGTGGGTCCCGGCGCGAACCGCCACCCCCTGCTTGTCGAGGATCTGGGCGATGTCGTGGGCGTGGGCGCCCTCGACGGTGAAGCTGAGGATGGCGCCCTTCCCCGGCGCCGTGCCGAGAATGCGCAGCCAGTTGGCGCCGTCCAGCCGCTCGACCGCGCGATCATAAAGGCGGCGTTCGTGGGCGGCGATGGCCTCGCGGTCCAGGGCCATCAGCCACTCCAGCGCCGCGCCCAGCGCGATGGCCTCGAGGATCGGCGGCGTGCCGGCCTCGAACCGCATCGGCGGCTCGGCATAGGTGATGCGGTCCTCGGCCACCGTGCCGATCATCTCGCCGCCGCCCTGGTAGGGGGGCAGGTCGGCGAGGACTTCGGCCTTGCCGTACAGCACGCCGATGCCGGTCGGGCCGTAGAGCTTGTGGCCGGTGGCGACGTAGAAATCGACATCCAGCGCCTTGACGTCCACGGCCATGTGGACCGCGCCCTGGCAGCCGTCGACCAGCACCAGCGCCCCGGCCGCGTGGGCCGCGTCGGTCAGTTCGCGCACCGGGTTGATCGTGCCCAGCACGTTGGACATGTGGGTGAAGGCGACCAGCTTCGTCTTCTCGTTGATCATCGCCTTGGTCGCTTCCAGGTCGAGTGATCCGTCCTCGAGCACCGGCGCGAACCGCAGCACCACACCCTTGCGCTCGCGCAGCAGGTGCCAGGGCACGATGTTGGAGTGGTGCTCCATCTGGGTGATCAGGATCTCGTCGCCCGCGACCAGCCGCTGGCCGAAGGACGAGGCGACCAGGTTCATCGCCTCGGTGCCGCCCTTGGTGAAGACCACTTCGGTCGTGGCGCAGCCGAGGAAACGCGCGACGGTTTCCCGCGCCTTTTCATAGGCTTCCGTCGTTTCGTTGGCGAGCGTGTGCAGGCCGCGGTGGACGTTGGCGTAGCTGCCCTCCATCGCCCGGGTGATCGCCTCGATCACCGCCCGCGGCTTCTGGGCGCTGGCGGCGTTGTCGAGATAGACCAGCGGCTTGCCGTTTACCTGTCGCGACAGGATCGGGAACTGGGCGCGGATAGGCTCGGGGTCAAACGGGGTCATTGGCCCCTCCCCAGCTGCTGCGCCACCCAGGCCGCCGCGATCTCCCGCGCGCCCTCGTGCTCGATCCGGTCGACCACCTCGCCGACAAAGGCCTGGGTCAGCATGGCCCGCGCGACCTCGAAGGGCATGCCGCGCTGCTGCGCATAGAACAACGCGTTCTCGTCCAGCGCCCCGACCGTATTGCCGTGGGCGCACTGGACGTCGTCGGCGAAGATCAGCAGCTCGGGCTTGGCGTCGACCTCGGCCTTGTCGGAGAGGATCAGGGCGTGGTGGCCCATGCGGGCGTCGGTCTGGTCAGCGCCGCGCTCGACGACGATCCGGCCCTGGAACACGCCCCGCGCCTGGCCGTCGACGACGCCCTTGGTCAGCTGGCTGGTGACGCCGCCTAAGCCGCTGTGCGTCACGACAGAGGTTGTGTCTGCATGTCTTTGATCCTGCAGCAGATAGGCGCCGTCGAGCCGGACGCTTGCGCCCTGCCCCGGATGACTGACCCGCGTCTCGATCCGCTGGCGGCGGGCGCCGGAGGTCAGGATAGTCTGGGCGTAGGTGGCGCCGGGGGCGAGGGTGACGGTCGCGGTCGAGACGGTGATGCTGGTCGGACCGTCAGCGGCCAGAACGACGCGCTCCAGCCGGCCGCCCTCGGCGACGTAGATGCCGAGATCCAAGTTGGAAATCGCCCCGTCGGCGTGAGCCTCGTAGCTTTCCAGCAGCACGAGGTTTGCGCCCGGCTCGACAATCAACCCTCGGCGGGTCGTCATTGCGCCAGAAGCCGTCGAAACGAACCTGAGCTGAACGATCTCGTCGCCGGCAACCGCCCAGTCCCTGCCGACCTCATCGTCCGTCTGTCCATCGAGGGCGATCCAGACATCGCCGCCCAGCGCGGCGAACGGCCCATCCGCCGGCGCTTCAACGGAGGCGCCGCGCTTCGGCATCTCCCGCAGCAGCCCGCGCAGGTCCGTCCAGCGCCAATCCTCGTCGCGGCGCGACGGGAGTTGGGTCAGGTCGCCGGTGGCGATGGCTTTGGCGAGGCTGCTCATCCTGCTTCGCTCCTGGCGGAGCTTCGCAGGACAAGTCGGGCACGTCCGAGGGCTCGCCCTCCGTAGCCTCGGCGAAGGAGGGTCACGCCGCCACCTGCACATACTTGTCGTAACCGTCCCGCTCCAGCTCCAGGGCCAGCTCGGGCCCACCGGACGCCACGATCCGGCCGGCGCTCAGCACGTGAACGCGGTCGGGTTTGATGTAGTCGAGCAGGCGCTGGTAGTGGGTGATGACCAGCATGGCGCGGTCGGGCGAGCGCATGGCGTTGACGCCCTCGGACACGATGCGCAGGGCGTCGATGTCCAGGCCGCTGTCGGTCTCGTCGAGAATGAGGAAGCGCGGCGACAGCATCGCCATCTGGAAGATCTCCATCCGCTTCTTCTCACCGCCGGAGAAGCCGACGTTCAGCGCCCGCTTGAGCATGTCGAAGTCGATCTTCAGCGCCGCCGCCTTCTCGCGGGCCAGCTTGAGGAACTGCGGCGCGCTGATCTCGTCCTCGCCGCGCGCCTTGCGCTGGGCGTTCAGCGCCGTGCGGATGAAGGTCAGGGCCGGGACGCCGGGGATCTCCAGCGGATACTGGAACGACAGGAACATGCCCTTAGCGGCCCGCTCGTTGGGTTCCAGCGCGAAGATGTCCTCGCCGTCCAGCGTGGCCGTACCGCCGGTGACCTCGTAGCCCTGCCGGCCGGTCAGCACGTAGCTGAGCGTCGACTTCCCGGCCCCGTTCGGCCCCATGATGGCGTGCACCTCGCCGGCCGGAACGTCGAGCGTCAGCCCGTTGAGGATCGGCTTGTCGGCGACCGTGGCGTGGAGGTTGGTGATGGAGAGCATGGGGGTCACGAATGAGCTTTCAAATTCACCGTCATCCTCGCGCTTGTCGCGAGGACCCATGCACACGACTGTTCGACGGTGTTCATGGGTCGTCGGAACAAGTCCGACGATGACGAAAGGGGGGATGCGGCGCTGATCATCGGGGAGCGCTCAGCGGCTTCAGGAACTCCAGCCGATTTCCAAACGGATCGAAGATGAAGACCCGCTCGACACCGTCGATCTCGTCGTTGGCCCTGGTCTCGTAGCCGGCGGCCGCGGCGCGGGCGGCGATGGCGGTCACATCATCCACCACGAAGGCCACATGGGCCTTCACGTTGGCGCGGAAGTCCTGCTCGACGCCGAGGTGGACCTTCACCGTGCCAAGCTCGAACCAGCAGCCGCCGCGCTTCGCCAGTTCCGCCGGCTTGGGGACCTCGGTGAGGCCCAGCAGGTCGCCGTAGAACGGGCGCGCCTGCGCCTCCGCGCCGACGGGGATGGCGATCTGGACGTGGTCGATGGCGCGGAGGGTCATGGGAACTAGCTCCCCCCTACCGTCATCGTCGGACTTGTTCCGACGACCCATGAACACCGGCAGCCGGTCGTGTGCATGGGTCCTCGCGACAAGCGCGAGGATGACGGAGAATGGAGCGCGGAATGCGTCACCCCACGCTCCCTTCCAGCGAGATCGCCACCAGCTTCTGCGCTTCCACGGCGAACTCCATCGGGAGCTCCTGCAGCACCTCGCGCACGAAGCCGTTGACCAGCAGGGCGACGGCCGACTCCGTGTCGAGCCCGCGTTGCTGGCAGTAGAACAGCTGATCGTCGGAGAGGCGCGTCGTCGTCGCCTCGTGCTCGAACACCGACTGGCCGTTGCGGGCCTCGATGTAGGGCACGGTGTGGGCGGCGCAGTCCTTGCCGATCAGCAGGCTGTCGCACTGGGTGAAGTTACGCGCGCCGACGGCCTTGGGGTGGGCCGAGACGAGGCCGCGGTAGGTGTTGGATGACTTGCCGGCGCTGATGCCCTTGGAGATGATCCTGGACTTCGTTTTGGCGCCCAGGTGGATCATCTTGGTGCCGGTGTCGGCCTGCTGATGGCCGTTGGTCACGGCGATCGAGTAGAACTCGCCCGAGCTGCCCTCCCCGCGCAGGATGCAGGACGGGTACTTCCAGGTGATGGCGCTGCCGGTCTCGACCTGGGTCCAGCTGACCTTGGCCCGGGCCTCGCGGCAGTCGGCCCGCTTGGTGACGAAGTTGTAGATGCCGCCCTTCCCGGTCACCGGATCGCCCGGGTACCAGTTCTGGACCGTCGAGTACTTGATCTCGGCGTCTTCCAGGATGACCAGCTCGACCACGGCGGCGTGCAGCTGGTTCTCGTCGCGCATCGGGGCGGTGCAGCCCTCGAGGTAGGAGCAGTAGGCGCCCCTGTCGGCGATGATCAGCGTCCGCTCGAACTGGCCGGAATCCTTGGCGTTGATGCGGAAATAGGTCGACAGCTCCATCGGACAGCGCACGCCCGGCGGGATGTAGACGAAGCTTCCGTCGCTGAAGACGGCGCTGTTGAGGCAGGCGAAGTAGTTGTCGCTGACCGGCACGACCGAGCCGAGGTACTTCTTCACCAGCTCGGGGTGCTCGCGGATCGCCTCGCTCATCGAGCAGAAGATGACGCCGACGGCGGCCAGCTCCTTCTTGAAGGTGGTGACCACGCTGACGCTGTCGAACACCGCGTCGACGGCGTACTTGGGCGCGCCCTGGACCCCCGCGAGAACCTCTTGTTCGCGCAAAGGAATGCCCAGCTTCTTGTAGGTCTCCAGGATGTCCGGATCGACCTCGTCCAGGCTCATCGGCCCGGCCTTCTGGGACGGGGCGGCGTAGTAGTAGGAGTCCTGGTAGTCGATCTTCGGGTAGTTGACCTTGGCCCAGTCGGGCTCCTCGAGCGCCAGCCAGCGCTCGAAGGCGTCCAGCCGCCATTGGAGCATCCACTCCGGCTCGTCCTTCTTGGCCGAGATGAAGCGCACGATGTCGGCGTTCAGGCCCTTGGGGGCGAAATCCTGCTCGATGTCGGTGACGAAGCCGTGCTGGTACTTCTCCAGCTCGGCGACCGCAGCAACCGTTTCCTTGACCGCAGCCATCAGGCCACTTCCTTCCTGCGCGAGATATGCCGCGCGTACAGTTCCAGCCAGGCGTCGCCGGCCGAGATCCAGTCTTGTTCGTTTGTGTTCCAGCCCCCGCTGATACGCACGGCGAAGGCCGCCAGATCGGCGCGGCCCATGGCGGCGACCACGTCGCTGGGCTTCATCTTGCCAGAGGAGCAGGCCGGGCCGGCGCTGATGGCGATGCCGGCCAGGTCCATGCCCATGACCTGCATCTGGGCGTCGAAGCCCTGGGCCGCGAATCCCAGCGTCTGCGGCAGGCGGGCGGCGGCCTTGCCGAGGACGACGGTCCCGGCCGCTTCCACCCGGTCCTGCAGCGCGTCGCGCCACGGCGACTGGGCTGCGATGGCGGCCAGATCTCCGGCGGCGGCGACCGCGGCGGCGCCGAAGCCGGCGATGCCGCTGAGGTTCTCGGCCCCGGCGCGGCGGCCGCGCTCCTGGCCACCGCCGTGCAGGCGTCGGACCAGCGTCGCCCGTGTTCCCGCCACCAGGGCGCCGGAGCCGAAGGGCCCGCCGATCTTGTGGGCCGCCAGGGCCAGGGTGTCGGCGCCCAGCGCGGTGAAGTCGATGGCGATCTTGCCGGCCGCCTGCACCGCGTCGACATGCAGCCAGCCGCCGGCCTCGCGCACGAGCGCGGAGGCCTCGGCCACCGGCTGGATCACGCCGGTCTCATTGTTGGCCAGCATCAGGCAGACGAGCGGCCGACCGCCCCTGGCGAGTTCGGTCGCCAGCCAGTCCAGGTCGGCGACGCCGTTCGCGTCCACCGGCCAGACCGCGACCGGAACCCCGGCGGCGCGGACGTTCTCGGAGACCGCGCCATGCTCGGTCGCGCCCAGCAGGATGCGGTCGTAGCCGGCGGCCACGGCGCTCTCGATGGCCAGGGCGTTGGACTCGGTCCCGCCGCTGGTGAAGGTCACCGAGCCGGGGACCACGCCGACCAGCGCCGCGACCTGGGCCCGCGCCGTCTCGATCAAGGCCCGGGCGGCGCGACCGGCGGCGTGGACGGACGAGGGATTGCCCCCGACCTCCAGCGCGCGCAGCACCGCGGCCTTCGCCTCGGGGCGGACGGGGCTGGTGGCGTTGTGGTCGAGGTAGATCACGCCGCCTCCGGCACGTCGGGACGCAGCTTGCCGGCCAGAACATCGGCCAACGAGACCGAGGCCAGATAGCTGTGCAGCTGGCGGCCCATCTCTTCCCAAAGGTCGTGGGTCATGCAGCGCTCGCCGCCCAGCATGCAGCCCTTGCCGCCGACCTTGCCGCAGCGGGTGGCGCGCAGCGGCTCGTCGACGGCCAGCACGATGTCGGCGATGCGGGTGTCATGGGCGGTCTGCGCCAGACGGTAGCCGCCGCCCGGTCCGCGCACGCTCTTGACCAGCCCGCGCCGGCGCAGGCGGGCGAACAGCTGCTCGAGGTAGGACAGCGAAATCTGCTGGCGGGCGGCGATGTCGGCCAGCGAGACGGCGCGCACGGAATCGTCCGCGTCCTGCCGTCCGGCGAGGTCGGTCATGGCCATCACGGCGTAGCGGCCCTTGGTGGACAGGCGCATGGCGAGATTCCTTGGCATCCGGCGGGCGGCCTGTGCTAAAGCCGCGCCTCGCGCGAGCCGGGGAAGCCCGACCGCACAAGGCGGATTTAGGAAGACCAAGCGGAATGGTCAAGTATTCTGACCCCGCATTGGCCAAGAACAGGAGCCCGGGATGCCCGAGGTTGTTCTGACCGGCGCGGCCGGACGGATCGAAGGTCGCTACTCCCCCGGCAAGCGTGAGAACGCGCCGATCGCCCTGATCCTGCACCCCCACCCCCGCGCGGGCGGGCACATGAACCATCCGGTCTCGGTTCAGCTCTACCACCTGTTCATGAAGCGCGGCTTCTCGGTGCTGCGCTTCAACTTCCGCGGCGTGGGCCGCAGCCAGGGCGAGTTCGACGCCGGCATCGGCGAGCTGGCCGACGCCGCGACGGCGCTGGACTGGCTGCAGGCGACCAACCCGCAGGCCAGCCAGTTCTGGGTCGCCGGCTACAGCTTCGGCGCCTACATCGGCATGCAGCTGCTGATGCGCCGCCCGGAGACCGACGGCTTCATCAGCGTCTCGCCGCCGACCAACATGTACGACTTCAGCTTCCTGGCCCCCTGCCCGGCCTCGGGCCTGATCCTGCACGGCCAGGCCGACACCATCGTGCCGCCGGTCGAGGTGGAGCGGGTCGTCTCCAAGCTGCGCACCCAGAAGGGCATCGTCATCGATTACGAACTGATCGAGGGCGCCAACCACTTCTGGGCCGAGAAGCTGCCCGCGGTCGAAGGCCATGTCGGCGACTACCTCGACAAGCGCCTGGAAGCCGACCCGGCCTGACCGCCGGTCCGAAGACCTGATCTGTAGGAAGTAGACACATGCGTCTGGAAGCCGTGCCCGTGGGCGCCAATGCGCCGCACGAGGTCAATGTCGTGATCGAGGTGCCGATCGGCGGCGAGCCCATAAAGTACGAGATGCACAAGGAGTCGGGGGCCCTGATGGTCGACCGGTTCCTCTATACGGCCATGCGCTACCCCGGAAACTACGGCTTCATCCCGCACACCCTGTCGGACGACGGCGATCCCTGCGACGTCATCGTCGCCAACACCCGCGCCATCGTTCCGGGCGCGATCATGAGCTGCCGCATCGTGGGGGTGCTGGTCATGGAGGACGAGGCCGGTGGCGACGAGAAGCTGATCGCCGTCCCGTCCAGCAAGCTGACCAAGCGGTACGAGCACGTCCGGAACTACACAGACCTGCCGCAGATCACGCTCGACCAGATCGAGCACTTCTTCGCCCACTACAAGGACCTGGAGCCCGGCAAGTGGGTCAAGATCGTCCGCTGGGGCGACGCGGCCGAGGCCCAGAAGATGATCGTCGACGGCATCGCGCGAGCGAAGGCGGCGAAGTAGGGCTCCTCTCCCTCTTGGGAGAGGGGGACCACC
>JBEIDC010000037.1:0-24364 GCA_040383665.1 Caulobacter sp.
CCGCTTCAGCCGCTGCCTTCATCGGCCAGCCGCTCTCCACGCGATCAGCCAGCAAGGCTCGACCAGACGGTGTCAGACGGGCATTCTTGTGGACGTTCATCCGGGGTCTCCCGGTTCAGAGGTTGGAGCTTCGAAACCCCACGCTCTCAACCCGGCCCGGGGTTAACAACCTTCATAGCTTCGACACCTTGAGCATGCTGAGCGGGGTCAGATGTAATCATCTGACCCGTATAAGCATGCTCTAGATTCAAACATTTAGAGCGCGTTCGGGCGGCGGAACCGCGTACACTTCCGCCTAACGCGCTCTAGGAGTCGCCGGACCGGCATAGCGCCATGCCAGCGCCTCGCCGGCGTGGAAGGGAACAATCGGCGAGGCTGGCGTCGTCAAGGTGGCCGGGACGACGCTTGGAGCACGCTCCAGGACGACCGCGTCTGTGTTGAGGGGCAGGCCGTAGAATCGCGGGCCATACTCCGACGCGAAGGCTTCGAGCCGGTCGATGGCGCCTTCCTCATCAAACACCGTCGCATAGCTTTCCAGCGCGAACGGGGCGTTGAAGATGCCGGCGCAGCCGCAGGTGGATTCCTTGTCTCCAACGGCGTGCGGGGCGGAATCGGTGCCCAGGAAGAACTTGGGCGAGCCGGAAGTCGCGGCCCGTCGCAAAGCCAGCCGGTGCGGCTCCCGCTTGGCGATCGGCAGGCAATAGAAGTGCGGGCGGATGCCGCCTTCAAACATGGCGTTGCGATTGATCGTCAGGTGATGGGGCGTGATGGTCGCCGCGAGATTCGGACCGCTCGCCTCCACGAACGCCACCGCCTCCGCCGTGGTGATGTGTTCGAACACCACCTTCAGCGCCGGAAAGTCCGCGATAAGCCGGGTGAGGGTGCGGTCGATAAAGACGGCCTCACGGTCGAAAATGTCCACATGGCGATCGGTGACCTCGCCGTGGATCAGGAGCGGCATGCCGATCTGCTGCATCACCTCAAGCACGGGGTGGATCGCCCGAATGTCCGTCACCCCGTGGGCGGAGTTGGTCGTGGCGTGGGCAGGATAGAGCTTGCAGGCGGTGAGCACCCCTTCGGCGAACCCGCGCTTCACCTCGGCCGCGTCGATCGTGTCGGTCAGATACCCGGTCATCAGGGGCGTAAACGCGAGGCCCGGCTCCAGCGCCGCCAGGATGCGGTCCCGATAGGCCGCGGCCGCGGCGACGGTCGTGATCGGCGGATTGAGGTTGGGCATGACGATGGCCCGCGCGAACTGGCGGGCAGTGTAGTTGACGACGGAGGCCAGCATCGCCCCGTCGCGCAGATGGACATGCCAGTCGTCCGGCCGCCGCAGCACCAGTCGGGTTCCCGTCGCAACGGCGGGACCGGAGCTGTTGATCGGTCTGTCGTCCATCGTCATCCCTGCGGTCCCCTGGTCAAATGAACGGGCTGGAGTGTCATCAAGACAGGCGACATAGCCGGAACATGGCCGATCAACAAAGGTCTGGAATCGATCGGCAGCCGACAGCGACCCGCGACCGACCGTTGCTTCCGTGGCGCCGCCCCGGCCCTAACCCCCGCGCGTATCCACCGCGTTCACCCAGCCCACGACCTCGCCCAGCACCTGGCTGAGGGCCTTGTCATAGGCGGGTACGATGGCGCTGACGCGGTTGTCGCCGGCGCGGATCCTGGCGGTGAAGGTGCGGTCGCCGACCAGGGCGCGGTCGCTGGACCGGGTGATGACGCCGCGCACCGACACGAGGATCAACGGCGCCGCCTTGGGGCCACGGTCGTAGACGGTCTCGAAGCTGTGGACGTCGAGCTTCAGGACATAGTCCGCACTGACCACGTCGCCCCGGGTGATGAGGCGAGCGCGGCCGCCGGCGTGGAAGGCCTGGACGGTCTGCTCGTCGAACATCACGGCGGCGGGGGAGACCCAGCGCGCCCCGGCGATGTAGGCGGCCTCGCCCCCCGGGCCGACGGTCAGGATGCGGTCGCCTCCAGAGGCGCGGGGAAAGCCCGTGCCAAGTCGCAGTACGCCGTAGACGGGCCCCGCGGACGCGGCCTGCGGCTCGACCGTGGCCTGCAGCCGATAAAGCTGCGACGGCTCGGCCTTGGGGAACAGGCTGATGCACCCGGACAACCCGATGGCGGCCAGCGCCAGGACCATGACGGCGATACGGCGGCTCACGGCTTGACCTCCACTTCCCTGGCAGGCGGTTTGGACACCAGGCCCTGCGGGTTCTGCTCGATATCGCTGACCAGCCGGTCGAGCGACTCGGCGGTGGACTGCAGCGTCGTGATGGCCCGCGTCAGTTGGGGCAGGCCGGTGGCGGCGAAGTCCGACGTCGGGGCTTCCAGACGGGTGATCATGCCCCGGGCGTCCCTGGTCGCCGCCTTGAGCTCCTCGGCCGCCTCGGCCAGTTCGGCGAGGGTGCGCTTGCCGTCGTTGTCGACCAGTCCCTTGGTCGAGCGGCTGAGCTCGGCGATCTCGACGGCGGCGGCGTCGATGTTCTGCAGCGCCTTCTGGGCGTCGGCGATGATCGCCTTGCGCTCCCGCGCCTCGGCGGTGATGGCCTGGACGTCGCTCAGCGCGGCGCTGAAGGTCTTCACATTCTCTTCGGAGAGGACGTCGTTGACCCGGTCCAGCGCCTCGATCGTCCGGGTCAGCACCGTGCCGCCGCCCTGCAGCAGGTCCGAGAGGGCGCTGTTCTGACTTCGGATGACCGGGATTTCGCCGGCCGGTACGGTGTCCTTGAGCAGACGCCTTGCGGGCGTGCCGGCGGTGATCTGAACGTAGTTGACGCCGGTGATGCCCTGCGGCTCGAGGGTGGCCGAGGAGTCCTCGCGGATCGGCACGTCGGAGGTGACGCGGATCTTGGCGATGACACGGTTGGGATCGCTGCTGTCGAGCTCCAGCTTGGTCACCTCGCCGACCTTGATGCCGTTGAAGTGGACCTCGCCGCCCTCCGAGAGGCCGCGCACCGGCCCGAAGAACAGGATGTCGTAGATGTCGTAGTCCCGGTTGACGGCGAAGCGCGCCAGCCAGACGCCGAATATGATCGCGCCCACGAAGAGCAGGATCGAGGCGATGCCGACCAGGGCGTAGTTGGCGTTTCTTTCCATCAGACCGTCTGTCCCGCCCTGTTCCTGGCGCTCTGGGCCGCGCGACCCCGTGGGCCCATGAAGTATTCCCTTATCCAGGGGTGCTCGGAAAGCTCCAGTTCGTGAACCGGAGCCACGGCCGTCACCTTCCTGTCGGCCAGCACCGCCACCCGGTCGGTGATCGTGTACAGGCTGTCGAGGTCGTGGGTGATCATGAACACCGTCAGGCCTAGGCTGCGCGACAGGTCGGCGATCAGTTCGTCGAAGGCGGCGGCGCCGATCGGATCGAGGCCGGCGGTCGGCTCGTCGAGAAACAGCATCTGCGGATCCAGGGCCAGGGCCCGGGCCAGGGCGGCGCGCTTGATCATGCCGCCCGACAGCTCCGACGGTTTCAAGGCCCCGGCGCGGGGCGGCAGGCCGGAGAGGGCGATCTTGAGCTCCGCCAGGTCATAGATCTCGGCCTTCGACAGGTCGGTGTGCTCGAACATCGGCGCGGCGACGTTCTCCTTGACGGTCAGGGCCGAAAACAGCGCGCCCTGCTGGAACAGCACGCCCGAGCTGCGCTCGATGGCCTTCATTTCCTTGCGGGTGGCGTCGCTCATGTCGTGGCCGAACATGCGGATCGTGCCGCCATCGGGCTTCTTCAGGCCGATGATGCTGTTGAGCAGGACCGACTTGCCGCTGCCCGACCCGCCGACCACCCCCAGCACCTCGCCGCGGTTCACGGTGAGGTTCAGGTGATCGTGGATGACGGTGTCGCCGAACTGGGAGACCAGATCGATGACCTCGATTGGCGGGGCGTTGTCGTGGAGGCCGTCCTCGTCGAGGTCGATGAATTCGCGGCGCGGCTCGACCATCAGAAGTCGAGCTCCATGAAGATCAGCGCGAAGATGGCGTCGATCAGGATGATCGAGAAGATGGCGTGGACCACCGCGGCGGTGACGCGCTGGCCCAGGGAAACGACATCGCCGCCGACTTCCATGCCCTGCCGCGAGCCGATGCCGGCGATGACCGCCGCCATGATCGGCACCTTGATCATGCCGACGATGAAGTGGGTCAGGCCGACATTGTCGACGATGCGCTGGAGGAAGAAGGTCGGGGACAGGTCCAGGATCATCCACGACACCATCAGACCGCCCATCAGTCCCGCGACATCGGCGACGAAGGTCAGCAGGGGCATGGTCAGCTGCAGCGCCACGAACCGGGGCAGCACCAGGGCCTCGAACGGGTCGACCCCCATGACGCGCATGGCGTCGATCTCCTGCCGCATTTTCATGGCGCCGATCTCGGCGGCGAAGGCCGAAGCCGAGCGGCCGGCCAGGAGGACGGCGGTGATGACCACCCCGAACTCCCGTAGCACCGCGATGCCGATCATCTCGACCACGAAGATCGACGCGCCGAATTCGCGCAGGACATTGATGCCGAGCAGGGCGATCACCGCCCCGATGAAGAAGGTGGTCACCGCGACGATGGGCAGGGCGTCCAGCCCGGCGCGCTCGCACAGGGTGATGATCGGCGCCCAGCGGACCTTGTGAGGACTTGCGAGGCCGCGACCGGCGGCCACCAGAACCCGGCCGATGAAGGCGAAGGTTTCCAGCGCCTCGTCGGCGAGGTGGAAGACCCCGCGGCCGATCCGCACCGCGAGGTCATAGAAGCCGCGCTGGACGATCGGCGGACTGGGCTCGACCTTTACGGCGTCGCTCACGAGATCGAGCAGGCGGGTCTGTTCCGGCCGCGCGACCAGCGTGCCGGCGCTGGTCCGTCCCTCGCAGGCGCGGACAATGGCGTAGGCGCCGGCGGTGTCGCAACGCCGCACGCCGTTCAGATCGAGATTGACCGCCTTCGATCCGACGAGAACATCCGCAAGCCGGCGGCCGGCGTCGTCCAGGGACTCCGCCGTCCAGTCGCCTGACAGGAAGGCGGTGGCGCCGTGCTCGCCCTCCCGGAGCTTGAAGTCGGCGGGTTTGCTCATCGGCGCGTCGGCGGCTCCATCGTCCTTGCCGAAACTGCCACGCCATACCGCAATGCGCAAAGCGTTCGCGCGTTGCGGCGACGATTGCCAGCGAGGCGGGCATGGGTGAGTGTCCGCGGCAACGACGGAGGCAACCATGTCGGAAAGTCCGCACGACCATCGGCCGCCCTCGCGAGCCCTCGGCGCCATCCGGGCAGGCATCGGCCTGGCCGCCGGCGTTGTCATCTGGGTGCTGAACGAAGCGGGAGATCAGAAGATCTGGCCGGCGACCGCGCCGCCGCTGTTCGGCGCCCTGATCATGGTCGCGGTCTTCCTGCCCTTCGTGCTGCTCGGCGGCCTGGGCGCCCTGCGCGCGCGGACGCTCGCCCTCTGGGCGGCGGGATCGGCAGCGGTGCTGGCGATGCTGGGCGCGCACGACCTGGCCCGCCGATTCGACACGCTGAACGACCCCTGGGTCTCGCCGCAGCTGATGCTCTTCGGCGCCGCCGGCCTGTTCATCGCCCATCATCTGGTCGAGGGCGCCGACGCCGAGCGACGGATCATCGCCGGCTACCCGCGCCATTTCGAGATCGCCTGGAAGCACGGCGTCCAGCTGGCCCTGTCGGCGGCCTTCGTCGGGGTCTTCTGGCTGATCCTCTTCCTGGGCGGTGCGATGTTCGACCTGATCGGCATCAAGGCCGTCGGCGAGCTGTTGCAGAAGTCCTGGTTCGCCATTCCGGCCACGGCGACGATGTTCGCCGCCGCCGTCCACCTGACCGATGTCCGCGCCGGGCTGATCCGGGGCATCCGCACCGTGGCCCTGACCCTGCTGGCCTGGCTGCTGCCGATCCTGGTGGTGCTGGCGACAGCCTTCCTGCTGGCCCTGCCGTTCACGGGGCTCGACGCGCTGTGGGGCACGCGCAGCGGGGCGGCGATCCTGCTCAGCGCCATGGCGGTGCTGATCGTCCTGACCAACGCCGCCTACCAGGACGGCGAGCCGGACGGCCCCGTGCCGCCCGTCCTGCGCTGGAGCGGCCGGCTGGCCGGGCTGCTGCTGGCGCCGATGATCGTGCTGGCCGCCTACGCGCTTTGGCTGCGCGTCGGCCAGTACGGCCTGACGCCCGACCGGGTCGTGGCGAGCGCCTGCGTCGTCGCCGGCCTGGTCTATGCGGTCGGCTACCTGATCGCGGCGGTGCGGCCGGGCCGCTGGATGCGGCGGCTGGAGCTCACCAACATCATTGCCGCCTTCGTCTCCCTGGCCCTGCTGCTGGCCATCTTCAGCCCGCTCGCTGACCCGGCGCGGCTGTCGGTGGCGAGCCAGCTGGCGCGGCTGGAGTCCGGGACGGTCAAGCCGGAGAAGCTGGACTACCAGTTCCTGCGGTTCGACAGCGGGCGCTACGGGCGGGAGGCGCTGATCGCGCTGAAGGCGCGCGGCGGCGAGGTCGGCAAGCGCGCGACGGCCGCCCTGGCGGAGACCGAGCGCCGGGGCGATGCGCCGGACGCCGTGCTCCTGCACGCCGGCAATCTGCCGGTCATCTGGCCCGCGGGGCGCTCGCTGCCTGAGGACTTCTTCGATCAGCAATGGGCGCGGGACCAGCAGCGGGTCTGCACCGCCGCGCCGGACTCCTGTCAGGCGGCGCTCGTGGACCTGACGCGGGACAGGGTCGATGAGGTGGTGATCCTCAACGGCCAGCGGGCTTGGGTGCATGGACGCGTCGAGGGGCGGTGGCGGTTCCTGGGCGAGGCCACGCTCTGGCGGCCGGGCCGTGAGAGCGACGCGGCGCTGCTGGACGCCATTCGCAAGGGCGGGATAAGCGCCGGCGCCCCCGCGCTGGATGATCTGATCATCGACGGTGAGCGGTACTCCGTGACGCCGGAACAAACACCGCCTGCGATCCTGAACGGCGACGGTCAGTAGGGTCGTCAGCCCTTCTTCGCCGAGGCTTCGAAGGGCACGCCTTCGCCAAGGATGCGGTTCCGGGTGGCCTGCCACCCGAAGCCCGCAGGGCGAAGGGTGGTGGATGCGACAGGGATTGAACCTGTGACCCCCTCGGTGTGAACGAGGTGCTCTCCCGAAGTTTTCCTTTGTGCGTAAGGGACTAGCCTTTCCGCTGGTCTCATTTTGTACCCGGTTTTCCCCTTGTTCGTCGGTCCATTCTGGGAAGTAAACGGGGAGCAGCATCAGCGCATCGCGCGGCGGGCAGCTGACTGGTGATCGGGCCGGGCGTGAGCGTAGTGCTTCTCGAGGGTCTGAACGGTCATGCCGAGATAGCCGGCAGCCTGCCAAGGGTCGACGCCACGCTCCATCAACCATGTCGCTGCGGTATGACGTAGCCAGTGGGGAGTGATGCTCGGGCTGAGACCAGCGTCAGCGACCGACGCAGCGAAGGACCTGCGGACAGATGTGACTTGCCGGCCTCCATGGTGGATGACGCGATGATGGCCAGCAGCAAGATCCGCCGCGCGCCAACGGCGCAGGTGGGCCAGCAGGCGCCCGGGTATCTTGACCAGCGGTCGGCGCTTGGTCTTGCTCACACGCTCGTCCCTACCGCGGCGGTAGATCACGCCGGCGTCCAGATCGACCCATGGTTCGGTCGGACTTTCCGACCAAACCAGACGCATGATCACGCCCGCGCGGGTGCCTGTGTAGAGGCCGATCAGTAGGAAGCGGCGAAGATGAGCCCGGTTGGCGGACCCTGACCCAGGTATGGCCGCCCAACCTGTCTCAGCGATACGGTGGCCCATCGACGCCCGAAGAAGCCGGGAGGCATCATTGCGCGTCAGGGCGTCTCGGTTTGACTCGCGCTTCTCCGGCAAGGTGACGCTTGGACGGCTTGTCAGATTGTTCTCACGGTCCCAGTAGCCGATCGCGGCGGATAGTACTTCAAGCTCTCGACGCGCTGTCTGGTCGCTCACCTTGCGACCAGTTCTGCCGTGGCGAATAGGTTGTCCTATGCGCCAGCCGATATAGTCCCGGCATGTCTGGCCACGGACATCGGACAGCTTCATAGCCCCCCAGAACTCGAGGAGATGATCGACAAAGCCGAGCATTGTTGCGCCATCGGAGCGCAGTTTGTCGGCTTTGGCGTGGCCGTAGAGGGCCAAGGCGTCGGCTATTGGAACCCGCCTTGGGTCGCTTTCCCGGGCTGGCGCTGTCCACTTACCTCCTATGTAGACCGCAAGTGCTTGTTCAGCTTGAGCCAGGGCGTCCGAGCCGCAGCCCGTGCCGATCTCTCGTATGCCGTCTCGGATGAACCAGCGGTCGGCCAGGACTTGGCCCGTTCTTCCGTCCTTGCGCCCTTTTCGTAGGTACAAGCGTGGTCCTTTGGGTTGACGGGACATGGGGCGAACAACTTCCTCAGATCAGTCGGGGTTATGAAATGCCGGCCTAGAACGGTGGCGAAAGGCAAACGGCCGCGTTTGATTTCTCGGCGCAGGCCGGAGACGGTGACCGGATAGTGATCGGCGAACACCGCCACTATCTCGGGCAGCGTCATGGGCGCGTCGTCTGGCCAATCTGTAGACAACGGGCGTTTTGCGACGCGGCTCACGCGGCGCCCTTCACCGGCACGATGAACCGCCTACCGCGAAACAGCGGGTCATCCCCCAGTCTCATCACTTGGTCCCGGACCGCGCCGGGGAGCTGGGCCGGAGCCGCTTCAGAAGAGAAGTTGTGATCGATCATGGACATGTGGATCCCTAGCGCCGGCCTCAGGGCGGGCGCAAAAGGTTGCGGCGGCAGCGGGTGCTGTGCCGTTGTTTGTGAGTTTTCATTTGATCTGATCTGGTTTGTCCAAGAGACCGTGCTCGGTTCTCTTGGGTGGCGATAGTGCCCAATCGCTCTAGTATAGTACACTAGAGCATTATCGTCTGTAGCCTCGGCTACCAGCGCCCGGCCCGGATAGCCCGTGTCGGCCGCGAGGGGCGGATTGGCCGGGCCGGGCGCTGGTTCTGGCTTGCAGGTCAGCGGAGGCGCGTAGCGGCTTATGCCCCTTGGGTCTCTTCGTCGTAGATCATGTCGGCGTCCACAGCCATGTTGAAGTCCTTGCCCTGGTTGATCAGCTTCTCGAAGGTCCAGCCGGCGCGTAGGAGCTTGACCAGATCATCGACGGTTTCGGAGCTCTCGGCCCGATTATGGTCTGGGAGCTTCTCGACGTAGCCGTCGGAGCCGCGTGTGGCTTTTGGCTGTCGATGGTAGGGGCTCATGCAACGGGGCTCGTTACACGTCCGGACTATCCGCCACGTCGAGAGAAGGGGCCGGTCGTAGATGGCCGCGAAGAGCACTCGACAGACTTGTTCAGGCCGAGTTCCGTTCCAGACCATAGGGATGCCAGCGAGGATAGTGTGGTCACCCCAAATCCAGTGCGGCTTGTCGTAGGCTGGGCCACTCCAACCGGTGATTGCCTGAACGATCATATCCTCGGTTATGCCGGGAGGGGTCTGGATCTTTTTGGCGATCCTGGCCAGTATTGGTTTGGGCCTTGGCGGCATCTGGGGTTCCTAGATTTAGCCCAGTGGATGTTTTTGAAATCACTCGATTGAGATTTTCCATATGATGGGTTACCTAACCACAATATATATCTAAAAGATCTTTCTTTTTTTTGTTTTTTCTTCTACTAGAAGGAAAAAAAGAAGAAAGAGATATTTATTAATTAGAGTGGTTAGGTAACGACGGGACGGACTTTGGCGAATTTCTCCGCCAGCGCCTTCAGAGACCTCTCCGGCACCACCGGTCGTTCAACCCCGAGATGGCCGCCTGGTCCTTCCCAGGCCTACTGGCATAGCTTCACGCCCCCTCGTCCTCCGAATACCGGTCCCGGCCGAACTGGGGATCGCCTCAGGGAGCACTGTCCTGGCAGGCTCTCTTGGACTCCGCTGCGTTGACGTGAGAGGCGGGCCGCACCGCGGCCCGCCGCCCATCGTTAGTTCATATGTTCGGGCACGCAGTCTTCCCCACGCGGCGTCAGACCCAGATGGACCCGATCAACCATCAGCAGGACGTGGGCGACGGAGTGCGGCGGGAACTCGCCGATCTCGGCCCAGTAGTCCGCCAGACCGGCGAGGACCAGGATGGTCATGGGGAAGGTGGGTACAAAGGCTTCCGGTTGGAGGTCCTTCTCCAGCCAGGAGGCGAGGTCCTCGGCGCAACGCCATCCCAGGATATCCTGGGACACCATATTGTTGGTTGGTTTGTCGGCCCAGGCGACGTCACGCATGGCGGCGAGTTCTTTGACATTGAGGGTCAGTGGGTAGCTCCAGAATTTGGCGCCGAAAACCGGATAACGATTTCGGGCCTTCGCGCCGGCCGTGATTGGCCGACCCCTGGAATCTACTCTTGCGGCGCCGCGCAGAACGTCGTTCGGGGCAAAGGGGTACACCCTTTTACCCCTCCAGATCATGGGGTTAGAGCGGACTATGCCGCACGCGGATTTCTGAAAATTCCGGGAAATTGACTGCTAGCAGAGCTAGCAGATGGCTTGGGTCGGGAACACGATCCACCTGATCGGCGGGCCGCGGACGGGGTTCGCCGCCCCGAAAACTGCTAGCGGCGATTGCGGACTCCCGGAGGGCCGCTGGCGGCCGTTTCGCGTTCTCCGCTGTTCGCTCCAGCCGAGCCTGCTGGGGGCGCCCTGAGTCATCTGTGAGTCCGCAATCGACCTTCCCAAGCGCAACGGTGGTGACGCTGGGGAGCGCCGGCGTCCCCGTCTCGACGACCGCGGCCTCGATGCTTCAGCGGCCCGGGTTTTCAGCCTGCCTAACCTGGCTGGGTAAGACTGTCCGGGAACGGCGCAAGGATCGCCCAGGACCACAAGGCGCGCTGACGACCGCTCCATTCGCCGGGCGTTCGGGCGAAGGGCGCAAGTGTGGGGTTGTTCCACTGGTATACGTCCATCGCGAGATCCTCGATGGAGTTCAGAATGAAGTGGGCCAGATAGGGCGCCGCCTCGGCGGACAGACCCTTGGCTATCCGGGCCTGGGTGATCGTGCTCTCAAGCTGGGCGATGAGCGGGCGGCGTGCGTCGATCCAGGCCTCATAGGCTTTGGGCCGCGTGTTGATCACCACCTGGATCGCGCGGGGCAGCCGCTTCATCGTGTTGTGGATGTGCGTCGACCGATCAAGGATGGCGCCGATCGCTTCCTCGAAGGGCAGGCTTGCGGTGTCGTGCGCATAGCCGGCGTAGAGGGCGCCGACCTCGTCGATCACCATCTCCTCGATCGCTTCGTCCTTGCCCTTGAAGTGGAAGTAAAGCGCGCCGGTCGTCAGTCCGGCCGCCTTGCAGATCTCGGCGAGATTGATCTCGGACACTTCCTTGCGCGCGGCCAGATGGGCGATGGTTGTCTTGATGAGCTTGCGCGTGCGCTCGCCCTTGTCCCCGCCGGCGTCAGCCACAGGGTCATGTCTGGCGACCTTTCCGGTCCTTGCAGCCAATGTCCGGTCTCCTGCGGGCGCAGACTCGCACCCTGACTGTAGTCTAGTGCCCTTGCCCCGGCCGGGCGAGCCGTCGGTTGTCAGCCCGCGTCTCCCTCAGTCGGCTCAACAAGAAACCAGACGTTCCGGATGGCGTCGGGGCCGACGAGGTAGATCGCTACGCCTTCGACCGTGCGGCCCGAGCGCTCGACGACGATGTGCTCGTAGTCGGTGACGAAACGGCCCTGAACGATGCGTTTGGGAATGTTCACCTTACGGGGCCCGCCCTCGAACAGAGCGCCCCAAAGCCTAGCAATCTCTGCCTGACCGCGCGCCTTGATGCGGCCTGAGGGGAGCTCCGCACAGACCGCGTCAGGCTCATAAGTCGCGACAAAAGCCGCGGTATCTCCCCGCGCGTAGGCTCTGATCTGTTCTTCGACGATCTCGACGGGGTCTCGCACTGGCGGGTCTTCTCAAATAAAATAATATGATTATGTTGTCGCACCCGTTTCAAAGGTTGTCCACATGCGAAGGTTGCTCATTTCCGCCGACATCGAGGGATGTGCAGGAGTCGCCAGCCAGCTGGCCCTGGGCCCGGACCGTTGGGAGTGGACCGCGGCGAGACAGTGGATGACCAATGAGGTCGTGGCGGCCGCGACCGCGGCGCTCGAAAGCGGGTTCGACGAGGTGCTGGTCTCGGACGGACACGGCAATGCTCACAACATCCACCCAGACGCCATGCCGGCGGGCGTCAAGCTGATCCGCTCCTGGCCAAGGCCGCTTCTCCAGATGCAGGGCATCGAGGTCGAAGGAGTCGAGCGCTGCATCTTCGTTGGCTATCACAACGGCGCACAGGGCAGCGGCGGCACGCTGGCCCACACCTACCACGGCGGGGCCATTCGCGACATTCGCCTGAACGGCGTGAGTTGTTCCGAAGGCTACCTGAACGCCGCCCTGGCCGGAGAGTTTGGCGTGCCTGTCTCTCTGGTGTGCGGCGACGAGGAGACAGCCATTGATGCAAAGCGCTACGCTCCCGACGGGCGCGCCTGCATCGTCAAGACCGCGGTGGGCTGGCGGTCAGCCTACGGTATGACGCCGGCCGAGGCCTGTGTGGCGATCCACGCGGCGACGCTGGCGGCGCTTGCGGCGCCGGCAGGAAAGCCGTTCCGGGTCGCCGGACCCTTCGAGGTCGAGTTCGAGATGACCAGCCGGGCTGCCTCCGAGATGCTGTCCTATTTGCCAGGCGTTGATCTGGCCGGTCCGTTCACGGCGCGAGCAAGGTTCCAGACCATGGCTGACGTCATGCGGTTCACGTCCTTCGTCATCCTCTACTCCCCGACCGGGGTCATCGCCCTGTGACCGGCGGGCGAGGTCGCAGGTTGCTGGGTTCCGCCGTCGAGGCGATCGGCGAGACCCCGCTCGTCGAACTGTCGCGCCTCACGCGCGGCCTCGACGGCCGGATCCTCGCCAAGCTCGACTATCTCAACCCCGGTTTCTCGAAGAAGGATCGCATCGCGCGCCAGATCCTTGAGGAGGCCGGAGCCGCCGGCGATCTGGCGCCGGGTCAGTGCGTCGTCGAACTGACCAGCGGCAACACCGGCACCGGCGCCGCCATCGTTTGCGCCGTGATGGGCCATCCCTTCGTAGCGGTGATGTCGCGGGGCAACTCGCCCGAGCGGGCGCGGATGATGCGGGCGCTCGGCGCCGAGGTGGTCCTGGTCGATCAGGCGCCCGGGTCGATCGCGGGGCAGGTGTCGGGGGCCGACCTGGCGCTTGTCGAGGCGGCGACCGAAGAGATCGTGGCCTCGCGCACCGGCTTCAGGATCGACCAGTTCATCAGGGCGGGAAGCAGCCGCGCCCACGAGCTGCACACGGGCCCCGAGATCTGGGACGCGTCCGACGGGAGCGTCACGGCCTTTTGTGATTTCGTTGGCTCCGGTGGCACGTTCGCCGGCCTCCACAGGGCTTTCGCCGCGCGGCGGCCCGATATCCGGGGCTACATTGTCGAGCCCTCCGGCGCGGCTGTGCTGGCGGGTCAGTTTCCGGACGCCCCCGGCCACCGGATCCAGGGCGGCGGCTATGCGATGCCGACCCTTCCGCTTCTTGACGGGCTCTCGCCCGCCGGGTTCCTGACTGTGGACGACGAGGCCGCCATGCTGACGGCCCGCCGTCTGGCCATGGAAGAGGGCATCTTCGGCGGTTTCTCGGCCGGCGCGAACGTGGCTGCGGCGCTGGAGCTTCTCCGGGGGGAGGAGCGCGGCGGGACGATCGCCGTGATCATCTGTGACTCAGGCCTCAAGTACCTGTCGACCGATCTCTGGCCATAGACAGTCGCCACACGGCGATGGAACGTAATTCTGTTATTTTAGTGTTGTGGTTCGTGGCTTGTTTCGCCAGTGTGCGGGTGCGGTGACGGGGCCGCGGAGTTTGAACGGGGAGACTGCAAGCATGCTCGCCTTCGCGCGCCGCAGGCCAGTCCTGTCGCATTTTCTGCTTTCGTTCCTGATCGCCAGCCTGGTGATCGTCTTCGCTGTGGCCGCCTTCATCGTGAACCCGGCTTCGGCAGGGGCGACCACTACCCTGGTCAACAACATCACCGCCTCTGACGGCTACATCAACCTGCTGACCATCGCGTCGGAGACGGTGAAGCAGCCCATGCTCATGACCATCTTCGTCTTCGCTTTTGCACCGACGATCTCGGCGCTCCTGCTGGCGGCGGCAGGCGTCGGAGGGGGCTGGAGCCGGCTGATCAGCCGGTTCAACCCGGTGGGTCCCGAAGGGACGCGGGGGAGGGCGGTTCGGCTCTACCTCGTCCTCCTTGCCGTCTATGCCTTCGGGCTGTTCGTGTACGACTGGATCTCGGGGCCTGGCGTCAACGCGCTGGAGCGCCTGGAGGGGTTCGGCGCCGGCATCGTCTTCGGCGCCCTGATCGGATTGTTCGTCGACGAAGGCGGAACGCTCGAGGAGCTCGGCTGGCGAGGCTTCGCCTGGCCCATTCTGCTGGATTCAATGCGCTCGCCGCTGGTCGCCGCCGTGGTGCTCGGCGCGCTGCACTGGGGCTGGCATCTGCCCCGCGAGGTTTTCACGATCATGGGCGGCGCGCCGCTGAGCACTTTCCTGGTGAACCAGACGGTGTTCCTAGTGCTCTGCATCGCACTTTCGATCGTCGCCGGCTACTGCGTGAACCAGGCTGGAGGCAGCGTCTGGCCGGCGATATTCGTTCACGGCGGCTCCAACGTCTGGTCGAAGGCCGCCAGCGACTCCGTCACGCCGACGTTCGGCTTCCTCGATCCCAGAACGATGATGCTTGTCGTGCTCGCGGCGGTCATCGCGGCGTTCGCCCACCGTCATCTCGGGCGGGCCACGGTTGCAGCCGGCCCGTCGGCCGGCTGATCGGAGATGCTGGCTTTCGTCCTCAGGCGGAGCGCCCTCCTGGTCGTCGTGCTGCTGGGCGTTTCGCTCCTGACCTTCAGCATTTCGCACCTGGCGCCGGGCGACCCGGCGAGGATGATCGCCGGGCCGCAGGCCGCTCCCGAAGCGGTCGAGAAGATCCGCCTGGATCTGGGCCTGGACCAGCCCCTCTGGCGACAGTACGCCCTCTATCTCGGCAAGCTGGTGCGGTTCGACCTGGGAGTCTCGAACGTTTCCGGCAAGCCCGTGCTGGACGAGATCGCGCGCCGGGCTCCGGCCTCGCTCGAGTTGATGGGCGCGGGCCTGCTGATCGCGCTCGCCGCCGGGATTCCGCTCGGCGTTCGCGCCGCGCTCCGTCGGGGAGGGATCGCTGACCGTGCGGTCAGCGGCCTTGCAGTCGGCGGTGCGTCCATGCCGGCCTTCTGGCTGGGGCTGATCCTGATCCTCGTCTTCTACCGGGAGCTGGCGTGGTTTCCTGCCTCAGGCCGGTTCACAGGGCCGCCGCCGCAGGCCGTCACCGGCTTTCTCACCCTGGATTCGCTGATCGCCGGCGACTGGCGCGCCTTCCGGATCGCCTGCGCCCACCTTGCCCTGCCGTCGCTGTCGCTGGCGCTGCTTGACCTGGGTCTGGTCGCCCGGCTGGTGCGCAACCAGATGCGCGGGGTGATGGAGCAGGAGTACATCCGCACCGCTCGCGCCGCCGGCCTTGGCGAGACGACGGTGGTCTGGCGCCACGCGCTGCGCAATGGACTGTCGCCGATGATCACCGTGGTGGCCGCATCGCTGGCGAGCATGCTCTACGGATCGGTGTCGGTTGAAGCGGTGTTCGGCTGGTCCGGGGCCGGCCAGTTCGTGGTCGATTCCATCTTCAATCTCGATTTTCCGGTGATCATGGGCTTCGCGGTCCTGACCTCCGGCGCCTATGTCATTGTCAATCTGCTCGCGGACCTGGCCTATGCGGCCGTCGATCCCCGAGCGAGGACGGCGGGAGCATGACCCGTCTTCCTGCCAGCTTCTGGATCGGCGCGACCCTTGTCGGGATCCTTGTTACGCTCGCGATCGCCGCGCCGGTCGTCGCGCCCTATTCCCCCACGCAGGCCGCGCCGGCGTCGATCCTCGAGCCGCCGTCGTGGACGCACTGGGCCGGAACCGACGGCCTTGGCCGGGACCTGCTCTCGCGGTTGATGCATGGCGGCCGGGCATCGTTGGGCGTGGCGGTGGGCATCGTGACCCTGAGCGTCGGCCTTGGCCTTCTGCTGGGTGCGGCCTGCGGTCTCGCCGGCGGCTGGGTGGACGGCGTAGCGATGCGCATTCTGGACATGCTGCTGTCCATTCCCAGCATGGTCATCGCGCTCGCGCTCGCCGCGGCCCTCGGCCCCAGCCTGTTCAACCTGGTGCTGGTGCTGGGCGGCCTGGGCATACCCTTCTACATGCGGCTGTTTCGCGGGGAGACCCTGGCCATACGCGAACGCGGTCACGTCCAGGCGGCCCGGGTCATGGGCGCGGGCTTCACGCGGATTCTGCTGCGACATGTCCTGCCGAGCCTGGCTCCGCTGGCCGCCACCTTCGCTTCGACGGCGCTGGGCGGCGCCCTGGTGGCCGCCAGCGCGCTGTCCTTCGTCGGGCTGGGTGCGCAGCCGCCGACGCCGGAGTGGGGCGCGATGATCTACGAAGGTCGAAACACCATCATGTACGAATGGTGGTGCGCGGTTCTCCCCGGGGTGGCCGTGGCCACCGCGGCGCTTGGATTTGTCCTCATCGGCGACGGGCTACGGGATCTACTGGATCCCAGGAGCCGAGGACGATGAGCGCCCTTCTTCGGATCTCGGGCCTGTCGGTGCGGTTTGGGGAAACCGTCGCCGTAGAGGGTCTGGATCTCTCTGTAGAACGTGGCCAGATCGTCGGGCTGGTCGGTGAGTCCGGGTCTGGCAAGTCCACGGTCGCGCTCGCCGTCCTGGGACTTGCGCCGAGCGCGGCCGTCGTGGCGGCTGATGAACTCAGCCTCTCGGACGAGTCCTTGATGGGATTGTCGCCCATCGAGCGTCGCCGGCGCCTCGGGCGGCGGATCGCCTTCGTGCCGCAGGAGCCGATGTCGGCGCTCAATCCGACCCTCCGGATCGGCGCGCAGCTGGACATGGTCCTCGCCAACCGGTGGGCGGAACCGCGTGAAGCGCGCCGCCAGCGGGCGCTCGATCACCTGATGGCGATGGGCCTGAGGGACCCCCAGCGGCTGCTCAGGGCCTATCCACACGAACTCTCGGGCGGCCAACTGCAGCGCGTTCTTCTCGCCCAGGCCTTCGCGCTGGAGCCCGATCTGATCGTCGCGGACGAGCCAACCACCGCGCTCGACGTCTCGGTCCAGGCCGAGGTGCTTCGCCTTCTGGAAGTCTCCGCGCGCAAGGCCGATGTCGGGGTGCTCTTCATCAGCCATGACCTGGCGGTCGTCTGGACGCTCTGCGATCAGGTTGTGGTCATGCGACAAGGGCGGATCGTCGAGGCCGGACCGACGCGCGACCTGCTCTCCGCCCCGACCCAGGACTACACCCGACAGCTCCTGGCGGCCCTGCCTTCGCGGTCTCCACCACGCACCCGCCTTCCCGTCGCGGGGCCGGCATGACGCCCGCCCTTGCGCTGAACTCCATCGAGATGCGGTATGGCCGCGCCGGCGCCCTGACTCTGTCCGGAGTTTCCCTGAACATTGCACCGGGCGAGTGCGTGGGGCTTGTCGGCGAGAGCGGATGTGGAAAGACGACCCTGGCGAGGGTCGCCGCCGGCCTTGTCAGGCCGACCTCTGGCGAAGTGCTGCTTGGCGGCCAGACGCTCCCGGCCGAGCCGCGCCGGCGGAGCCGCGACCAGCGGCGCCGGCTTCAGATGGTCTTCCAGGACCCCTACGGCGCCCTGAACCCCACCTCGACGGTCGCCGGTACATTGGCGGAGGGCCTGGAAGTCCACGGCCTGGCGCAGGGCGAAGCCATGCGCCTCCGCATCCTGGCCGCGCTGCAGGAGGTCGGCCTGGACGGCGGGTTCGCGGAGCGGCGTCCCCATCAGCTCTCCGGCGGCCAGCGACAGCGCGTCGCGATCGCCCGGGCGCTCGTGGTCGAACCGGACGTGGTGATCCTGGACGAGCCGACCTCGGCGCTGGATCTGTCGGTGCAGGCCCAGATCCTCAACCTGCTGCTGGACCTGCAGGAGCGCCGCGGGCTGGCCTACCTGTTCATCAGCCATGACATCGATGTCGTCCGTCACCTCTGCCACCGCGTCTGTGTGATGGAGGCCGGCTCGATCGTTGAGGAAGGGGATACGGCAAGGGTGCTTTCGTCTCCGACACACCCCTGCACCCGCAAGCTGGTCGACGCCGCCCCCAGGATCCCGGGAGGGCTGTCATGAGCGCCGACCGGTCCGCCCGTGTCGACGCCCTGTTCGACGGGCCGAGCTGGGATTGCGAGCCCGGCTTCGCCGCCGTCTTGCTGGAGGGCGGCGAGGTGGCCTGGTCCAGCGTCCGAGGCCTCGCGGACCTGTCCGCGCGCGGTCCGATCGCAGACACGACGCGCTTCCGCATCTGCTCGATCACCAAACCGATGTTCGCGCTTCTGCTGGCCGCGCTCGAGGCCGAGGGCCGGCTGTCTATCAGCGACCCGCTGGAGCGCTATCTGCCGGAGCTACGGCTCGCCCACCGGCCGACGCTGGCCGACGCCCTTGCGATGAAGAGCGGGGTGCTAGAGGGATACCCGCTGCAGTGGATGGCGTTCGGTGCGGGCGTGGCCCATGCCTTCGGTCTCGATCAGGCCTTGGCGCTTCAGCTCGCGCAGTCCGGCTCCAGCTTCGCGCCGGGCGAGCGCACACTCTACGCAAACGCCAACTACATTCTGCTGCAGCTCGCCATCGAACGCATTACGGGAGAGCCCTGCGCGCGCCTGATGCGCCGCTATGTCTTCAGTCCTGCCGGCATGACCGACGCAGTCCTCGAGGAGGGCCTTTGCGTCCGGCTGCATCGCGGCGCCCAAGCCTACGCGAAGACCCCGGAAGGATTTGTCGTCAGCGACCCCGAAGTGGCGCTGGGCGCGGCGGGCGCCGCCGTGGCCTCGATCAACGACATGGCCGCCTGGTGCCGATGGCTCAGGACCGATCCCTATGACTGGCGCGCCAGGCTGGCCGGCCCGGTTCCCCATGCCGACGGCAGCGAGAGCGCCTATGCACGAGGCTTCGGCCGTCAGAGTATCTCTGGCAGATTGATCCTTGGACATTCCGGCGGGATCGCCGGATGGCTTTGCGACGCCCTCTGGGCGCCCGATCCCGATGTCGCCGTCGTCATCCTGGGCAACAGGAGCGACATCAACTGGATCGAGCGCACGCGCGAGATACTGACGGTCTGGTCCGGTCTTCCCATCGATAGCGCGATGACCGCGCGCCTGGTCGCCCCGGCCACGCCCGTGCCGCTCTGGTCGGCTCAGTATGGTGACGAAGCCGGCGGGGCTTCGCTGATGCTGAAGGGCGGCCCGACGGCGCTGGATTGCGACGGACGAACCTATCTGCGCGCCGCCGACGGCGCCTTTCGCAGGTCCGTCGGCGTTGAACCCATCACCCTGCTGCCGGACGGTGACCTCACTGCACCGCCGGAGAAACTCGTGCGTGTCGAAGGCAATGTGACCCGACGGTTCGTGCTTGCGAGCGGCGAGGCCGCACCGTCGCCGGAGCGGCTGACGGGCGTCTACGTCAACCCTGACATGCCGGCGCCACTGCGGATCACTCTGGACGATGGCGTCCTGAAGGTCGCCGTCGGTCCGCGTTGGCCGTCCGCGGAGCGGCTGGAGCTTCGACATGTCGTGGGCCGCCTGTTCCGGGCCTTCGACGCTTCTGGCGCGCCGCATGAGCTCCACCTCACCTTCGAGATCGAAGCTCAGGGGCCGGCGACGGGTGCAAGGGCCTCGTTCCTTCGCATCCCGGCCTATCCGCTGCGGCGGCTGCCCGAAGAGGCTGACGTGGCCTGGGAGCGGTGCACCGAGTCGATGCCGAGGTTTCTGCAATGGCGAGACCAATGATCATCCGCCCGATCCTGTTGTCGGCCCTGGCGCTGGTTGCCTCCGGCTGCATGCCGCAAGTTGACCGAGGCGACCGTTCGGAAGAGCTGATCGTCGCCAAGGCCTTCGGCCCTGTCTCCCTCGATCCGGGGTTCAGCACCACGGCCAACGAAACCCCAATCCAGGCCCAGCTCTATGAGCAACTCGTCGCCATCGACCCGGCCTCGGCCGATGCGCAAGTCGTCGGAGAGCTCGCCGAGCGTTGGGTCGTGGCGGACGACGGCCTCTCGATCCGGTTCAACCTGAGGGCCGGAGGGCGCTTCAGCGACGGCTCGCTTATCGACGCCGACGCAGTGAAGTTCTCGTTTGAGCGGGTCAAGCGCATCGGTCGGGGACCTTCGGGATTTCTCGAGTGGCTTGATCGTGTCGAGGTCGTTGACCCGCTGACCGTGAAGCTGGTGCTCAAGCGGCCCTATGCCGCCGCCCTGCAGATGCTCGCGCAGCCCTCAGCTTCCGTCGTCAGCCCGGCCTCCGTCAGAGCTCATGACGTGGGCGACGACGGTACGGCCTGGCTATCGGAAAACAGCGCCGGGTCCGGACCCTATGTCCTCGGAGACTATCGGGCCAACGACTACGTGACCATGGTCGCCCGCCCGCGCGGCGGACGTCCGCAGCCCGGGTTCCGGACCATCAGGTTCCGGGCCCTGCCCGACGAAGGCGTGCGACGCCTGCTGCTTGAGCGCGGCGACGTCGATATGACGGACATCGTTCCGGCCGCCCTCGTCGGGCGCTACGCGGCGATCGAGGGGGTTGATGTCCGGACATCGCCGGGCGGCGTGTCGCAAAGCTTTCTGATGTTGAACACCCGGTCCGGTCCCTTGACGGATGTCCGCATCCGCCAGGCCGTCGCGGCCGCCATCGACTATCGAGCCCTCCGCGAGCAGGTGCTCAAGGGCAACGCGACCCAGCTGTCCGGATACCTGACGCCAGGATCACCAGGTTTCGCCGCCGATGAACCGCCGCCGCGGAGGGATCTTGCCCGGGCGAAGGCGTTGCTCCGGGAGGCGGGCTATGACGGCCGGCCGCTCGTTCTGCTGATTTCCCAGCTGGGTCCGGTCGCGGAGTTCGTGCAGTCCAACCTCGCCGAGGCCGGCATTCGCGTACGCCTCGAGCGCCGATCCGGCGGCGCCATCCAGGCGCTTCAGGCGGCCGGGGATTTCGACCTGATCTATACGGGCTGGAGTCTGGACGTTCCCGACGCCGCCCCCTTCCTTGAGGCCCTCTTCACGACCCGCGGCATTGCCTACGGCGCCAACGGTTCGGGCCTGTCCGACCCTGACATCGACCGGCTTGTCGAGGCCGCGCTTGTCGAGAGCGATCCGACCGTCAGGGCCCGGCTCCTGCGGGCGGCCGACGTGCGGCTGCGCGCCTTGCGGCCCGTAGTCATGCTCTTTTCGGCCAAGCCGGTGGCGGCGTATCGTTCCGATCTTCAAGGCGTCGCTCTCAACCCCTACGCACCCGCCAATTTCGATTTCGCCGCCATCTCCCGCGTTCCCACGAGACCCAAGCCATGATGCCCTACGTCTATCGCGCGGACACCGCGCTGGCCCGGCCCGTTCCAAAGCCAGCGGACAGCGGGTTGCTCAAGGTGTCCGGAGGGCATTCGATCTGGTGGGAGGAAACCGGGCCGAGTGACGGCGTGCCCGTGCTGGTCATTCACGGCGGACCGGGTGGGTACATCAAGCCCTACTATCGCCGTCTTCTCGACCCTGCGCGCCATCGTGGCCTGTTCTTCGACCAGCGGGGCTGCGGACGTTCAGAGCCGGCCGGATCGTTCGCAGGAAACACGACCGCTGACCTGATCTCGGACATCGAGGCGCTGCGTGTCGCGCGGGGCGTTGAACGTTGGATCGTCATGGGTGGATCGTGGGGGTCGACCCTTGCGCTGGCCTACGCACAGGCTCATCCGGATCGCGTCGCCGCGCTCCTGGTCAGCGGCGTCTTCCTGGCGCGTCAGGAGGACCAGGGCTGGTGGTGGCGGGGCGTGGAGAGCGTCTTCCCCGACGTTGTAGAGGCTCGCGACAGCCTGCTTTCGGCGGAAGAGAAATCTGATCCACGGGCGGCCTTCCTCAAACGCGTTCTGGATCCGGATCCGGAAATCCACAGACCGGCCGCCGCCGTCCTCGGCGCGGCGGAAGGCCAGACCCTGGACCTCTGGCCGTCGGCGCCGCCGGAGGACCCGGAGCTTGTAACGGACGCTGAGGTCGTGAGCATGCGCCTGTTCGCCCACTACGATGTGAACGACTACTTTCTGGCCGAGAACCAGCTTCTCAGCGACGCCCACCGACTTGCAGGCGTACCCGGCGCCATCGTCGCGGGGCGTTCAGACATGTGCACGCCCCCCAAGGGGGCATGGGACCTCTCCAAGGCCTGGCCCGAGGGGCGGCTGACCATCGTCGCTGCAGCCGGCCACCGCTGGAACGACGAAATCCTCGGGCGGGTGGTGGTCAGTGAATTGGCGCGCCTTACGGATCACGTCCTCCGCTAGGTCGCCCTGGACACGACAGAGCCGCCCTTGACGACCAGCGAGGGCCCTTTCGCGGCGATAATGCTGATGTCCGCCAGAGGGTCGCCGTCGAAGGCCACCAGGTCGGCCGCCGCGCCGGGGGCGATCACGCCGAGCTCGCCTGCGCGGTTGATGAGCGCTGCGTTCACGCTGGTCGCAGAGCGCAGGATGTCGAGTGGCGTTTCCACGCCCGCGCGGAGCGAAAACTCCTGCAGCTGCCAATCGTGCAGCGGACCCAGAAGGTCGGTGCCGAAGCCCACGCGCACACCCGCCGCCCTCGCCAGCCTGATGGCTTCAGCTCCCTGTCCGAGCACCTCCTGGAGCTTTTCCTGCGAAACAGCGGGAAGTCCGAACTCGGCGCCGCGTCGGGCAAGCGCCTCGTAGGTGACCAGCGTGGGCACCAGCACGGCGTCATGCTCCGCCATTACGGCGGCGGCTTCGGCGTTCAGAAGGTTGCCATGTTCGATCGAGCGGACGCCGTTCCTGACGGCGTGGATGATGGTCTCCGGGGTGTAGGCGTGCGCCATGACGTAGGTGCGGCGGCTGCGCGCCTCCTCGACGACGGCACGGATCTCCTCTGCGGAGTATTGCTGCATCCAGATGGGATCGGTTGGCGAAGACACGCCTCCGGACACGAAGATCTTCAGATGGTGAGCGCCCTTGCGGAGCGTCTCGCGGGCGGCGCGCCTGACTGCGTCAACGCCGTCCACGACCTCCGAGAGGTTAGCCACATGCCTGCATCCGCAGGGCTCGGCGTGGGGTGCGCGCTTGTCGCCATGGCC
Organism: Caulobacter sp.; assembly: GCA_040383665.1. Taxonomy (GTDB): domain Bacteria; phylum Pseudomonadota; class Alphaproteobacteria; order Caulobacterales; family Caulobacteraceae; genus Caulobacter. The sequence goes on from JBEIDC010000037.1 coordinate 23,225, forward strand.
GCCGGTCTGGGACAGGGCGCGACCGGCATAGAGGAGGCGAGGGCCCTCGATGAGGCCGTCCTCGAGCGCGCGCCACAGGCCCCAGTCCGCACCTCCAGCATCACGGACCGTGGTGAAGCCCCTGTGCAACGCCGATTTCAGCAGGCCGGCGGCATGATGGGCCAGATAACTGAGCGGCAGCGTTTCGAGGTGGGGGATATTCACCTCCGAGGCATAGGCGTGAAAGTGGGCGTCAATGAAGCCCGGCAACAACGCCTGCCCACGCAGGTCGATCACCTCATCGGCTTCCGCGCCGGCCAGCTCTTCGATGCGCCCGTCCACGCAGAGAACCGAGTCAGCAGGGCTGTAGGCATCCGAGACTCCGTCCCAGATGCGGGCGTTCCTGATCAGAAGGCGCACGTGGAGATTCTCCTTTCGAACCGTCGGAAAAAAACATAATTCAATTTCGTAAGTTTCGCGATGTGCAATCCGTGGAGAAACACCGATGAGCCTGCTTCCGCTGATCCAGCCCGGAGAGGGTAACGAGGCGCAGAACGCCTTTCTCGCCCAGGTGCCGCCCATCAACCTGTTCAAGGCGCTCGCCAACATGCCAAAGGGCGGTGACCTCGTCGCGCGTCTGGGGGGTGTGATCCTCTACCAGACACGGCTGGATCCGAAGCTGCGCGAACTCGCCATCCTGAGGGCCGCCCACATGGCGGGATCCGACTACGAGGTCGGACACCATGAGCGAATTGGTCGGGATGTAGGCCTTACCGAGGCCCAGCTTGCGGCGGTCAGAAACGACGGCGACATCCATCTGCTGCCGCAGCCCGAACGCATCGTTACGCAGTGGTCCGAGGAAGTTGTTCTTGAGCGTCGCGCTTCCAGCAGCCTCGTGCGCGAGGCCTTGGCGCTCTTTGGCGAGGAGCAGACGGCGGAGTTGGGCCTGACGGTCGCCTACTACCTTATGGTGGCGTTCTTCCTGAACTCCTTCGAGGTCCCGTTTGAAGGCGCGGAGTTCAAGGACGGGGTGAACATCCGCCAGCGTCCGGCGTCCGTGAGCGACCGCTAGAGCATGCCCGGGTCAGATGGAATCATCTGACCCGGATCAGCATGCTCTAGATTCAAACACTTAGAGCGCGTTCGGGCGGCGGAACCGCG
>JBEIDC010000038.1:0-24222 GCA_040383665.1 Caulobacter sp.
AGCGACGTCAGCCACCACGAGACGCCGGACGAGGAGATCTTCGCGCCCATCGGTCCGGTCCGCCGCGCGGCGACCGTCGACGGCGCGCTGGCCCTGGCCAACGACACCCGCTACGGCCTCTCCGCCGGCCTGATCAGCGACGATCCCGCCCGCTGGGCGCGCTTCCAGCAGCGCATCCGCGCCGGGGTCGTCAACTGGAACCGGCCGACCACCGGCGCGGCCGGAACCTCTCCCTTCGGCGGCCTGGGCGCCTCGGGCAACCACCGGCCCAGCGCCTACTACGCCGCCGACTACTGCGCCTATCCGGTGGCCAGCTTCGAGGCTGACGCGGTGCTGCCGACCGTGGGCGATATCAAGGGGCTGCGGGGATGAGCGCCGCCGTTGAAGCCAACTGCGACGGGCTCGTCGGGCCGACCCACAGTTTCGCGGGGCTCGCCCCTGGCAACCTCGCCAGCGAGATCAACAAGGGCGATCCGTCCAATCCGCGCTCGGCGGTGCTGGAAGGCCTGTCGAAGATGCGGCTGATGGCCGATCTGGGCCTGCCGCAGTTCGTGCTGCCGCCACATGAGCGGCCGGACATCGGCTTCCTGCGCGGCGTCGGGTTTTCCGGAACCGACCACCAGGTGATCGAGGCCGCCGCGCGCCAGGCGCCGGAGCTGCTCAACACCGCCTGCAGCGCCTCGCCGATGTGGGCGGCCAACGCCGCGACGGTTACGCCGAGCGCCGACGCCGCAGAGGGCCGGGTCCACTTCACGCCGGCCAACCTGCTGACCAACCTGCACCGCAGCCTGGAGGGCGAGCAGACCAAGCGGTCGCTGCGCGCGCTGTTCCCGGACACGGCCCGCTTCGCCGTCCACGATCCGCTGCCGGCCCAGCCGCACTTCGCTGACGAGGGCGCGGCCAACCATGTCCGTCTCTGCGCCGATCATGGCGAGGCGGGCGTGAACCTGTTCGTCTGGGGGCGGGACGCCTACGAGCCCTGGACCGGACAATACCCGGCGCGGCAGACGCAGCAGGCCTTCGAGGCGGTGGCCCGGCGTCACGGGGCCGGTGGGGCGGTTTTCGCCCGCCAGGCCCGGGCGGCCATCGAGGCGGGCGTGTTCCACAACGACGTCGTCTGCGTCGGCGCCCGCACCTGTCTGTTCTTCCACGAGGCGGCGTTCGAGGATGCGGCGGCTGTGCAGGCCGATATCCGCGCCGCCGCCCGGGGCTTTGAGCCGCAGTTCGTGCAGATCGACGCGGCGGACCTGCCGCTGGATGAGGCCATAAAGTCCTACCTTTTCAACTCGATGCTGGTCTCTCTTCCGGGCGATGACCGGCTGACGCTGATCGCGCCGATGGAGACGGCCGAGACGCCGCGCGCTGCGGCGGCGGTCGAGCGGGCCATCGCCTCCAACGGCCCCATCGGCCGGGTCGAGTACGTCGACGTGCGGCAGAGCATGCGCAACGGCGGCGGACCGGCCTGCCTGCGGCTGCGGGTGGTTCTGACCGACGACGAGCTGACGGCGACCAATCCGGCCCAGCGGTTCGACGCGGCGCTGCATGAGCGGCTGGCCGCCTGGGCGACGGCGCACTATCGCGACCGCCTGCTGCCCGCCGACCTGGCCGACCCGCACCTGCTCGACGAGAGCCGCACGGCGCTGGACGCCCTGACGGGAATTCTGGGCCTGGGCGGCGGCTTCTATCCGTTCCAGCGCTGACCGGGGACATGTACCGGCTTCGGTACGTGTCCCCTGCCGCCTCGAAGCCGATGGGGACACGCACTGAAGTGCATGTCCCCGTCCACTACCCGCCCAGCCTGCCCCCCGCGGCAGCATAGGCCTGCGTGCCCCGATGAAGGACCCGGTCTGTCGGCAGGATGGCGTCGATGGCGATGTCCGGCGCCCCGTCCAGCCGGGCGTAGATCGGCGCGAAGTCCTGGAGGGTGGCGTCGAGCAGCGCCTGCAGGGAGGGGATCACGACATAGACCTGCTGGAAGTCGTCAATCCGGTAGGGCGTCCGCATCGTCCGCTCCAGATCGAAACCCAGCCGGTTGGGGGAGGGATCATCCAGCGCGAAGATCGACTCGGTGCGCGATGAGACAATGCCGGCGCCGTAGATTCGCAGACCCTCGGCCGTGTCCAGCAGGCCGAACTCCACCGTGTACCAGTAGAGCCGGGCCAGATTGTGCAGCTGGCCGCGTCCCATGGCCCGGCGGCCGCCCTCGCCATAGGCCTGCATGTAGTCGGCGAATACCGGATCGGTGAGCATGGGGACGTGGCCGAACACGTCGTGGAAGATGTCCGGCTCCTGAAGGTAGTCGAGCTGGTCGGCCTTGCGGATGAACTGCCCGGACACGAACCGGCGGTTGGCAAGCTGCTCGAAGAAGACGTCGTCGGGCACGAGGCCCGGCACGGCGACCACGGTCCAGCCGGTCAAGCGCTCCAGATCGGCGTTGATCCGGCGAAAGTCCGGAATGCCGCCGCGGTGGAGGTTGAGCGCGTCCAGGCCGCGCAGAAAGGCGTCGCAGGCCCGGCCAGGCAGCAGCGCCGCCTGACGGGCGTAGAGGGTGTCCCAGACCACGTGTTCCCCTGCGGTGTAGGCGTCCCAGTTCTGGTCGATGGTCCAGTCCGCCGCCGCACCGGGGGGCGGACCGCCGAGAAGGCCGTCTGCGCTCATGGGAAGAGAATGCGCCTGCTTCGCGGGAATTTCCGTTCTAAGTCGCCCCCGAAACCGGTTTCAGCAGAAACAAAGTTGCGTGGTTCGTGACGCCGGCTCGAGAGCCGGCTCCTCACCATGACGCGGGCGGTAGCATTCCACTGAGCTCGTCATCCTGAGGAGCGAGCCCTTGCGACCCCGGACTTGATCCGGGGAAAGGACGCAGAACCTCAGTGGGAGACGCGCGGCTTCATGTTGTAGTGGCCGTCCTCGAAGCCGTCGAAGATCAGCGCGGTGTGCGGGTGGCCGACCGGCTCGCCGGTGTCGTCCGGAAGCAGGTTCTGCTCCGAGACGTAGGCGACGTAGGTGTTCTCATTGTTCTCGGCCAGCAGGTGATAGAAGGGCTGGTCCTTGCGCGGCCGGATCTCTTCGGGGATCGACTGCCACCACTCCTCGGTGTTGGCGAAGGTTGGATCCACGTCGAAAATCACGCCCCGGAACGGGAAGTGCCGGTGCCTGACCACCTGACCGATCGCGAACTTGGCGTTTCTCGTGTTCATAACAATACGGACCCTAAGCCCGCGGGCCTGACTGGAATATGAACGTAAGTCCTCAGCCGGCGGAGGCAAGTCAATGCCTTCCGCCACGCGAAAGCGCCCGCTACAGTCGCCGGTGAAACGAGGCGCCCCTCCCGGCGTCTGCGCAGACAGGGCTGAAACCATGTCGGAGGCGCAACAAGCGCAAAGCGGCTCCGGCGAGGGCCGTCGACGGTCGTCGGGCGGATCACCGCCGACGTACGCCGCCCTCGATCTGGGCACCAACAACTGCAGGCTGCTGGTCGCCACCCCGACGCCGGGCGGCTTTCGCGTGGTCGAGGCCTACTCCCGGATCGTGCGGTTGGGCGAAGGCCTTTCAGCGAGCGGGCAGATGTCCGAGGTGGCCATGGACCGCGCCCTGGCGGCCCTCAGCGTCTGCGCCGAGAAGATTCGCCGTCGCAACTGCGTGCGCATCAAGGCCATCGCCACCCAGGCTTGCCGACAGGCCGGAAACGGCCCGGCCTTCATCGAACGGGTCGCCGCCGAGACCGGCCTGAAGCTGCAGGTGATCACCCCCAAGGAAGAGGCCCAGCTGTCGGTGGCCGGCTGCCTGAACCTGCTCGACCGCACGTCGGAGGCGGCGCTGGTCGTCGACGTCGGCGGCGGCTCGACCGAACTCAGCTGGGTCGACCTGAAGGGGGAGGGGCTGGACGCCCGCCCGCGGCAGTTCGCGCCCTGGCGGCTGCCGATCAAGGCCTGGCTGTCGGTGCCGATCGGCGTGGTCACCCTGGCCGAGCGCTTTCCGGAGGATCACGGATCGGTCGAGGCATGGTTTCGCGCCATGGTCGACACCGTCAAGGAACGGATCGAGGCGTTTCCGCACGCCGAGCCGCTGCGCCAGACCTTCGCCGATGGCCGCGCCCATCTGGTCGGCACCTCCGGCGCCATCACCAGCCTGGCCGGGCTGCACCTGGACCTGCCGCGCTATGACCGAAACCGCGTCGACGGCCTGTGGATGACCCGCGACCAGTGCGAGGCGACGATCGACAAGCTGCTGGCCTGGACGCCGAAGGAACGGGCCGATCAGCCCTGCATCGGGCCCGACCGCGCCGACCTGGTGCTGGCCGGGGCGGCTATTCTTCAGGCGGTGCAGGAGCTGTGGCCGTGTCCGCGCGTGCGGGTCGCCGACCGCGGCCTGCGCGAGGGGCTGCTGCTGACCCTGATGAGCGACCGACAGCCCCGCCGGCGAAGAAAACATCGCTCCGGCGGCCAGCGTCTGGCAGGAGCGGGCGCATGAGTGAAGATCCCCCCCGCCGCCGCATGGTCAAACCGCCTTCGGGCGGCCTCGACGCTGGCCGCACCAAGCCGGCCCGGCTGAAGACCGCCAAGGGCCGCACCTCCAGCCAGCAGGCCTGGCTGGAGCGCCAGATCAACGATCCGTTCTCCGCCGAAGCCCGGGCGCTGGGCTACCGAAGCCGCGCCGCTTTCAAGCTCAGCGAGATCGACGACCGCTTCAAACTGATCCGCAAGGGTTCGCTGATCGTCGACCTCGGCTGCGCGCCCGGCGGCTGGATCCAGATCGCCCAGCAGCGCGGCGCGGGAAAAATCGTCGGCATCGACTTGTTGCCCGTCGACCCGCTGCCGCCGGCCGAGCTGGTGCAGATGGACTTCACCGACCCGGCCGCGCCGGCGCTGCTGATCGACCTGCTGGGCGGCAAGCCGGACATCGTTCTGTCGGACATGGCGCCCAACACCGTCGGCCACCGCGAGACCGACCACCTGCGCATCGTCGGCCTGATCGAGATGGGCGCCGACTTCGCCGTGAGCGTCCTCAAGCCCGGCGGCTCCTTCGTGGCCAAGGCCTTCCAGGGCGGTGAGACGGCGGAGATCATCGCCCGCCTGAAGCAGCACTTCGCCAAGGTCCAGAACGTCAAGCCGAAGGCCAGCCGGGCCGACAGCTCGGAGGTCTTCCTCGTCGCGACGGGGTTCAAGGGTTAGGCATGGATTTGAGCATCATTTGATGCTAGTTTCCGTGCCTGACGGAGGCCGACCATGCGTACGACGCTCACCCTGGACGACGATCTTCTCGCCGACGCCGCCGAATTGACCGGGATCACCGAGAAGTCTGCGCTGGTGCGCGCCGCGCTGAAGGCGTTGATCGAGCGTGAGGCCGCGCGACGGCTGGCCAGGCTTGGTGGCTCGTCCCCGGACTTGAAGGTGCCGCCTCGTCGCCGGTCCGAGCCGGCGTGATTCTGGCCGACACCTCGATCTGGGTCGATCATCTCCGGGATGGTGACGCGACAATGACCGCGCACTTGAATGCGGGCTTGATCCTGATGCACCCGTTCGTCGTGGGCGAACTCGCGATGGGCAACCTTCCAGGTCGCGCCGGCCTCCTCGCAACACTTCGGAGAATGCCGACCGTTCTCAAGGCGCGGGACGTCGAGGTGTTGGATCTCATTGAGCGGGAAAAGCTGTTCGGACGGGGCCTTGGCTTTGTCGACACGCACCTGCTGGCCAGTGCATTGCTGACTGAAGATGCGACCTTGTGGAGCCGGGATCGTCGATTGCATGCTGCAGCAGACCGGTTGGGTATCGCTGCGACTGTTGGCGCCCGAACCCGCCACTAGTGACCGGCTCTAACCCCGCGCCGCCCGGTACATCGGCGTGATTCCGGGATGGTCCCCCGGCTTGATCTCGCCGATCACCTCGAAGCCGTGGCGTTCGTAGAGCGGGACGTTCCGGGGGCTTGAGCTCTCCAGATAGGCCGGCAGGCCGTCGGCGTCGCAGCGCTTCAGCGCCGCCTTCAGCAGCGCCGAGCCGTAGCCCTGGCCCTGGCGCGAGGGGTCGACGCCAATCATCGGCAGGTACCAGTGCGTCTCCTTCGGGTGGAACTCCTCCATCAGCGCGCCGACCTGCATCAGCACCTCCAGCCGCTCCATGGGTGCGTGTTCGCCCACGACGGCCGCGATGGCGTCGCCGTCGGGCGCCAGGCCCGGTGGCAGCCACAGGGCGGCGGCGGCATGGTCGTCGGCCACGAAGGCCGCGCCGGCCTCCAGCGCCTTCCCGCCCATGGCCGCGGCCATGCGGGGGAAGGCGGCGATAAAGGCGCCGGCGGTCGGGAACATGTAGCGGATGGCCGCGTCGGTGCTGAAGGCCAGCATGAGGACGGCGATCGCCGGGTCCTGTTCGATCGGGCCGCTGGCGGGCGGCGCGATATGGATGTCCGGATGGTGCATGGTGGTCCTCCCCGCCGGAGACACTAGACCAGACCGCCGTCGTTCGGGAGGGGCGAAAGGTCATGCCGCAGGGCAGGCTTCACCCCGCTCCGGCATTGACTCAGGCGCCCAATGCCCCGATACCGCGCCCGCAAAACGGAGACTCCCATGGAGATTCGCGAAGGGCTCACCTTCGACGATGTTTTGCTCGAACCCGGCCCGTCGGAAGTCATGCCGACGCAGGTTTCCACGGAAACCCGGTTCACGCGCGAAATCAGTCCGAACATACCGCTCGTGTCCGCCGCCATGGACACGGTCACCGAAAGCCGGCTGGCCATCGCCATGGCCCAGTCCGGCGGCATGGGCATCCTGCACCGCAACCTCACCGTCGACGAGCAGGCCGAACAGGTCCGCGAGGTGAAGCGGTATGAAAGCGGCATGGTCATCAACCCGCTGACCATCCATCCCGACACGACGCTGGCCGAGATCCGCGAGATCAAGGCGCGCCGGAAAATCTCGGGATTCCCGGTGGTTGAGCCGGGAACCGGCAAGCTGGTCGGCATCCTGACCAACCGCGACATGCGCTTCGAGACCGATGAGCGGCTCAAGGCCGCCTCGATCATGACGAAGGACAATCTGATCACGGTCCGCGAGGGCATCGACCCCGTCGAGGCGGTCGGCCTGCTGCGCACGCACAAGATCGAACGGCTGATCGTCGTCGATGACCTGGGTCGGGCGGTCGGTCTGATCACTGTCAAGGACATCGACAAGGCGCACGACCATCCGCACGCCGCCAAGGACGACAAGGGCCGCCTTCGGGTCGGCGCTGCCTCTACGGTTGGCGACGCCGGCTTTGAGCGTTCACTGGCGCTGGTCGAGGCCGGGGTGGACGTGGTGGTTATCGACACCGCCCATGGCCACTCCAAACAGGTCGCCGACGCCGTAGCCCGGCTGAAGCGGGAAACCAACCGCGTCCAGATCGTCGCCGGCAACATCGCCACCTACGACGCCGCCCGCGCCCTGATCGACGCCGGCGCTGACGCGGTGAAGGTCGGCATCGGCCCCGGTTCGATCTGCACGACCCGCATCGTCGCCGGCGTGGGCGTGCCCCAGCTGACCGCCATCGCAGAGGCGGCCCGCGCCGCGCGCGACAGCGGCGTGCCGGTGATCGCCGACGGCGGCATCAAGTACTCGGGCGACCTGGCCAAGGCGATCGCCGCCGGGGCCAGCGTGGCCATGATGGGCTCGATGTTCGCCGGCACAGAGGAGAGCCCGGGCGAGGTGTTCCTCTACCAGGGCCGGTCCTACAAGTCGTACCGCGGCATGGGCTCGCTGGGGGCCATGGCCCGCGGCTCGGCCGACCGCTACTTCCAGAAGGAAGTGACCGACACCTTCAAGCTGGTTCCCGAGGGTATCGAGGGGCAGACCCCGTTCAAGGGGCCGATCTCGCCGGTGATCCACCAGCTGGTCGGCGGCCTGCGCGCCGCCATGGGCTACGTCGGCGCGCCGGACATCGCCGAATTCCAGAAGCGGGCGCGGTTCATCCGCATCACCGGCGCCGGCCTTCGGGAAAGCCACGTCCATGACGTGATGATCACACGGGAAGCGCCGAACTATCCGAGCGCGGTCTAGATGCCGGTGGCGTTCGAACTGCAGATGGTCGGGGCGGCCGTGGTCATCGGGATTGTCCACCTGATGGCCGTGGCTGTCGTCGGGGACCGGCAGCGGGGACTGACCTGGAGCGCGGGCGCGCGGGACACGCCGATCCCGCTGACCGGCGTCGGCGGCCGACTGGAGCGCGCCGCCGCCAACTTCCTTGAGACCTTTCCGTTTTTCGCCGCGGCGGTTCTGATCGCCACGCTCGCCGACCGGCTCGGCCCGCTGACCTCGGTCGGCGCCCTGCTGTATGTCGGCGGCCGTGCCGCCTATCTGCCGCTCTACGCCTTCGGCGTGCCCTGGGCGCGCAGCATCGTCTGGTTCATCTCGCTGTTCGGGATCATCGCGATCCTGCTGGCCCTGGTGGTCTGATGCGCGACGGCGGGCGGGTTTCAGCGGCGATCGAGGTTCTGGCCGAGATCGAGGCGCGGCATTTTCCGGTGCGGATGGCGTTGAAACGCTGGGGCGAGAGCGCGCGCTATGCCGGCTCCAAGGATCGGGCCTTCGTGTCCGGCCTCGTGCTGGACGCCCTGCGCCGCAAACGCTCGCTGGGCTGGATGATGGGCGATGCCGGTCCGCGCGGGGTGGTGATCGGCGTCCTGGCTCACGTCTGGCAATGGACGCCGGAGCGGATCGCCGAGGCCGCCGCTGAAGAGCACGGCTTCGGCGCGCTCAGCGAGACCGAGCAGCAGCATCTGACCAATCCCGTCCCGCTGTCGGGCGCCGCCGCGCCGGTCGCGGGCGACTATCTCGACTGGCTGGAGCCGCACCTGGCGCGGGTCTTCGGCGAGGCGGTTCGCGAGGAGATGGCGGCCCTCTCCGACCGGGCGCCGGTGGACCTGCGCATCAACACGCTCAAGACCGATCTCGAGCGCGGCGCGAAGGCCGTGGCCCTGATCGGCGGTGAGCCGGCCGGCCTGCTCGACACGGCCTTCCGCATACCCGCGCCGCAGGCCGCCGACCGCACGCCGTCCGTGGAAGCGGTCCCGGCCTTCTCCAAGGGCTGGTTCGAGGTCCAGGACCTCGGCTCCCAGATCGCCGCCGCGGTGGCCGGCGAGATCAAGGGCAAGCAGGTGCTCGACTTCTGCGCCGGCGGGGGCGGCAAGACCCTGGCCCTGGCGGCGGCCATGAACAACAGCGGCCAGATCTTCGCTCATGACAGCGACGCACGCCGTCTGGCCGACACCATCCGGCGCGGCCAGAGGGCAGGGGTCCGCAACCTGCAGATCCGCTCGCCGGTCGAACCCGAGCCGCTGAAGGGCATGGACGGCCGGATGGACGTCGTCTTCGTCGACGCCCCCTGCACCGGGTCCGGCACCTGGCGGCGTCACCCGGACGCCAAGTGGCGGCTGTCGGAGGATCAGCTGTGCAAGCGCATCGCCGAGCAGGACATGGTGCTGGACCAGGCCGCGCCCTTCGTGAAGCCGGGCGGGCGGCTCGTCTATGTGACCTGCTCGGTCTTCGCCGAGGAGAACGAGGACCGCATCGTCGCCTTCCTCGCCCGCACCCCCGGTTTCGTCGTCAAGCCCGTGGCGCTGGAGCCGGTCGCCGACCATGTGACGGCGGATGGCTTCCTGCGCCTCACGCCCCGCACCGCCGGCGCCGACGGCTTCTTTGTCGCTCTTCTGGAACGCACCGCATGACCGCCCCCGCCCACCAGCCCGTCCTCATCGTCGACTTCGGCAGCCAGGTGACCCAGCTGATCGCCCGCCGGGTGCGCGAGGCGGGCGTCTATTGCGAGATCCATCCGTTCGACAAGGTCGAGGCGCTGGTCGACAGCTTCCAGCCGGCGGCCATCATCCTGTCGGGCGGCCCGGCCAGCGTGCTGGAGGCCGACAGCCCCCGCATCGGAACCAAGCTTTTCGATCTGGGCGTGCCGATGCTCTGTGTCTGCTACGGCGAGCAGCTGCTCTGCGACGTGCTGGGCGGCACGGTCGAGGGCGGCCACGCCGGGGAGTTTGGTCGCGCCGAGCTGACCATCGGCAAGGCGAGCCCGCTGTTCGAGGGACTGGCGGACGTCGGCGGTCTGGAAACGGTCTGGATGAGTCACGGCGACCGCGTCACCGCCATCCCCGACGGCTTCGAGGTCATCGCCACCTCGATCGGCGCGCCCTTCGCCGCCATCGCCGACGACGCGCGCAAGATCTACGGCGTGCAGTTCCACCCGGAGGTGGTCCACACCGTCAACGGCGCGAAGATCTACCGCAACTTCCTGTTCAACATCGCCGGCCTGAAAGGCGACTGGACGATGGCCGCCTTCAAGCAGGAGATGGTCGAGAAGATCCGCGCCCAGGTCGGCAAGGGCCGGGTGATCTGCGGCCTGTCCGGCGGCGTCGACAGCTCGGTGGCCGCCGTGCTGATCCACGAGGCCATCGGCGACCAGCTGACCTGCGTCTATGTCGACACCGGCCTGATGCGGAAGGGCGAGAGCGAGCAGGTCGTGTCCCTGTTCCGCAATCACTACAACATTCCGCTGGTTCACGTTGATGCGGCTGATCTTTTCCTCGATGCGCTTGAGGGTGTCAGCGACCCGGAGACCAAGCGCAAGACCATCGGCAAGCTGTTCATCGACGTCTTCGACGCCGAATCCGCCAAGATCGAGGGCGCCGAGTTCCTGGCCCAGGGCACCCTCTATCCGGACGTGGTCGAGAGCGTCTCGGCGCGGGGCGGCCCGTCGGCGGTGATCAAGAGCCACCACAACGTCGGGGGCCTGCCGGACTACATGAAGCTCAAGCTGGTCGAGCCGCTACGCGAACTGTTCAAGGACGAGGTCCGGGCGCTCGGCGTCGAGCTGGGCCTGCACCCGGACTTCGTCGGCCGCCACCCGTTCCCCGGACCGGGCCTGGCCATTCGCATCCCCGGCGAGATCACCCGCGAGAAGGTCGCCGTGCTGCAGCAGGCTGACGCCATCTACCTCGAGGAGATCCGCAAGGCGGGTCTCTACGACAAGATCTGGCAGGCCTTCGCCGTACTGCTGCCGGTGAAGACGGTCGGGGTGATGGGCGACGCCCGCACCTACGAGAACGTCCTGGCGCTGCGCGCGGTGACGTCCACCGACGGTATGACCGCCGACTTCTTCGAGTTCCCGTGGGAGGTCCTGGGCAAGACCGCCACCCGGATAATCAACGAGGTCCGGGGCGTGAACCGCGTCGTGTACGATGTGACCAGCAAGCCGCCGGGCACCATCGAGTGGGAATGATCCCGCTCGACTGAGCGCACCTCGAACCGGCTGATCCCCAGCCTGTTCCAGCGCCGGCTGCCTTCGCGCGGCCGGCGCTCGCCTTTCTCCACAGTTCGCAGACCGCTCCATGATCCGCCTCGACAACTTCCCCAAGCAGAACGGCCACCAGCTCCTGTTCATCGAGGCGTCGATGGGCGTGCAGAAGGGCGAGAAGGTCGGGCTGGTTGGACCGAACGGCGCCGGCAAGACGACGATCTTCCGCATGATCACCGGCCGGGAGGAGCCCGACGACGGCCTGGTCGTGATCGATCCGGGCATGACGATCGGCTACTTCAGCCAGGACGTCGGTGAGATGTCGGGCCAGAGCGCGGTCGCCGCGGTGATGGACGGCGTCGGTCCGGTCAGCGCGCTGGCCGCCGAGATGTCGACGCTGGAAGCGGCCATGGTCGATCCCGACCAGGCCGACCGGCTGGACGCCGTCATGGAGCGCTACGGCGAGGTGCTGGAGCGCTTCCAGGAGCTGGACGGCTATGCGCTGGAAGCCCGGGCGCGCGAGGTGCTGGCCGGCCTGAGCTTCAGCCAGGAGCGCATGGACAGCGACGTCGGCCTGCTGTCAGGCGGCTGGAAGATGCGTGTGGCGCTGGCCCGCATCCTGCTGATGCGGCCCGACGGCATGCTGCTGGACGAGCCCAGCAACCACCTCGATCTCGAAAGCCTGATCTGGCTCGAGACCTTCCTCAAGAACTATGACGGCGCTCTGCTGATGACCTCGCACGACCGCGCCTTCATGAACCGCATCATCGGCAAGGTGGTGGAGATCGACGCCGGCCAGCTGGTCACCTATTCTGGCGATCTCGACTTCTACGACCAGCAGCGGGCGCTCGGCGAGGCGCAGCGGCAGGCGCAGTACGAGCGCCAGCAGGCCATGCTGGCCAAGGAAATCAAGTTCATCGAGAAGTTCAAGGCGCGCGCCTCGCACGCCGCCCAGGTCCAGAGCCGTGTGAAGAAGCTCGACAAGATCGAGCGCGTCGAGGCCCCGCGCCGTCGCCAGTCGGTCCAGTTCGAGTTCAGGAGCCCGCCGCGCTCGGGCGACGACGTGATCAGCCTGCGCAAGGTCCACAAGGGCTACGGCGACCAGCCGATCTACGAGGACTTCGACTTCCTCGTGCGACGCAAGGAACGCTGGTGCGTGCTCGGCGCAAACGGGGCCGGCAAGTCGACGCTGCTCAAGCTGGTGGCCGGCGCCACGACGCCCGACCAGGGCGCGGTCAACATCGGCGCCAGCGTCCGGATGGGGTACTTCGCCCAGCACTCGATGGATCTGCTGGACGGCGAGGAGACGATCTTCGAGTCCCTGGAGAGCGCGTTCCCGCAGGCGGGCCAGGGCCAGCTGCGCACCCTGGCGGGGTGCTTCGGCTTCTCCGGCGACGATGTAGAGAAGCCCTGCCGCGTCCTGTCCGGCGGCGAGAAGGCGCGTCTGGTCATGGCCAGGATGCTGTTCGACCCGCCGAACCTGCTGGTGCTCGACGAGCCGACCAACCACCTCGACATGGTGACCAAGGAGATGCTGGTCGCGGCCCTGGCGGACTTCGAGGGCACGATGCTGTTCGTCTCGCACGACCGCCATTTCCTGGCGGCCCTTTCGAACCGCGTGCTGGAGCTGACGCCCGAGGGGGCCCATCAGTACGGCGGCGGCTATACGGAGTACGTCGCCCGCACCGGCCAGGAAGCGCCGGGTCTGCACCCGGGCGGGTAGGGCGTCATCCTTCGGCGCCGCCCTCGGGCAGGTCGAAGAAAGCGTCCTCACCGATGACGCAGAGGGACAGGTTGCGGCGTCCGGCGCTGTTCCCGCGTGTCGAAGCCCACTAGGGTCGGAGCGGTTCACCTCTGGCTGGAGTATCCCCATGCGGCTGTCGCGGCGCGACTTCGGACTTGGCCTTGTGGCGACGGCGGCGTTGGCCCCGGCCGCGCGGGCGGCGACGCCCGCCGCGGCCCTTGACCAGCAGCTGACCGCCTATCTCGACCAGGCCTTCGAGCAGGAGCTGGCGATGGAGCCGGAGCGGCTCACGCGTCTGGGCCGCAAGACGCTGAACGACCAGCTCACCGACCGCTCCGACGCTGCACGCCTGCGCAGGCTCGCCTGGCGCCGCGAGAGCGTGGCGGAGATGAAGCGCCGGTTCGACCCGTCGAAGCTTGGGGAGGACGCCCGAACCTCCTGGGACATGTGGGCCCTCGAACTTGAGCGCGAGGAGGACGAGTACCGCTGGCGGGGGCACGTCTACGTCTTCGGCCGCAACGGGGCGCACACCGCGCTGCCCGGCTTCATGATCAATACCCACAGGGTGGACAGCCTTGCCGACATGGAGGCCTACATCGCTCGCGTCGCGGCGATCGGCCCGACGCTGGACGTGGAACTCAAGCGCGTTCAGCAGGCCGCCGCGGCCGGGGTGCGGATGCCGCGCTTTGCCTATGACCAGTCCATGGAAGAAGTACGGCGCCTTGGCGTTGGGGCGCCCTTCGACGATGGGCCGGACGCCGCCCTGTTCGCGGACGCCAGGAGCAAGATCGCCGCGTTGCGCAAGGCGGGGGCGGTCGACGACGCCCGGGCTGCGCGCCTGACGACCGCTGTCGCCGAAGCCATGACCACGAAGATGAAGCCCGCCTACGATCGGTTGGGCGCCTGGCTGACGGAGGACTGCGAGAAAGCCTCCGCCGAGCCTCAGGGGGCGGGCGCCCTACCGGACGGTGCGGCCTTCTACAACGCCATGCTGCGACTGCAGACGACAACGGACATGACCGCCGAAGAGATCCACGCGCTGGGCCTGGCCGAAGTCACGCGGATCCGGGCCGAGATGGAGACACTCAAGGGCAAGATCGGCTTTTCCGGCACGCTGGAAGCGTTCTTCGTCTTCATGCGCACCGACGACCGCTTCTACGTGTCCGACGATGACGCCGGCCGGGCGCGCTACCTGAAGCTCGCCGAGGAGTATCTGGCGACCATGAAGGCCAAGCTGCCGCAGTATTTCGGCCGTGTGCCGAAGTCGGCGCTGGTCGTGAAGGCGGTCGAGGCCTATCGCGCCGAGCCGGGGGGAGCGGCCCATTACAACTCCGGCTCTCTGACAGCGGGACGCTCGGGGGTCTTCTACGTCCATCTGGCCGACGTCCGCGCCACCCCGACCTACGAGATCGAGGGCACGGCCTACCATGAAGGCTGGCCGGGCCATCACATGCAGATCTCGCTGGCCCAGGAGATGACCGGCCTGCCGGTTTTCCGCACCCAGACCGGCTATGGCGCCTATGCCGAAGGCTGGGGGCTGTATGTCGAACGGCTGGCCCGGGAGATCGGGCTCTACGAGGACCAGTACAGCGACTTCGGCCGGCTCGGACGCGAGATCTGGCGGGCCATCCGGCTGGTCGTTGATACCGGCATTCACGCCAAGGGCTGGAGCGAGGCGCAGGCGCTTGCCTTCTACACCGCCAACTCCCCGCAGCCGGTGGCCAAGATCCGGTCCGAGATCCGGCGGTACTTCGTGATGCCGGGACAGGCGACCTCCTACAAGGTCGGCATGCAGAAGATCCTGGCCCTGCGGGCGCAGGCGAAACAGGCCCTTGGCGCGCGGTTCGATCTGCGGGCTTTCCACGATGTGGTGCTGGGCGCCGGGTCGCTGCCGCTGCCGGTGCTGCAGGCCCGGGTAGACCGGTGGGTAGCCGGGCAGACGGCCTGAGGCGGGCTTGCAGGGCGATTGGCGCGCGCGGCCCTGAAAGCCACGCGCGCCGGCCTCGTCAGAACTCGCCCTTGACGGTCAGGCCCCAGGTGCGTTCGTCGCCAGGCTGGCCGACGATCAGGCCGGTGTTGCCCGGGCCAAGCGCCAGCTGCTCGAAATACTCCTCGTCGAACGCGTTCCGGACCCAGCCGAAGATGTCGAACCCTTCGTCGGTCCGGAAGCCGGCCCGGAAGTTGGCGAGCGAGTAGCCCTTGATGTTGGTGTAGATCGAGGGCGAGGCGTTCGAGGAGAAGTCCGAGCGATAGCTGGCCTCGAAGCCGACATAGGTGGAACCTTCCCGGCCGAGGAAGGTGGTCGGCCGGCTCGCCTCCGCGCCGTAGGAGACGGCCCATTTCGAGACGCCGGGCAGGCGGCCGCCCGAAATGTCGCAGTTGGCGGGGCTGAGACCGCCGGGCGTGCCGGGGGCGGACGGCGTCTGGCCGACGCCGACCGTCGTACCCCCCGACAGCTCAGGCGGGCAGGGGGCGTCGACGAACTTCACGTACTTGGCGTCGGTGTAGGCGCCGTTGACATAGGCCGAGAGCCAGGCGTTGGGGCAGACGGAGAAGTCGAACTCCGCACCCTGGCTGCGGACCTGCTCGGCGTTGGCCAGATAGCCGCGCAGCACGCCGAACTGGCCGTTGGTGACCGTGGCCTGGAAGTCGTCGATGTTGGTCCGGAAGATCGAGAGGTTGAGGATGGCGCGACCATCCCAGAACTCGGTCTTCAAGCCGCCCTCGAGGTGGGTCACGTCTTCCGGCTTGATCGTGCCGGCCGACAGGATCGGATTGCCGGCGGCGTCTGTCGGCAGGCCGTTCTGGTTGACCCCGCCGGTCTTGAAGGTCTTGGCGACCGTGGCGTAGGCCAGGACCTCCGGCGTGACCTTGTAGGTCGCGGTCAGATCGTAGCTGAAGTTGGTGTCGCTGAATTCCGGCGCGCTGAGTTGCGGCGCGAAGATTCCGCGTTGGGCGACCTTGATCGGGTCGGTCTGGCCGAACAGCACCGGGTTGCCCGCGCCGTCGAAGACCTTGCGCTCGTAGAAGCCTTCCTTCTTGTCGTAGTTGATCCGGATCCCCGGCTGGATCGTGAAGGCGTCGGTCAGCTTCCAGCTGAGCTGTCCATAAAGCGCAGCGCTGGTGTTTTTCAGATACTGGGTGTTGAGCGCGGTCAGACCATCGAGAACCGCCGGATTGCTGGCTAGGGCCCCGGTGAGGCTCCAGCGGCTGGCGTTGGCGCCGTTCTGCTCGATGCCCTGGGTGTCGATGCGCTGATAGAAGCCGAACGCGCCGATCACGAAGTCGAGGCGCTCACCCGCATAGGCGTAGCGCAGTTCCTGGCTGTACTGGTCCTGCTGGGACGGGTTGTTCGACTTGGAAACGATCGACAGGCCGGTGAAGTCGCGGTCGTTCTCCGGCTTCCAGTCCCAGAATCGCCAGGCCGAAACGGCCGTCAGCACGCCCGGGCCGACGTTCCAGACCACGCGGGCGGACGCGCCGCCAATCGTGTTACCGGCGTTGAGGTTGGCGTCGACGTCCGTCACGCGGTCGAAGGGATTGGTGCTGGGAACACTGTAGCCCTGGGCCGCAGCCAAGGCCGCGAACTGCCGGGCGAGAGGGCGCTGGGTGGCACCGGTCCGGACATAGATCTGGGCGCAGCATTCCGGGTTCTGATCGCTGTAGTCCGCGCTCAGCGTGATGCGCAGGGCCTCGCTGGGACGCAGCAGCAGTTGGGCGCGGATGCCCAGGTTGTCCTGCGCATTGATCCAGTCTCCGGTCCTGACATTGTAGATCGTACCGTTGCGGCTCGTTGACGACACCGCCAGCCTGACCGCGACGGTCTCGGTCAGAGGCCCGGACACGACCCCCTTGGCCTGACGGAACCCGAGATTGCCGACGGTCAGTTCGGCCTTGCCCTCGAAGTCGAAGGTCGGCTGGTTTGTGGTGATGTTGACCGCCCCGGCGGTGGTGTTCTTGCCGTAGAGCGTGCCCTGCGGGCCTCGCAGGATTTCCACCTGGTTGATGTCGAGGAAGTCGAACGTCGCCGAGGCGGCGCGGGCGTAATAGACGTCGTCGACATAGATGCCGACGCCCTGTTCAAAGCCGTCGCTGGTCAGGCCGAACGGGACGCCGATGCCGCGGATGTTGACCGTCGTGTTCCGCGGGTTGGAGGAATAGTACTGGAAGGTCGGGGTCAGCTGCTGCAGCCGGCCGACCGTGAAGACGCCTGCATTCTCGACCGCCGCGGCGCTGAGCACGGTGATGGCCACCGGCACTTCCTGCACGCTCTCGGTGCGACGCCGCGCCGTCACGACGAGCGTATCGACGGTAGAGTCCGCCTCGACGGCGGCCGTCGTCGTCGCCGCGACCTCGGTTTCAGCGAACGCGGCCGTGGCGGCGCCGCAGAGAAGGGCGGCCAGAAGACCGCGTTGAATGACCTTGTACACGTAGCGAACCCCGGCGCTTCCTGAGTGGAGAGTCCGCTATAGTCGTTAAATCCCATCGGTAGGATAGGAAATAAGTAAAGGAGCGTTCAGGTTTTCTGTGACGGCCCGGCCGGGCGTTGGCCGCGACTGGCCGCCGGCCGCCGGATCGGCTACCCCCGGACTCATGACGGCGAAGAAGGCTCCAGCCTCGGCCCGGCGACTGTCGGCGGCCAACCTCGAGGCGCTCGGGGCGGACAGCCTCGCCGCGCTCCTGCTTGAACTCAGCGACAGCCAGCCCGCGCTGAAGCGACGCCTGCGCATGGAACTGGCGGCGCGGGTCGGGGCGCCGCATCTGGCCGAGGAGATCGACAAGCGCCTGACCATGGTCGGCGGCAGCAAGGCCAAGGTGTCCTGGCGCAAGCGGCCGGAACTGATCCTCGACCTGCATGTTCTGAGGCGGATGATCGCCGGGCGGCTGGCGGATCTGGACGCCGGCCTCGCGATGCGGCGGCTATGGACCTTCCTCGATCTGGCCGACGGCCTGTCCCTGCGGGTCAAGGACCCCAAGGGCGAGCTGGCCGAGGTCTTCGTGACGGCTGCCGAGGACATGGCGGGCCTCGCTACCCGCGCGCCGGCCGATATCGCCCTGGCCGGCGAGGTGGCCGACATGCTGTTCCGGGGCTCGGCGTCCTGGGCCGAGCGGCTCGGGCCGGCGCTGAAGGGGTTCGGGCAGGCGTTCGGCGTCGCGGTGCAGGCCGAGCTCAAGGCCCGTATCGCCGCCCGCCCGGCCTTCAAGCCATCGGCCCGGGTGATGCGGTCGGTGGCCGATGCGGCCGGTGACGTCGACGCCTTTCTCGAAACCGTGCCCTCGACCCTGCGCCATGATCCGGGCACGGCGGCGGCCGTCGGGCGGCGCCTGCTGGACGCCGGTCGGATCGAAGAGGCTCTGGCCACCCTGCAGGCGGCCGATCCGCGCAACCGGGCCCGGGCCCTGGACGGCCGCGCCGATACGGCCGCCGAGCCCTGGTACGAGGCCTGGATCGAGGTGCTGGAGAAGTCCGGCGAGACGACGGCGGCGCATGAGGAGCGCTGGGCCGCCTTCGAGCGGACGTTGTCGGCCGACCAGCTGAGGCGCTACCTCAAGGTCCTGCCGGACTTCGACGATGTCGAGGCCAGCGACCGGGCGTTCGAGGTCGCCGCGCGCTATCCGGCGTTCGCCGAGGGGCTGGCCTTCCTGATGGCCTGGCCGGCGCTTCCCGAGGCGGCGGCCATGGTGATGGCGCGGCGAGACGAGGCGGCAGGCGACCCTGACCTCCTGGCCGAATGGTCGGCCCGACTGGACGCCCGGTACCCGCGCGCCGCGCTGATCCTGCTGCGGGCGGCCATAGCCATCCTGTGGGCCCGCCCCGCGACGCGAGCGGACGCCGAACCGCTGGCGGACGAGGCAGAGGCCCTGGCTCACAGGATCGGCGACCTGGACGGCATGGAAAGCCACGAAGCCTTCGCCTTGCGGCTTACCGCGCGCCGGTCGGGCGCATGGCGACGCTAGAGCGCGTTAGGCGGAAGTGTACGCGGTTCCGCCGCCCGAACGCGCTCTAAGTGTTTGAATTTAGAGCATGCTGATCCGGGTCAGATGATTCCACCTGACCCGGGCATGCCCTAGGGCCCGGCCTTTCGCTGCCGCCCTATCGGGCCATGTAGTCGTCCAGGGTCTCGTGATAGTGGCGGATGCGGCTTTCCTGATAGCGCGCCAGGGTGACTCCCGGTTTGCGCGAGGTCCGCAGGCCGCGCTGGATACGCATCAGGTTGTCGGTGTCCTGATCGGCGACCATCGCCGCCGAGCCCAGCTCCGGGGCGTCGGACCATTTCTGGTCTTCGGCGAGCATCCGCATCCTGGCCGGTTCGGGGTGGCTACCGTCCGGCGCCTTCGAGAACAGGAACATGATCTCCATGATCGAGCGCTCGGGGTCATCCTTGTAGGGCCTGAACCGGTAGGTGATCGGCAGGGCCTGACCGCCCCAGGGGACCATGTTCGGGAACAGCATGTACTCGATCAGATCCAGCGACTCGGTGTCGGACAGCGCCGACATGTCCCGGCCCGAAGAGCGCGAGATCTTCTCGCGGGCGCGTTCGGCCAGCTTGCCGCGGGCCCTCTCGCCCTCGCCGACCTCGATGGGTTTTCCGGCGAAGAAGGGAACGTCCCGACGCATCTGTTCAATGGTCTTTTCGGGCGGGAGGTCAGCCATCGCCGGGCTGGGCACGCCCTGGACGCTGATCATCCGGCTGACGTGCCGCACCCCTGGCCAGACATCGTACTGGGTATTGGTGTCGCCGTAGTAGCCGAGCACCTGGGGATGGGCGAAGGCGACATGGTAGGCCTCGACGAAGGCCTCCATCGCCAGCTTCCAGTTGCAGGGCATGATCTTGGCGACATGGGCGGCCTTGTATCTGTCCTCGAGATCAAATGCGGCGAAATGCTCGGGGAGGTTCTCGAGGTAGGATTCCAGCGGCTCGCAGTCCGGGTCGAAGTTGACGAACACGAAGCCGCCCCAGGTTCCGACCCTGGCCTCCGGCAGGGACATGGTCGCCTTGTCGACATGGGGGAAGTCCCATTCGCCCGGAATGGTGATCAGCTTGCCGTCGAGGTTCCAGGTGAAGCCGTGGAAGGGACAGCGGAACTGCTTCACGCATCCGCCTTCGGTGCGAAGCAGGGTCCCGCGATGGAGGCAGGAATTGATGTAGGCGCGGTACTGGCCCGGGGCGGCGTGGACCACGATCAGGGAGTCATGCACGATCTCGTAGACGATATGATCGCCGACGTTCGGGATCTCTTCCGTGCGGCAGGCCAGCTGCCAGGTCTTGCGCCAGACCTTTTCGACCTCCTTCTCGTGCCATTCCCGGGAGAAGTAGCGCTCAATGGAGACGTCGGCGGTCGACTGGCCGGCGGCAGGAGATTCCTGCCTCATCAGGTCCGGGGCGGGGTTCGTGTCGCCCTTGAACACGGTCTGGACGGACGGCCCGGGCCGTTGAGCGATGATGTCCATGAAGCCTCCCACGGTTCTTTCCAGCGATTGTGGTCAGGTGGTAGGTCGTGAGCAATGAAAAGCTTGCACCACGCCCCCCTGATCACCCTGACCCTGACGGTCGACTTCCGCGGCATGACGACGATCGGCGAGACGCCGGCCGGATTGCGCCGGATCGCGCCGGTGACGGGCGGAAACTTCACCGGCGACCGGCTGAGCGGGACGGTCATCGGCGGCGCCGACTGGGTCATCAATCGACCCGACGGGGTGATGGTCATCGACGTGCGTCTGACCCTGAAGACCGATGACGGCGCGCTGGTTTACCTCACCTATCAGGGCCGCTTCCTCGCCGAGCCGGAGGTCATGGCCCGGTTCGCCAGGGGGGCGGTGCTGGATCCGTCGGAATACTCGCTGGCCATCGTGGCGCGCCTGGAAAGCGGCGATGCGCGCTATCGCTGGCTCAATGACGCCGTCGTCGTCGGCACGGGCGAGCAGACGGCGTCGGGCCCGGTCTATTCCCTGTTCACCGTCGGCTGAGGCGCCCATGACCCGGACCGTAACCCTTCACGGCATCAAGGCCTGCGACACCATGAAGAAGGCCCGCGTCTGGCTGGACGGGCAGGGGATCGCCTACGCCTTCCACGACTACAAGGCCGTCGGGATCGACGCGGCGACGCTGAAGGCCTGGGCCGGGAAGGTCGGCTGGGAGGTGCTGCTGAACCGCTCCGGCACGACGTTCCGTTCGCTGCCCGACGCCGACAAGCAGGGGATCAACGAGGACAAGGCCATCGCCCTGATGGTCGCCCAACCCTCGATGATCAAGCGGCCTGTGCTGGACCTGGACGGGGCACTGGTGGTGGGATTCAAGCCCGAGCCATACGCGGCGGCGTTCGCCTGAGACCACGCCGGACGGTGGCGATCGGCGGCCGGTCCCGCGTTACGAACATTTCATCCGGGAAAACGCATCCATAGGCGATGCTCCCTGCCTCTACCTGTCAGAAGGCGGACGCAACGACGCTCCGCCCCGACATCGAGGACACAACTGCCATGGAAGATCTCATCCCGCTGGTCGCGGTCAGCATGCCCTTCCTGATGATCATTTCGATCATCGTCATTCCGGCCTGGCTCAAGAGCAAAGAGCGCCGCGAGATGCAGGCGACGCTGCGGGCGGCCATCGAAAAGGGCCAGCCTGTTCCGGCCGAAATGATCGACGCCATGACCAGGAACGCGAAGGTCGCGCCGACCGCGCTCAGTGACATCCGCACCGGCGTGATCTGGATCGCCGTGGGCCTGGGTGTCTGCCTGTTCGGCTTCATCATCGGCTTCGAGGACGCCGACGCCTTCCACCCCATGCTGGCCCTGGGCGGCATTCCGATCATCATCGGCGTGGCTTATGTCGTCCTCAGCTTCTTCAACCCGAACAAGGCGAAGCAACCCTGATCGCTCTATCGGCTTGAAGGGGAGCGCAAGCACATGGCCGGGGCACGACCACCCGCCAGTCTGCATGATGTCGAGCTCGCCGCTCTCGCGGCCGCGGGCGATCGACCGGCTTTCGGCGAACTGGTTCGACGGCACGGCTCGGCCGTGCGGGGACTTCTGCGCCGGATGGGCGCGGAACCCTCCGTCGCCGACGACATCGCCCAGGACGCCTTCCTCGCCGCCTTCGAGCGGATCGCGGAGTACCGCGGCGAAGGCGCCTTCTCGGCCTGGGTCCGCAAGATCGCGGCCCGGCTGTACGTCCGGCGCTGGAAGAAGGAAGCCCGCTTCGACCTGGAGGCGGAAGCCGCCGACGAGGGGCATGGCGGCGAGAGCATCGTCGCCTCGCGGATCGACCTGGACGAGGCCATGAAGGCCCTGTCGCCGGCCGAACGCCTGTGCGTCTCGCTCTGCTACGGAGCCGGGGTTTCTCACGTCGAGGCGGCGGACGCCATGAACCTGCCACTTGGAACGGTGAAATCTCATGTCAAACGTGGTCTGGATAAACTCCGGCTACGACTGGCGCCTGCGACAGGCGCGGAAGCCGAGCCGGCGGGGGGCGTGGGTCATGTCTGACCTGGATTTCGAAATGAAGCTGGACCGGCTCTTCAACGAGCCGCCGGCCATGCCCGACAGCGAAGCCTTCGCCCGTCTTGTGGAGATGCGGCTCGATCGCGGCTGGACTGTTCGGCAGCTGGCGCTGGGCGCCGCCGGACTGGTCGCCGGCCTGATCGGGGTGGCCCAGGTGCTGGGCTCGCGCATGGTGCTCGAAACGGCCGCCGCCGCCACCGGTCGGCAGGCCGAGGCGCTGGGCGGGTCCCTCCTGAGCCTCCTCGACGTCGGCGAGGCCGCCTCGGCTTTGCCCTTCGGCGGACAGGTGATCTGGATGGGCGCGGCGCTGGGTGTTATGGCGCTCGCCTTCGCCGTCGCCCGGGCGGTCGAGGAACTCAAGTAACCCCAAGGGGGACGCCGCCCTGTCCGCACACCGCCAGGACCCCGTGCGCCGGCTCGCCGCGCCGGATATCGCTGCTCGCAAGGGCGGCGACCCGATCGTCTGCCTGACCGCCTACACCGCGCCGGTCGCCGCCATCCTCGATGAGGCCTGCGACCTGCTGCTGGTCGGCGACTCGCTCGGGATGGTCGTTCACGGCCTGCCCAACACCGTCGGCGTCACGCTTGAGATGATGATCCTGCATGGCCAGGCGGTGATGCGCGGCTCGCGCAAGGCCATGGTGGTGGTCGACATGCCGTTCGGCTCCTACGAGGGCGATCCCAGCGTGGCCTACGACAACGCCGCCCGGATCATGAAGGAGACCGGCTGCCAGGCGGTGAAGGTCGAGAGCGGCTCGACCGTGCCGGCCACCATCGACTACCTCGTCAAGCGCGGCATCCCGGTGATGGGCCACGTCGGCCTGCGGCCCCAGGCCGTGCTGGTCGACGGCGGCTTCAAGGCGAAGGGCCGCACCGAGGCCGAGCGCGAGCGTATCCTGGCCGAGGCCCGCGCCACCGCAGACGCGGGCGCCTTCGCCGTGGTGGTTGAAGGCGTCGCCGAGCCGCTGGCCCGCGACATCACCGCCGCCATCGCCGCTCCGACCATCGGCATCGGGGCCAGCGCCGGCTGCGACGGCCAGATCCTGGTCACAGACGACATGCTGGGCCTGTTCGACTGGACGCCCAAGTTCGTGCGTCGCTACGCTGACCTGAGGGGCGAGATCGCCGCCGCCGCCGCCTCTTACGCCGCCGACGTGCGGGCCCGGACCTTCCCCGGCGAGGCCGAGACCTACTTCTCGAAGAAGCCCTGACATCCAGCCGTTGCGCCGCGTTGCAGCGGCGCGGCTGACCCTATAGGTTCCCGGCCTTATCGCCGGAATTCGGAGCGTCTGTACGTGGTCGATGTATTTGAAGAGGTCGAGGAGCAGATCCGGGCCGAGCGCTACAAGGCGCTGGGACTGAAGCTGCTCCCCTGGGCCATCGGCGCGGGCGTCGCCGCGGTGATCTTCGCGGGCGGCTTGTGGGGCTGGGACGCCTGGAGCACCAGCCAGGGCGACAAGGCGGCCATGACCTACATCGAGGCGATGAAGGCGCGTGAGCAGGGCGACGAGACCAAGGCCTTCACCCTGCTGGGCGAAGTGGCCAAGGCTCCGGTGAAGGGCTACCCGGCTATGGCGCTCATGTCCCAGGCCGGCATGCGCCTGACCGCCGGCAAGACCGACGAGGCCGTGGCCCTGCTGGACCAGGCCGCCAAGGTCGCCAATGACCCTGTGCTGGCCGACGAGGCCCGCCTCAAATCCGCCTTGGCCCTTCTCGAT
>JBEIDC010000039.1:0-23752 GCA_040383665.1 Caulobacter sp.
CCGTCATGGCCCGACTTGTTCGGGCCACCCATGCGTGGTGCGCCACGGGATTGTCCGGCGCGCTGTCGGCGCGTTATGTCCGTAGGATCGTGTTCATGGATGGCCCGAACAAGTCGGGCCATGACGCGGAGAGGGGCGTTGAATGGTCGCCATCGCCCCTATCCCCCGTCTTCCCGGCGCCGCCTACACTGCCCGCCGATCACTCGACCTCGCGGCGAACCCCCGTTAGCCTCGCGCTGATGATTGGAGAGAGGTTCATGACGATCCTGCGCAGCGTTCTTCTGGCTCTCGTCATCGCGACTTCGGTCGCCTCTGCCGCCGCCGCGCAGCCCGATGAAGCGGCGCGGGTCGCGGCCGCTCAGGCGCGGGGCATGCTGATCCACGACCTCGACCAGGCGGCCTGGCACAGCACCGACGTCCTGCTCAAGGCGCTGCCCAGGGCGCATTTGGCGGAGATCAAGGGCTGGGTGGTCGAGCCGGGCGCTGACGGATCGACGGTGCTCTACTACGGCTATGACGGCGACACGCCCTACGGCGTGTTCACCGCCGTCTTCCGGGACGGCAAGGTCATCTCGTCGCGCGAGATCGGCGCCGGCGACGGCGACCGCGCCCTGACGCCGGTGCAGCAGCGGATGGCGCTGGCCCGCAAGGCGGCGACGACGGCGAAGGTCCAGCCCTGCGCCCGGGCGACCTTCAACACCGTCATCGTCCCGCCGGCCTCGAAAACGGCGCCGGCGGAGGTCTATCTGCTGACGCCGCAGGTCAAGGCGGGCGAGTATCCGTTCGGCGGCCACTACCTGATCACCGTGGGCGCCGACGGGAAGATCGTCGCGACACGGCCGTTCATGAAGAGCTGCATGACCCAGTCCCTGCCACCCAACGCCGTGGCGGCCATGGTCAGCCATCTGCTCGATCCGGCGCCGACAGAGATCCATGCCTGGCTGGCCCGCTGGATGGGCAAGAGCGTGTATGTGATGGTCGTCGAGCCTGAGCAGCTGTGGGAAGTGACAGCGGACGGCATCCGCAAGTTCGACAAACCCTAGGCCCGGAGCTCGCCCGCCCGGATGAGAACGACCAGGGTCGCCGCGTGAACTGCGGCGATCAGCAGGTTGCTGATCACGACCGGATTGCTGATGGAGCCCGCCGTCACGGGCGTGGTGATCTTGTAGAACACCTGCACTGCCAGCAGGGCGGCCACGGCGGCCGGAACCGGCCGCAACAGGAGCAGCGCCGACAGAAGGCCGATCGCCAGATAGATCGACAGGAGGATTCCGCTCGCCGGCGACGGCGGCCCGTAGGCCGCGACCGTCCACGGCGCCGAGAGCAGGAGGCTGCCGCACACAGGGACCAGAACCGCGAGGTTGAGGAGCAGGGACACGCTCGTCATCAGGCTGGGTAGCGACATCGGGGCTCTCCGCACGGCCATCCGGTAGGCCTCACGGAGAACGACATGGAGCAGCCTGTTTCGGGGGCAAGACCGGCGTTCACGGCGTCGGGCGCCAGTCCCCCCGAAACGACTACGGCCGGCGCGGGTCTCCCCGCGCCGGCCGCAGCGTAGAGGCTCCGATGTCCCTACAGCTTCACCGGCTCCATCTTCGGCGACAGCAGGTGCACCACGCCCAGGGCCAGAAGATAGGCGCTGGCGGCGATGATGAAGATCGGGGTGTAGGTGCCGATGGTGTCCAGCACCCAGCCGGCATACTTGGCCATGGCCATGCCGCCGATGGCCCCGACCATGCCGCCGATGCCGACGACCGAGCCCACCGCCGACCTCGGGAAGACGTCGCCGGGCAGGGTGTAGAGGTTGGCGCTGAAGCCCTGGTGGGCGGCGGTCGCCAGCCCGATGATCGCCACCGCGACCCACAGGTTGTCGGCGAAGGCGGCGAAGGCGACCGGAACCGCGCAAAGGGCGCAGATCAGCATCGCGGTCTTGCGCGCCCGGTTGAGGCTGAAGCCGCGCTTCATCATCGCCGAGGACAGCCAGCCGCCGCCGACGCTGCCGACGTCCGACAGCAGGTAGATGGCCACCAGCGGCGGGCCGAAGGTCTTCAGATCAAGGCCGTAACGCTTGCCCAGGAAGTCTGGCAGCCAGAACAGGAACATCCACCAGATCGGATCGATCAGGAACTTGCCCAGGGCGTAGGCCCAGGTCTCGCGCTTGGTCAGCAGCTTGCTCCAGGCGACCTTCTCGACCGGGTCGGCGGGATCCTGTTCGATGTAGGCCAGCTCGGCGGCGGAGACCTTCTTGTGCTCCCGGGGGCGACGATAGACGATCAGCCAGATCGGCAGCCAGATCAGGCCCGCCACGCCGGTGATGATGAAGGCCATCTCCCATCCCCAGGCGATGGTGATCGCCGGGATGACCAGCGGGGTGACGATGGCCCCGATGTTGGTGCCGGCGTTGAAGATGCCGGTGGCGAAGGCGCGCTCCTTCTTGGGGAACCACTCGGTCACCGCCTTGATGCCGCCCGGGAAGCCGCCGCCCTCGCCGATGCCCAGGGCGATCCGGGCGAAGATGAAGTCGTTCAGGCCGCGCGCGCCGGCGTGGGCGATGTGCGCCACCTGCCAGATGGCGAACGCCAGGCCGAAGCCCCAGCGGGCGCCCAGCCGGTCCATGACCCGGCCGAACACCAGGTAGGAGACCGCGTAGGAGGCCTGGAACCAGAAGACCAGGTTGGCGTAGTCGCTCTCGTTCCAGCCGAACTCCTTGCTCAGGGTCGGCTTGAGGATGCCAATGGTCTGGCGATCCACGTAGTTGATCACCATCGCGAAGAACAGCAGCGTGACCACCACCCATCGGGTGTTGCCTACGCGAACTCCGGGTGGAAACTGGGTGTCGGTGGTCATGTGTCGCTCCCTAGACGGCGGTCGGTCTTGCGTCTTCCGCGGTGCAGAAGATCTCGCCGTGTTCGCCGAAACTGATGCGGGCGGACTGGCCCGCGTGAATGTCATGGATGCCAGTGGCCGCCCCGGTGGTGACGTACATGCCGGCCTTCAAGGGACGGCCGCGCGCCGCGCAGTGGCCGAGCAGGAAGGCAAGCGCCGGGGCGGGGCCGCCCAGCACCGAGGCCGCCGTTCCGGCGCCGACGAGGACGCCGTCGATCCAGGTCTCGCAGGGCAGGGCGTCATCGGCCCGCTCGCGCCAGCCGGCGATCTCAGGGCCGACGACGAGGGCGGCGTTGTTGCCGAAGTCGGACGCCACCACCGTGGAGCCCAGGTCGTTGATGGCCTTGAGCGGGCTGCCGGCGAACTCGACCCCGAGATGCAAGGCGGCGACGATGTCCAGCGCTTCGGCGACAGTCCAGTCGGTCTTGCCGGCCGGGGCGTCGACGGCGAGTCTGTAGATGAACTCGGCCTCGACCGCGGCGAAGCCGCCCGGGATGGCCGCCACCGCCACGGTCTCTCCGGTCGCGACGGTCCGCAGGAAGCGCCGGAAGGTAGGCCCGGCCAGGCGTTCGTCGCCCAGCTGCGCCTGCAGGGGCAGGGGGATGCGACCGACCTTCCAGCCGACGATGGTGTCGGGATAGAGCCCGATCGCCAGCTCCTGGATGGCATAGGCCTCGGCCAGGCTTGCGGGGACCACGCCCGGGTAGGCGGGCAGGGCGCGGGCGCCCAGCCGCGCCTCGACGAAGCTGCGCGCGACGTCGGCGCGCGCGGCGACGGTCGCGTCGCGATCGATCGAAGCTTTCGCTTTCGCGGTCACACCCCTTGTCCTCCCCAAAGCATTGGCCCCAGTTTCAGGGTCTCGATTGTGTCTAGAGGAAACCGGTGTCATTTTCAACGGCGCGCGGCGAATGAACCGCGATCGAACGTCATTCAGGGAGTGAAACACGTGGCCAGATCAGCCTTGGCGGGCATCGCCCTCTGTCTTTTCGCCGCCGGTTCGGCCCTCGCGGCCTGGCCGCTGGGCAGGACCGAATCGCCGGCTGTCGCGCCAGCGCCGCTGGCCTTCCCGGGCGCCCAGGGCTGGGCCGCCGTGACGCCGGGCGGGCGCGGCGGCAAGATCATTCGCGTGACCACACTGGCGGCCGAAGGGCCCGGCTCCTTCCGCGAGGCGGCGGAGAGCAAGGGCCCGCGCATCATCGTCTTCGAGGTGGGCGGCGTCATCGACCTGGAGGGCAAGACCCTAACCATCCGCGAACCGTTCCTGACCATCGCCGGCCAGACCGCGCCATCGCCGGGCGTGACCTTCATCAAGGGCGGCATCGACATCGCCACCCATGACGTGGTCGTGCGCCATATCCGCGTGCGCTCCGGCGAAGCGGGCTTTCCGAAGAAGTCGGGCAAGGACTTCGACAGCATCTCCACCCAGGGGATCAGCTACAACATCATCGTCGACCACTGCTCCCTGACCTGGGGCGCCGACGAGAACCTGTCGGCCTCGGGGCCGCGGTTCGTGGGCAAGACGCCGGAGGAATGGCGGGCCGGCACCTCGCGCAACATCACCTTCTCCCAGAACATCATCGCCGAGAGCCTGCGGTACTCGACCCACGCCAAGATCGAGCACTCGAAGGGAACTTTGGTCCACGACAACGTCACCGGCATCCTGATCTGGGGGAACCTCTACGCCCACAATTACGAGCGCAATCCGATGTTCAAGGGCGGCGTCTGGGGGGTGATGGTCAATAACCTGATCTTCAACCCCGGCCAGCGTGCGGTGCATTACAACCTGATGGCCGAGGAGTGGGGCAAGGAAGCCTGGCAGGTCGGCCGCATCGTCGCTGTCGGCAACGTGCTGCGCGGCGGCCAGGACACCCCCGAGGGTCTGCCCTTCATGATGCTCGGCGGCGACGGCGATCTGGAGTGGTACGGCGTCGACAACCTCGCCGTCGACCGGTGGGGCGCGCCGCTGCCGATGTTCGGCCGCTACACGACCACGCCGGCAAAGATGATCATGCTGAAGAAGCCGCCGTTCTGGCCGACCGGCCTGACGGCCCTGCCGTCGAACCAGGTGCAGCGCTGGGTCCTGTCGAGCGCCGGCGCCCGTCCCTGGGACCGCGACGCGCTCGACGTGCAGCTGATCTCCGACGTCGCCGAGGGGCGCGGCAAGATCATCGACTCGGAGAACGACCTCCACGGCTATCCGGTCCAGAAGCCGACCAGCCGTCCCTTCGTCGAGGCGGACTGGAATCTCGACGACATGTCGCCCCGGCGGCCGGAGCTGCTGGACGCCGGGGCCAAGGCGCGGGGGACCTGAGGTCTGCGGTCACCCGCCATCCTTTGTCGTCATGGTCCGACTTGGTCGGACCACCCATGAACGCGGCCTTCGAAGGAGGAACACGGCGCGACCGTGCGGAGGGTACGCCCTCACCGCGCATGGGTGGCCCGAACTGGTAGGGCCATAACGGACGAGTGAGCGTCGGCTGTCCCCTCTAGGTTCCCGGCTGGATGTAGGGGACGCGCGCGAACAGCTCTCGCTCCCGGCCGCGCGGGTCGTCGGCCATGCGGCACGGCGTGTCGAAGATCATTGTCCGGCGGGCGGGCAGGTCGTAGGGCGCCCAGGCCGGGAGCGCGGCATGGTCGGGCCGGCCGTGACGGGCGAAGGCGATGAAGGCGTCCTGCATCGCCTCCGAGACCGCGCGGGCGTCGGTCGCCGTGCCGGTGATCGAGCCCGCTGCGTCCAGGGTCCCGAACACCAGCGGAATGTCGAGCGTATGCGGAGCCCCGGCGCCGCTCGGGGCCTGCCAGTCCAGCTGGTAGACAAAGGCGGGGCTGCCCTGCCGCGCCCGGGCCTCGGCCTCGATGACGGCCGCGCGCCAGGACCGCGAGGCTGTGCTGGCGGCGAAGAACACCTGGCTGGGCGTCCAGGCGGGGTAGAGGGCGCGATACCCGGTCACCACCGTCTCGGGACTGATGTCGACCCGCAGCTCCGGACCGAGCCGCGCCGGAAGCTCGTCCCAGGTCAGGCGATGGTTGCGTTCGTCGCCGCCGAGGAAGGCGCGGGTCTCGTCTTTGGTGTTGCCGATGATCATCGGAATGTCGGCCGACTGCGGCGGCGCGTCCGGCCAGAACGGGTGGCGGGTCAGCGACCGGTCGTCGAGCACCGGCCCGAAGTAGAGCGAGCCGGTCGGCAGGATGGGGTCGCGCGCGCCGGCGGCGTCGATCAGCGCCTCGACGGGCAGGCCGGCCAGCTGGTCAGGCGTCGCCTTCAGCGCCTCGAGGAAGGTTCTGGCGCGCCGTTCGGCATTGAGGGGGCCCGACGCCGTTACCTGCTGGCCGCTCATCGTCGCGGCGCGATGGAACAGACCCCGGGCGGCCGGCATGGCCATCAGGGTGGCGATCTTGGCCCCGCCGCCGGACTGGCCGAAGACCGTCACCTTGCCGGGGTCTCCCCCGAAGGCGGTGATGTTGTGGCGCACCCATTGCAGCGCCAGCACCAGGTCCAGCTGACCGGCGTTGCCGCTGTCGGCGAAGCGGGGCTCTCCCAGACGTCCGAGCGACAGATAGCCCAGGGCGCCCAGTCGGTGGTTCAGCGTCACCACGACGACGTCGCCGCGCGTGGCCAGGCGGGTTCCCTCATAGAGCGGACTGGAGCCGGACCCTGCGCTGTAGGCCCCGCCGTGGATGTAGACCATCACCGGGCGGAGGGCCTGATCGGCCCCCGGCGTCCAGATGTTGAGAAACAGGCAGTCCTCGGCGGTGGGGCCGTCGGCGCCCAGACCGCGCTGGGGCGAGCCGGGCCCGAAGACGAGGGCGTCCTGGATGTCGCTCCAGGGGTTCGGGGAGGCCGGCGGCTGGAAGCGCCGCGGACCGGTGTCGGCGCCGTAGCGGACGCCCTTGAAGACCAGGACGCCGTCGTGGCGGGCGCCGCGCACGCGGCCGTGGGTGGTGGCCACCACCGGGGCGGGGCGCCCGGCCTTCGCAACCCCCGGGGAGGCCAGCGCTGCGGCGCCGAGTCCGAGCAGCGCGCCTCGCCTTGTCGTGTCCGGCTGCATGCGGATCTCCATGATGCTCCCGGTGTCATACCGCGTGTCCGAGCGCCGGGGGAGGGCGCGCGGCGCACTCTGGTCATCCTGTTCACGGGCAGAGGGACCGTTCGGAGAGCGTTGGAGGGATGCGCCGCCCTCAAAAATCCCCGCTCATCCTCGCGGATGCGAGGACCCAGGCTTTGTTGAACGTGCACGCATCTTCGCGGTCTGGCCGCCCGCAATCCCTTGCCCTGGTAGCGTTGGCCGCAGACCTGGGTCCTCGCATCCGCGAGGATGAGCGGAGAAAAATGGGGGGATAGATTGATCTTATCCCCCTCCAGTTCCGCGCCCGTATGCTTCCTATCGTTCCCGTCGCATGGGGAGGGCGCTCGGCCAGCACCCTTGCGGCGACGGGGATGAGGTTCGAACGGGGACAGGGATGAGGGGGTTACTCATCCGGTCCGGGGATGGAGCGGATGCGGCTCCACCCGCCCGTCGAGGAGGATCCCGGCTAAGCCCGAACAGGGCTGCCTACCGGACTTCTCGGAAAATGGACTTCGCGGAGCGCAAAGGTCTTCCCATTCTTGCAAAGCCTGCCCCAAACAGACATCCGGGCAAGACCGGAGCGCTCCGCACCACCTCCCCAACCTTCACAGGTATGAGCGCGTGAGGCGGCGAAGCCGTGTCTCCAGTCTCCCTCCCCCTTGTGGGGAGGGTGGCTCGGCGAGCGCAGCGAGACGAGACGGGTGGGGCAAGCCGCGATTCTCACCTGACTCAGACAGCGGCCACCCCTTGCCCCACCCTGGTCCGCTGCGCGGACCGGTCCCTCCCCACAAGGGGGAGGGAGGGCGCTGACGGGCGCCATCCCCTTGCTTTTGCCGACCATTCCGCATACATGCGCCGCCATCACGCACGCGGACGTTCGGCTGCTTCGGGGAGACATCCCGTTTCAGTCCGTTCCGGTCCCCAGGTCACTCATTGAGTTTTCTGGGGGTTTGTCCGCGGAGGCGACAACCGGAAAAAGGATAAAAGAGACCGATGGCTCTCCCTGAATACTCCATGCGTCAGCTGCTCGAAGCCGGCGCCCACTTCGGACACCAGACCCACCGCTGGAACCCGAAGATGGACCGCTACATTTTCGGCTCGCGCTCGAACATCCACATCATCGACCTGTCGCAGTCGATCCCGCTGCTGCACCAGGCCCTGGTGAAGGTCCGCGAAGTCGCGGCCGCCGGTGGTCGCGTGCTGTTCGTCGGCACCAAGCGCCAGGCGTCGGACCCGGTGGCCGCGGCCGCCAAGCGCTGCGCCCAGTACTACGTCAACCACCGCTGGCTCGGCGGCACCCTGACCAACTGGCGCACCATCTCCGGCTCGATCGCCCGCCTGCGCGAGCTGGAAGGCATCCTCGACGGCGGTGAGAGCGGCGGCCGCACCAAGAAGGAACTGCTGACCCTGAACCGCGAGCGCGACAAGCTCGAGCTCAGCCTCGGCGGCATCAAGAACATGGGCGGCATCCCCGACATCATGTTCGTGATCGACACCAACAAGGAAGCGATCGCGATCCTCGAGGCCCGCAAGCTGAACATCCCGGTCATCGCGATCCTGGACACCAACTGCGATCCGGACGGCATCACCTACCCGATCCCGGGCAATGATGACGCCGCCCGCGCCATCCAGCTTTACGTCGACCTGATCGCCGATTCGGTTCTGGACGGCATGGCCGCCGGCGCCGTCGCCTCGGGCGTCGATATCGGCGCCTCGATCAACCCGGTCGAGCCGATGCTGGCCCGAGAGATGACGCCGGAGCCCGCTCCCGCCGCTGAAGCCGCCGCCGAACCGGAGGCCGCCGCGGCCCCCGAAGCGGCTCCGGCCGAAGCCCAGGCTGAACCCGAAGCGACGGCCTCCGCCGCCGCCGAGGAACCGGCCGCCGGCTGACGTCCCGCCCGCCCAGGCGGGCGTGAGCTTCACATCCCCTTCGCAGCCGGGCGGTAACGCCCGGCTGCACCCCTATCCGATACGTCCCTAATTCAGGAGGACATACCTATGGCGGAGATCACCGCTGCGCTGGTCAAGGACCTGCGCGAGAAGACCGGCGCCGGCATGATGGACTGCAAGAAGGCGCTGACCGAAAACAACGGCGACTTCGAAGCGGCCACCGACTGGCTGCGCACCAAGGGCCTGAGCCAGGCCGGCAAGAAGGCCGACCGCGTCGCCGCCGAAGGCGTCGTGGCCGTGGCCCTGCGCAAGGACGGCAAGGGCATGACCGGCGCGGTCATCGAGCTCAACGCCGAGACCGACTTCGTCGGCCGCAACGAGACCTTCCAGGGCGTCGCCCGCAAGGTCGCGGCCGTCGCGCTCGAGACCGGCGACAACGTCGAGGCCGTTCGCGCGGCAAGGACCGCCGACGGTGAAGAGGTCCAGATGCTGGTCACCAACCTCATCGCCACCATCGGTGAGAACATGGCCGTGCGCCGCACCGCGAAGCTGAGCGTCGCCGAAGGCTCCGTCTCGGCCTACGTGCACAACGCGGTCGCGCCGGAAGTGGGCAAGCTGGGCGTGCTCGTGGCTCTGGAAGGCGCCGCCGACCAGGCCGCGATGCAGGAACTCGGCCGCAAGATCGCCATGCACGTGGCGGCGACCAATCCGCTGTCCCTGTCCTCCGAGGACCTGGATCCGGCGGCCGTCGCCAAGGAACGCGCGATCCTCGTCGAGAAAGCCAAGGAACAGGGCCGGCCGGACAACATGATCGACAAGATCGTCGACGGCCAGATCTCCAAGTTCCAGCGTGAAGTCGTGCTGCTCGAGCAGCCCTTCGTTATGAACCCGGACCAGACGATCAAGGCCCTGATCGCCGCCAGCGGCAAGGAACTGGGCGCGCCGATCAATATGACCGGCTTCGTTCGTCTCGCCCTGGGCGAAGGCGTCGAAAAGAAGGAAAGCGACTTCGCCGCCGAAGTCGCCTCGATGACCGGCGGGAACTGATCCCGTCGTCTGACCGTCCAAATGGGGCGCGTCCGGTTCACGCCGGGCGCGCCCTTGGTCTATGGTCTCCCAGCTTTCCCGACTCGCGAGTAACTGCCGCCCGATGAGCGCCATGCCCTACAAGAGAATTCTTCTGAAGGTCTCCGGCGAGGTCCTGATGGGCGACACGCCCTTCGGCATCGACATGGGGACGGTGGCGGCGGTCGCGCAGGACATCAAGCAGATCGCCGAGGCCGGCGTGGAGCTGTGTCTGGTGATCGGCGGCGGCAACATCTTCCGCGGCCTGGCCGGGGCGGCCAGGGGCATGGACCGGGCCAACGCCGACTACATGGGCATGCTGGCCACCGTGATGAACGCCCTGGCCATGCAGGACGCGCTCGAGCACATCGGCGTTTCCACCCGCGTTCAGTCCGCCATCCCGATGCCGACCGTCTGCGAGCCGCTGATCCGCCGTCGCGCCGAGCGCCACATCGAGAAGGGGCGGGTGGTGATTTTCGCCGCCGGCACCGGCAATCCGTTCTTCACCACCGACAGCGGGGCGGCCCTGCGCGCGGCCGAAATGAAGTGCGACGCCCTGTTCAAGGGCACCAGCGTCGACGGCGTCTATACCGCCGACCCCAAGAAGGACCCCTCGGCGACCCGCTACGACCGCCTGACCTATCACGACGTGCTGGCCAGGGACCTGAAGGTCATGGACGCCTCCGCCATCAGCCTGATGCGCGAAAACGGAATCCCCATCGTGGTGTTTTCCATTCGCGAGCGCGGCAATCTGATGAAGGTGATCAAGGGCGAAGGCGTCCACACCGTCATTGCTGAAGACGAATAAGAAGAAGGAATCTGCACAGGGCCTCGACCGAAAAGCCGGTGCTGGCGAACTACAAGGGACGGATGGACAAGGCCGTCGCCGCCCTGAAAGAAGAGTTCGCGTCGCTGCGCACCGGGCGGGCGTCGGCCAGCCTGCTCGACCAGATCATGGTCGACGCCTACGGCTCGACCACGCCCCTGACCCAGGTCGGGTCCGTCAGCGTCCCCGAGCCGCGCTCGATCAGCGTCAGCATCTGGGACCGCGCCCTTGTGGTCTCGGTGGAGAAGGCGATCCGCAACTCCGGGCTGGGCCTGAACCCGGTCGTCGAAGGTCAGAACCTGCGCATTCCGATCCCGCCGCTGACCGAGGAGCGCCGCAAGGATCTGGTGAAGATCGCCGGGAAATACGCCGAAAGTCAGAAGATCGCCGTCCGCAACGTCCGCCGTGACGCCAACGACGACCTGAAGAAGGCCGAGAAGGACGCGGTCATCACCCAGGACGAGCTGAAGCGGATGGAAACCGAGATTCAGAAGTTCACGGACGAGGCGGTGAAGCGCATCGACGAGACCTTGAAAACCAAAGAACAAGAGATCATGCAGGTTTGATCCAGCCTTGGACGGGGTAGGTCCCGGCTGGACTAGGGGAGTGGCGATGACGCCGAAGGACGGGCCTCTGCATGTCGCCATCATCATGGATGGCAACGGGCGCTGGGCCAAAAAACGCGGCCTGCCCCGCACCTTCGGTCATCGCGAAGGCGTGAAGGCGCTCAAGCGCGTGGTCGAGAGCGCGCCGGACCACGGCGTCGGCATCCTGACCGTGTTCGGCTTCTCGACGGAGAACTGGCGTCGGCCGGTGGCGGAAGTCTCCGAGCTGATGAACCTGCTCAAGTCCTATGTCGAAAGCGACCTGGACCGCCTGCATCGCGAAGGCGTGCGGGTGCGGATCCTGGGCCGACGCGCCGGTCTCAAGCCGGACATTCTGGAAATCATCGAACGGGCCGAGCGCCGCACGGCCCACAACAGCCGCTTCCTGCTGCAGGTCGCCTTCAACTACGGCGGGCAGGGCGACCTGGTCGATGCGGCGCGCAGGTTCGCCGAGGCGGTCGAACGGGGCGAGGCCCGGGCCGCCGACCTCGACGAGACGGTGTTCGGGTCCTACCTGTCGACGAGCGGGGCCCCGGCTCCCGACCTCATCGTCCGCACCAGCGGCGAACGCCGCCTCTCCAACTTCCTGCTCTGGGAGTGCGCCTACGCCGAACTGGTCTTCCAGGACGTCTACTGGCCGGACTACGGACCCGAGCACCTTGAATCCGCCATCGCAGAGTATGCGGCCCGTGAGCGGCGATACGGCGGAGCAGCGTCTGATGACGTCCTCGCCACAGGGTAGGGAGTTCGACTGGAGCAATCTTGCCGTCCGGGCCGCATCCGCCACGTTGCTGATCCCGGCCGTGCTCGGCGCGATCTGGTACGGCGGCGGCCCCTTCCTGCTGATGATCGCCGTCGCCATCGGCCTGATGGCGGTCGAGTGGGGCAAGATGAGCACCCCGGAGGCCCCGGCCGAGATCGCGGTGACCATAACCGTGGCCGTGCTGGCCGCCGTCTTCGCCGCCCAGGTCGGCTGGTACAGAAGCGCATGGGCCCTGATGATCGGCGGGGCGCTGATCGCCGCCTTCATCACCCGCCACAAGGTCGAGCGGGCCGCCGACGCGGCCTATGGCGTCATCTACATCGCCCCGGCCTGTATCGCGATGGTCTGGCTGCGCAATCCCTCGGGCGAGACCTTCAGCTGGTCGATGTCGCAGGGCGTGGCCTGGATGCTGCTGCTGTTCGTGGTCACCTGGGCCGCCGACATCTTCGCCTTTCTCGTTGGCAGCCTGCTCAAGGGGCCCAAGCTCTGGCCGCGCTTCTCGCCCAACAAGACCTGGTCCGGCTTCTTCGGCGGCGTGGCCGGCTCGGTGGCGGCGGCGATCGCCTTCGCCGCCGTGACTCCGCTGGACATCGAATGGTACGCCGCCGCTCTCGTCGGGCTGGTGGGCGGCCTGGCGACCATGGCCGGGGACCTCTGGGAGTCGATGCTGAAGCGCCGTTTCGGGGTCAAGGATTCGGGCGACCTGATTCCGGGCCACGGCGGGCTGCTGGATCGGGTCGACGGGCTTCTGTTCGCAACCATCGTCATCGCCGCGGCCCGGGTGGTCGACCATTGGGGCTGGATCCGTTGAGCCTGCGCACCGTCACTGTCCTGGGATCCACCGGCTCGATCGGCGTATCGACGCTGGACCTGTTCGCCAAGTCCGGCGCGCCGGTCGACATCCTCGCCCTGACCGCCGGGCGCAATGTCGCGCGACTGGCCGAACAGGCGCTGACCTGGCGTCCGCGGGTCGCGGTCATCCAGGAGGAGGCTCTGCTGCCGGAGCTGCGTGACCGGCTGGCCGGGTCGGGCATCGCGGCGGCCGCCGGCGACGCAGCGGTTCGCGACGCGGCGGACATGGACGCCCAGTGGGTGATGTCTGCCATCGTCGGCGCCGCCGGCCTGGCGCCGACCATGGCCGCGGCGCGGCGCGGGGCCATCATCGCCCTGGCCAACAAGGAGAGCCTCGTCTGCTGCGGACCGGCGCTTCTGGACGCGGCCAGGGCTGCGGGCGGCGGCGTGATCCCTGTCGATTCGGAGCACTCCGCCATCTTCCAGGTGCTGCAGCCCGACTGCCTGCACCGGGTCGCGCGCCTGATTCTGACCGCTTCGGGCGGTCCCTTCCGCACCTGGACCGCGGCGCAGATGGCCGCTGCGACGCCGGAACAGGCCATCGCCCACCCGAACTGGAGCATGGGCGCCAAGATCTCGGTCGATTCCGCCACGATGATGAACAAGGGCCTTGAGATGGTGGAGGCGTCCTACCTGTTCGCCACCCCGCCCGAGCGGATCGATGTCGTCACTCACCCCCAGTCGGTGATCCACAGCATGGTCGAGTACTCGGACGGCTCGACCCTGGCGCAGATGGGGCCGCCGGACATGAAGGCGCCGATCGCCTGCGCCTGGGCCTGGCCCGACCGGCTGCCATGGCCCGCGGAGCCGCTGGATCTGCCGAAAATCGGCCAGCTGACCTTCGAGGCGCCGGACGGCGAGCGGTTCCCGGCCATCGATCTGGCCCGGGCCGCGCTCCGGGCAGGAGGCGGCGCGCCCGCCGCCATGAACGCCGCAAACGAGGTCGCGGTCGCCGCCTTCCTTGACCGCAAGATCGGCTTTCTCGATATTGCACCGCTGGTGTCGGAAACCCTCGACCGCATGAATGGTGTGGGGGACCTGTCGGCCAGCGCGGGGGGCGATGCTCTGGACGTGGCGATGATGGTCGATGCGAGCGCTCGCCGCGTGGCGGTCGATGCGCTTTCCCGGCGTCAGCGCCCCCAGTGATCGTTAGGGAGTAATCTGCGTCGATGCCTGACCTTGTGTCGTGGATATTGCCGTTTCTGTTCGTCCTGACGTTCGTCGTCACGGTTCACGAACTGGGACACTACTGGGCGGCGCGGGCCTCGGCACCGTGATCGATTGCTTCTCGATCGGCTTCGGCCGCGCGATCTTCAAATGGCGCGACAAGCGTGATGTCGAGTGGCGGATCGGCTGGATTCCGCTGGGCGGCTACGTGCGCTTCGCCGGCGATGACAACGCCGCCAGCACGGTGCCCGACGGCGCCGACCTTGAGGCGATGAAGCAGAAGATCCTGGCGCACAACGACCCCGCCGCGGTCCAGCGGTTCTTCCATTTCAAGCCGGTGTGGCAGCGGGCGATCATCACCGCCGCCGGGCCTATGGCCAATTTCGTCCTCTCAGCGGTCCTGTTCACGCTCCTGCTGGCCGTGTTCGGCGAGGCGCGCACCCCGGCCGTGGTCGCCGGCGTGGCGCCGGGCGGGGCAGGAGACAAGGCCGGGTTCGTGGCCGGCGACCAGCTGCGCTCCATGGACGGGCAGGCCGTCCGCGACTTCCGCCAGGTGCAGCAGTACGTGTCGCTGCGGCCCGGTGACCCGATCACCTTCGTGGTCGAGCGCGGCGCGCGGGATGTGACCCTGGTGGCGACCCCGGTCACAGTCGTCGTGGAAGACAAGATCGCCGGACGCCACAAGATCGGGCGTCTGGGTCTCGAGTCCGGCCCGGGCGAATGGGTCCGCTACAATCCGCTGGAAGCCGCCGGCCTCGGCGTCACCCGCACCGTCGGCCTGATCGGCACAACATTCGACTATCTGGGACGCCTGGTCACCGGGCGGATATCCGCCGACCAGATCAGCGGCGTCATCGGAATCGCCAAGGTTTCCGATGGCGTGGCCAAGGCCAGCGTCGAGGGCTCCAGCAGCGCTCCGGAGGCCGCGGTCAACCTGACGGCCAACCTGTTGCTCATCGTGGCGCTGATCTCGGTGAGCGTCGGTTTCCTCAATCTGCTTCCGATCCCGGTTCTGGATGGTGGACACCTGCTGTTTTACGCCTATGAAGCCGTGGCGCGTCGGCCACTGGCCGCGAGTGTTCAGGCCGTCGGCTATCGCCTTGGTCTTGCCTTGCTGTTGGGATTCATGCTGTTCGCGGGCTGGAACGACCTGCAGCGCTACGACCTGTTCAATTTCCTCGGCGGTCTGTTCTCGTGAGCACCCGCCGACCGCCGATGGCAGATATGATGAAGCAGTACCGGGCGCGTAGCGCCGCGATCGTCTCCGGTTTCGCTCTCCTTGCCGGGGTGGCGCCGTTCGCCGTCCCGGGAACGGCGGTGGCGCAGGTACAGTCAGGCGTCGTTCAACGCATTACGGTCCAGGGCAACGAGCGCATCGAGGCGGGGACGGTTATGTCCTACCTGCCCATTGCGCCCGGCGACACGGTCGATCCCTCGCGCATTGACGTAGCGCTGAAGACCCTGTTCCGCACCGATCTGTTCTCGGACGTCAAGATCGACCTGCAGGCCAACGGCGACCTGCTGGTGCGCGTGGTCGAGAACCCGATCATCAACCGCGTGATCTTCGAGGGGAACCAGGGGCTCAAGGAAGACAAGCTCAAGGACGAGGTCACCATCCGTCCGCGCGGCATCTTCACCCGCGCCAAGGTCCAGGGCGACGTCCAGCGGATCATCGAGCTCTACCGGCGCTCGGGCCGGATCGGCGTCACGGTGACGCCGCAGATCGTCGAGCTGCCGCAGAAGCGGATCGATCTGATCTTCAAGATCGAGGAAGGCCCCAAGAGCGGCGTGCTCTCGCTCAACTTCCTGGGCAACAGCGAGTTCTCCGACGGCGACCTGGCCGACGCCATCGTCACCGAGGAGAGCCACTGGTACAAATTCCTGTCGAACAACGCCAACTACGATCCCGACCGGATCGAGTACGACAAGGAACAGCTGCGGAAATTCTACCGCAACAAGGGCTACTACGACTTCCGGGTGATCTCCGCGATCGCCGAGCTGGCGCCGAACAAGAACGGCTTTGTCATCACCTACACGGTGGAGGAAGGTCCGCGGTACAAGTTCGGCAAGCTGACTGTGGACACCGAGCTCAAGAAGCTCGACGGCACGGTTCTGGCCCAGCTGCTGCCCGTTCGGGAGGGAGAGCTCTACCAGGACGAGTCGATCGAACAGGCAACGGACGCCCTGACCTTCGCCGCCGGCGCCGCCGGGTTCGCGTTCGTCGATGTCCGCCCGCGCTACGTGGCCAACCGTGAAGCGCGCACCGTCGACGTGACCTTCCAGGTTCGCGAGGGGCCGCGCGTCTACATTGATCGCATCGACATCGTCGGCAACACCCGCACGCTGGACTATGTGGTCCGGCGTGAGCTGAACCTGTCCGAGGGCGACGCCTACAACCGCGTTCTCGTTGATCGGTCGCGCAACCAGATCCGCTCGCTCGGCTTCTTCAAGGACGTGACGATCGAGGAGGTCCCCAGCGGCCAGCCTGACCGCACCGCGCTGCGGGTGCAGGTCGAGGAGCAGCCGACGGGCGAACTGTCCTTCAGCGCCGGCTACAGCTCGATCGATCAGCTGGTCATCGACCTGGGCATCAGCGAGCGCAACTTCCGCGGCCGCGGCCAGAACGTTCGGGCGCGGGTTTCGGTGGGTTCGCTGCGTCAGCAGATCGACTTCTCGTTCACCGAGCCGCGCTTCCTGGGGCGCGACCTGCGCGCCGGGCTCGATCTGTACTCATACCGGTACAATTTCAGCAGCCAGACCTCGTTCGACACCGCTTCGATCGGCGGCGGCGTGCGACTGGGCTTCCCGCTGACCCAGAACGCCTCGATGTCGCTGCGCTACACGCTGCGGTCGGACGAGGTGATCATCGACGATTTCCTCTGCGATCCCGGCGCGCTGGTCCTGTCTCCGGCCCTCTGCTCGCAGCGCGGCGCCTACGTCACCTCGCTGGTCGGCTTCGGCATCCGCGTCGACCGCCGCAATGACGCGATCAAGCCCACGCGCGGCTTCTTCGTTGACCTGAGCCAGGATCTGGCCGGTGTCGGCGGCGACGTGAACTACCTGCGGACCGAGTTCTCGGGCGGCTGGTACCATGGCTTCAACAAGGACTTTATCCTCAGCGTCAGCGGCACCGCCGGCTACATCGACGGCTGGGGCGGCGACAGCGTTCGCATCAACGACCGGTTCTACAAGGGCGGCAACAGCTTCCGCGGCTTCGAGGTCGCCGGCATCGGTCCTCGCGAGACGGACCGTGAAGACGCCCTCGGCGGCAAGGCCTACGCGATCGGCACCGTTGAACTGACCGTTCCGACCTTCCTTCCGGAACAGTACGGCATCAAGGCCGCGCTCTTCACCGACTTCGGTACGGTGGGGATGCTGGACGATGTCGACAAGGTCGATGTCAACGGCGGGATCGCCGCCACCTGCGGAACCGGGACCGAGCTCTGCGTCCGCGACGACCTGAGCCTGCGGGCCTCCGCGGGCCTTTCGGTCTTCTGGCGGTCCCCGATGGGACCGATTCGTTTCGACTTCAGCCAAATTCTGGCCAAAGAAGACTACGACAAGACGGAAACGTTCCGCTTCTCAACCTCCACAAGGTTCTAGGACTCTCATGACTTTCAAGAAGACCATCGCGGTCGCGGGCGCCTTTGCGACCGCCTTCGCCGTTTTCGCGTCCTCGGCCTCGGCCCAGACGGCGCCCGCCGCCGCTGCGGCGCCCGCGCCGATCCGTCACGGCGCCGCAGTGCCGGGCGTCTGCTTCTACAACTTCGACCGCGCCCTGGCGTCGTCTGACGTCGGCAAGGCCGTCGCGGCCCGGATCAACGTCATCGCCAAGGAAGTCGAGGTCGAGCTCACCAACGACGAAAAGACCCTGTCGACCGACATCCAGGGTTTTGACCGCGCCCGCGCGACCATGACCCAGGACGCCGCCGAGCAGCGGGCTTCGCAGCTGACGATCCGCCGCAACGCCCTGGCCCGCAAGCTGGACCTGCGCCAGCGCGAGCTGCAGGCCACCCGCGGCAAGGCTCTGGACCGTATCGAGCAGGAAATGAGCCCGGTGGTCATCTCCACCTACCAGGCGCGGGGTTGCTCGGTGCTGCTGACCGGCGCTGTCGTCACCGGCAATCCGCAGATGGACATCACCGACCAGGTGGTCACGGGCCTGAACGCCAAGATCAAGACCCTGGCCTTCAACCGCGAGCGTCTGGACACTCCGGCCCCGGCCGCTCCGGCCGCTCCGGTCGCCGCCGCCGCGGCGCCGAAGCCCAAGCCCTGAGCTTGCGACTCGGGATATCGCGGGTCCGTGCGAGGACGTCATGCCTGACCCGCGATTCTATCTGAACAGAGGCCCGCTTGCGCTGGCCGACCTCATCGTCGCCCTGGGCGCAGAGGTCGCGCCGGG
This sequence comes from Caulobacter sp., assembly GCA_040383665.1. GTDB lineage: Bacteria > Pseudomonadota > Alphaproteobacteria > Caulobacterales > Caulobacteraceae > Caulobacter. The sequence continues at coordinate 18,524 of JBEIDC010000039.1, forward strand.
GCAGCGGGCCGATCTTTTGGTGAGCGCCGCCGCGCCGCTCGATCGCGCCGGACCCGGCGACATCGCCTTCCTGGGTGACCGCAAGTATCTTCCGGCCCTGCGGGAGACCCGCGCCGGCGCGGTGCTGGTGGCCGAGCCCTTCGTCAGCGATGTTCCGGCGGGATGCATCGCCGTCGTCGCCCGACGGCCGCACGCCGCCTGGTCGGCCGCCGCCGGCCTGCTGCACGCGCCCCGCGGCTATGAGCCCGGCGCGCCCGCCATTCACCCGACCGCCGTGATCGAGGACGGGGTTCAGATCTCGCCGGGCGTGGTGATCGGACCGGACGCCCGGATCGGCCGGGGGACCCGTCTCGATCCCAACGTCGTGATTGGACCGGGCGTCGCCATCGGCCGCGACTGCACCATCGGCGCGAACGCCAGCGTGCTCTTCGCCCTGGTCGGCGACCGGGTCCAGATCTACGCCGGTTCGCGGGTCGGAGAGGCCGGGTTCGGCGCGACCGGCGGGGAGGCCGGGGTCATCGACGTGCCCCAGCTGGGCCGCGTGATCCTGCAGGACGGTGTGACGCTCGGCGCCAACTGCTGCATCGACCGCGGCGCCTGGGAGGACACCGTCGTCGGCGAGAACAGCAAGCTCGACAATCTGACCCACATTGGTCACAGCGCCCGGCTTGGCCGCAATTGCGTGATGGCGGCCTATTCCGGCCTTTCGGGCACCGTCACCGTTGGCGACGGCGTGGCCATGGGCGGCCGGGTCGGCATCGCCGATCACGTCGACATCGGGGCCGGCGCCCGCCTCGGAGCCGGCTCCGGCGTGTTTCGTCACGTACCGGCCGGAGAAACCTGGGGCGGGTTTCCCGCCCAACCGATGAAGGCCTGGCTGCGACAGACCGCATGGCTGGCCAAGAGCACCCGCCCGACCAAGGAAGACAAGGCATGACCGAGGAAACCGCGACCGGTGTCGCCATCACCTTTGACGAGATCCTGCAGCGCCTGCCGCACCGCTATCCGTTCCTGATGGTCGATCGCGCGGAGGACTACATCGCCCACACCTCCATTGTGGGCATCAAGCACGTCACCTTCAACGAGCCCTACTTCCAGGGACACTTCCCGGGCAATCCGGTGATGCCGGGCGTGATGATCGTCGAGGCGATCGCCCAGACCGGCGCGCTGATGATGTCCAAGACCCTGGACGTGGACATCACGAAGACGGCGATCTTCTTCATGTCCGTCGACGGCGCCCGCTTCCGCCGTCCGGTGCGGCCTGGCGACACGCTGCGGATGCCGGTGGTGGTCACCCGCGCCCGCGGCGACGTTTTCAAGTTCGCCGGCAAGGCGTTCGTCAACGACAAGCTCGCCGCCGAGTGCGAGTTCGCGGCGATGAAGGGCGACAACACCTAGTGGCCCGCATCCATCCCACCGCCATCGTCGATCCGAAGGCCAGGCTGGACGACAGCGTCGAGATCGGCCCGTTCTGCATGGTCGGTCCGGACGTGACCCTCGCCAGGGGCGTCCGGCTGCTGTCCCACGCCATCGTCGAGGGCGTCACCGAGGTCGGCGAGGACTGTGTCCTGCACCCGTTCGCCTGCCTCGGCGGCGCGCCGCAGCACAGCGCCCACCGGGGCGAGCCCACCCGGGTCGTCGTCGGCGCGCGCAACGTCTTCCGCGAGCATGTGACGGTTCACGCCGGCACGGCGGGCGGTCGCGGCGTGACGACGGTCGGCGACGACGGACTGTTCATGGTCAGCACCCACATCGGCCACGACTGCATCATCGGCGACAAGGTCATCATGGCCCCCAGCGTCGCGGTCGGCGGCCATGTGACGGTCAGTGACTTTGTCTTCCTGGGCGGTCTGGCGGCCATCCACCAGTTCACCCGCGTCGGCCGCTATGCCTTTGTCGGGGGCGGCGGCATTGTGACCAAGGACGTGATCCCCTACGGCTCGGTCTGGGGAAATCACGCCCACCTCGAGGGGCTCAACCTGATCGGCCTCAAGCGTCGCGGCTTCACGCGCGAGCAGATCGCCGTTCTGCGCGCCGCCTACCGGCTTCTGTTCGCCGATGAGGGCACCTTCCAGGAGCGGTTGGACGACGTGGCCGAGGGCTATGCCCATGTCCCGGAGATCGTCGAGATCCTCGAGTTCATCCGCGTCGACGCCACGCGGCCGCTGTGCCTGCCGCATCGCGAGATGTGACGGTGCGCAAATTGGGGCTCATCGCCGGCGGCGGCGGCCTGCCCGCCGAGATCGCCCAGCGCTGCCGGGCGGCCGGCCGGCCCTATTTCGTGATCCGGCTGCGCGGATTCGCCGACGACGGCACGGCGGACCATCCGTCCGAGGACATCGGGCTGGCCGAGCTGGGCAAGTGTTTCAAGGCCCTGCGTCGCGAAGCCTGCGAGACGGTCTGTTTCGCCGGAAACGTCGCCCGTCCGGACTTCGGCAAGCTCAAGCCCGACATGCGCGGCATGGCCGCCCTGCCAGGCGTCATCGCCGCCGCGCGCCAGGGCGATGACGCCATGCTCCGCCGGGTTCTGGAAGAGTTTCGCAAGGAAGGCTTCGAGATCGAGGGCGCGCACGAGGCCGCCGGCAGTCTGACCCTGTCGCTGGGTCTGCTGGGGCGGCACAAGCCGTCGGCCGAGCACCGGGACGACATCGAGCGCGCCCTGACGGTCGCCCGCGCCATCGGCCGGCTGGACATCGGGCAGGGCGCGGTTGTCTGCGAAGGCCTGGTGCTGGCCGTAGAGGCCCAGGAAGGCACCGACCGCATGCTGCATCGCGTGCACGAGTTGCCCGAGGCCGTGCGTGGGCGGCCTGAAAGTCCGCGTGGCGTGCTGGCCAAGGCGCCCAAGCCCATCCAGGAGGTTCGGGTCGACCTGCCGACCATCGGCGTGGCCACGGTCCGGGGCGCGGCGCGCGCCGGGCTGGCCGGGATTGTCGGGGAGGCGGGGCGCCTGCTGGTGGTGGATCGCGAGCAGACGGTCGCGGAGGCCGACGCAATGGGCCTGTTCATCCTCGGCGTGGAGCCTCGCGACGAATGACCCGCCCCCTGACGGTCATGCTGGTGGCGGCCGAAGCGTCGGGTGACAGCCTCGGCGCCGGGCTGGCCCGGGCGCTGAAGGCGCGGCTGGGCGACGATGTGCGGTTCGTGGGCGTCGGAGGCTCCCGCATGGCCGCCGAAGGCGTTCTGAGCCCCTTCGACATCGCGGACCTGTCGATCCTCGGCATCTTCGAGGCTATCCCGGCCTATCCTCGCATCCGGCGCCGGGTGGCCGAGACGGCGGCGCTGGCCGTGCGTGAGAGGCCGGACGTCGCCGTACTGATCGACAGCTGGGGCTTCACGCTCCGCGTCGCGCACGCGCTGCGCAAGGCGTTCCCGAACCTGCCGCTGATCAAGTACGTCGGCCCCCAGGTCTGGGCCACCCGGCCGGGGCGGGCCAGGACCCTGGCCGCGTCGGTGGACCACCTGCTGTCGATCCACAGCTTCGACGCCCCCTGGTTCGAGGCAGAGGGCCTGACGACCACCTTCGTCGGCAACCCGGCCCTGGCCAAGGACTTCAGCAAGGCCGACCCGGCCCGGCTGCGCGCGGCCATCGGCGCGGCGGACGACGACGACATCCTGCTGGTCCTGCCCGGCAGTCGTCCGGCCGAGATCCGGCTGGTCCTGCCCGCCTTCGAGGACGCCGTGAAGCGGCTGAAGACCGTGCGGCCCGGCCTGCACATCGTCATTCCGGCCGCGAACACGGTCGCCGAGACGGTCGCCGCCCAGGTGGCCGGCTGGTCCCATCGCGCGCATGTCATCACCGACGAGCAGCTGAAGGACGACGCCTTCGCGGCCGCGACGGTGGCCCTGGCCTGCAGCGGCACGGTGACCACCGAACTGGCCCTGGCCGGCGTTCCGATGGTCGTGGGCTACCGCCTCGGGGCCATGACCCACAGGATCCTGACCCTGGTGTTCAAATCGCTGTGGATCACCCTGTTCAACATCGCCGCCAAGGCCTTTGTCGCCCCCGAGTTCGTCCAGGACCGGTGCACCGGCGAGCGTCTGGCCGCCGCCGTCGCGGAGCGCCTTGACGATCCGGTCTTGCGCGCCCGGCAGACGCAGGCGCAGAACGAGGCGCTGGCGAAGATGGGCCGTGGAGGCCCTGACCCGTCCGAGGCCGCGGCCGATACGATCCTCAAGCTGCTGGCCGAGCGATCCGCGACGACCGTCCAGGAGTCCTGACATGCGCACAGCCTTCGCCGCCCTGATCCTGCTGGCCCTGGCCGCCTGCGCGCCGATGGGCGAGGGGCTCTCGACCGGGCCGTCGGTCGACGTCGCCGCCTGCACCGCCAACGGCGGCAAGGTGAAGCCGATCTGTCGCATGCGGAAGCCGGCCTGCATCTTCGACTACGCCGACGCCGGCAAGACCTGCACCGACAGTGAGCAGTGCTCCGGCCGCTGTGTGATCGAGGACGAGATGCCGGAGCCTGGCGCCAGGGCCATCGGCGTCTGCGAAGCCGACAACGACGTCTGCGGCTGTTCGACCGAGGTCATCGACGGCAAGGCGACGGCCGGCCGGTGCGTGGACTGACTTGACCGATTTTGATGTCCTGATCGTCGGCGCCGGCGCGGCCGGCATGATGTGCGCCATCCAGGCCGGGCGGCGCGGCCGCAAGGTGCTGATCATCGACCACGCCAAGGCCCCGGGCGAGAAGATCCGCATCTCCGGCGGCGGCCGCTGCAATTTCACGAACCTGGACGTCCGGCCGCAGGCCTTCCTGTCACAGAACCCGCGCTTCTGCATCTCGGCGCTGAAGCGCTACACGCAGCACGACTTCATCGCCATGGTCGATGAGCACGGCATCGCCTGGCACGAAAAGACCCTCGGCCAGCTGTTCTGCGACGGCTCGGCCCGCGAGATCATCGCCATGCTGACCGGCGAGATGGCCCGGGCCGGCGTCGAGCTGCGGCTCGGAACGGCGGTGGACCGGGTCAGCAAGACCGACGACGGTTTCGAGGTCGCCCTGTCCGACGGCGCGGTGGTGCGTCCGGCCGCCCTGGTCGTGGCCAGCGGCGGCAAGTCGATCCCGAAGATGGGGGCCACCGGCTGGGGCTACGAGATCGCGCGGCAGTTCGGCGTGCGGCTCACCGAGACGCGGCCGGCCCTGGTGCCGCTGACCTTCGAGATCGGCGCGCTGGAGCGGATCAAGCCTCTGGCCGGGGTCTCGGTCGACGCGGTGGTCTCTTGCGGCA
>JBEIDC010000040.1:0-23580 GCA_040383665.1 Caulobacter sp.
AACAGCGGCTCGATCCGAACCCACTGCGCATCGCTCAGTTCATACCGCTTCACGCCCATCACAGACCTCCGCCAAAGCGGAGACCTATGAATCACGCATCCCGCGGCCCGTGAATCCCTGAATGTCGATTGGACCTAGCGGATGGTCACGGCGATATGGTCGGTCCTGTCGCAGACCGAGCAGCGCGACCGCAGGCGGATGCCGTGCGGCGTCGCGCCCCGCCCGAAGCGCCGGATCGCCACCGTGGCCGACATGCTGACCTCGTAGTCGCACCGGGTGCAGCGCAGGATCAGCCGACCGGACTCGCCCAGGGACGGACCGAGGAACTGGTGTCTCGCCGCCATGGGTCAGCCGGCGGTCTCGCGCACCGCCATCTTGTGGGCCCGGCCCAGGCCGCCGAACAGGGAGAGGATCGCCCTGGCCTGCCGGAGCCGGGCGGCGATCTCGACCTGCGCGTCGGAAACCAGGTGGGCCAGGATTCTGCCCTCGTCGGTCGGCCAGTCCGCCAGGCGGCCCGCGGCGGCCAGTCGCTCGATGGCCCCGGGATCGCCGTCAGCGCCGAATTGGGTGATCTCCTCAGCCGCTGTCTGCTCGATGAGACGCCGGTGCTCCGGCCGCAGGTCGTCGAGCCGAACGCGCTGCCTCGGCGCGCCTGGCGTGGGGCCTTCCATGTCCTGTCCTTCCCTTGTTGACGGCCACCGTAGCGGCTGGCGGAAAGAGAACAAGAGGGGAACATTCCGCTCGCGCGACCGTGACCGGACCGAGCCGGAGCCCAGGGCGAGGACCTGCTTCTCGTTGGCGAAGGCCACACAGGTCATTGATTGTCCGGGAGCGCGAAGCCGCTGATCTGGGCGGCAGGCGACGGCGTTCGCGCCTGAACGTCAGAGTCCCGGACTGAATGTCGGGGTTCGTTTCCCCCCGGCCGCTCCACGGTTCCTGCACAGGCGTGATCTACAAGCGGCGCGGCGACACGTGCGGGAGGGGCTTGTGCTGGGGAAGCTGCTGGACATCCGGCGATACGCCGCCGCGCTGTTGACCCTGGTCGCGGCGCTGGTCGCGCAGGCGGCGTTGAACGTGAAGTGGTGGAGCCCGGTCTGCGATATGGCCGCCGACGGCGGCGGCTTCTATGCGACGGGGTTTCCGTTTCCCGCCACGCGGCCGACGGTGATGTCGCTCGAGTTCGTCTACATGCCGCACGTCCAGACGCTGAACATGATCGTGCTGGCGGCGGTGCTGTATCCGCTGATCGCCTTCCTGCATGGCAAGATCACCGGCTGGCTGCCGTCGACGCGCTGGCCTCTGGCCTGGATCGCCCTGTCGCTGGCCCTGATGGTCGGCGGCGTGTCGGGTATGATGACCGCCGAACTGGGCCACCCGACCCCGTCGATCGCGCAGGAGGGGTACGACCACTACTGGGATCTGCGGCCGGCGGCGTTCGTGGTCGGCCAGGGCGCGCGGCCCTGCCGGGGCTGACAGGTCAGGCCGCGACCTCCACGAAGCCCTCGGTCAGCAGACGGCCGTCCGGGGCCGTCAGGCGGAAGGGCGTGGCCGCGCCGACCGCCTCGCCGCGCGCCAGCAGCATGTCCTCGCCCGCCCAGGCCGGGGACCGGAACCGCGCGGCCAGGCGGGTGATCCGCGACCCCGCCGGCGCGCTACGCAGCCCGGCTAGCGCCCAGAGCGCCGTGCCGTGGATCAGGATGTCCGGCAGGCCGGCGGCCAGGGCTACCGCGCGCTCGGTGTGGATCGGGTTCCAGATCTCCGCGCACTCCGAATAGAGGTGCGGGAAGCCGCGCGGGGTGACGATCAGGATCGGGTCGGCGGCCGTCGGCGCGAAGACGGGCCAGGCTTCGTCGTCCGACGCCGGGGTCTCGGCCCCCTCGATGGCCACGCCGCGCAGCACGCTGACAGCGGTCGAGACGGCGACGAGCTCTGCGCCGACCCGGCTCTCATAGACGGTCGTGGCGACCGCGCCCGCCCGGCTGCTCCGCACGGCGGTCAGCGCCGCCGACACGGTCAGGGTCTCGCCGGCCAGCACCGGGCGCAGGAAGCGGGTGTCCTGCACCGCATGGACGCCGCGCCGCGCCTCGTCCTCCGACAGGATCTGGGCCGGGTCGGCCCGCGACTCCAGGGCCAGCACCCATTCGGGCGCCACCACCTGCATCGGCAGCATCGCCAGCGGCCCGGCCGCGTCGTCGAGGGCTTCGGCGTCATCCGGCGCCAGCACGGCGCGGAAGGCCAGGGCCCGGCGCGGCGTCACCGGCCAGTCGAGCGGTCCCCAGGTCGTCCCGACGAGGGCGGCGTTGAACGGCATGGCGTCAGGCCCCGCGCCGGATCGCGCCGATGACCTCGCCGACCCAGGCCTTGAGGTTGTCCTTAAGGTCCAGCGGCGTCGCCCCGTGACGGACCAGCACCAGGTCCAGGTCCGGGACCACCACCGTGTACTGGCCGTCATAGCCGTTGGCCGAGAAACTGCCCGGCCCGCCGACGCCCAGCCACCAGTGGGCGCCGTAGGGGGCCTCCGGATCATCCTTCGAGGCGGTGCGGGTGCGGGCGTAGTCGACCCAGCCCTCCGGCAGCAGCCGCGCGCCGTCCCACACCCCGTCCCGCAGGTACAGCATCCCGAACCGGGCGAAGTCCCGCGCCGAACAGAAGCAGAAGGACGAGCCGATGAAGGTCCCGGCCGCGTCGAACTTTGGCAGGGGAGAGGTCATGCCCAGCGGTTCGAACAGCCGCGCCCGCATGAAGGCCTCGAACCCGGCGGCGTCGGTCCCCAGCGCCCGGGTCAGGGTGCGGGCGACGATGTTGGTCGTGCCGCTGGCGTAGCTCATGATCTCACCCGGCGGATGCTCCAGCGGCTGGGCGGCGGCATAGGCGGCGGTGTCGTCCTTGCCCGCGCCGAACAGCATCTCGATCACGTCGGAGACGTGGCCGGGCACATAGTCCTCGACGAACTTCAGCCCGCTCGACATGCGCAGCAGCTGGTCGGTGGTGATGGCGGCGCGGGGATCATCGGGCGTCTGACGCCACTCGGGCACATCCGCGGGTGCGTGGATGTCCAGCTTCCCGTCGCCGACCAGGATCCCGGCCAGCGCCTGGGTCATGCTCTTGGCCTTGGACCAGGACGGGAAGGTGCTGCCGGCGGTCAGGCCGTCGCCGTAGCGCTCATAGACGATCCGCCCGCCCTGGACGATCAGCACGACGTCGGTGCGGCCGGTGATGGTCTCGGCGTCCGGTGTGAAGGCGGCGTCGAGGATGGCGGCGACGTCGGCGGGCAGGGCCGTGCCGGAGGGCCAGGCGTCTGTCGGCCAGGGCGTGTCGGCGGGCTGGGCGGGGAGGGGAGGCAGGGTCATGGGCTGAGTTGGCGGGAGGCGCTGTCCCGCGTCAATCCTCCCCGGAGCGCAGCGAGGGGGAGGTGGCCTCGCGGAGCGAGGTCGGAGGGGGCGGCGCGGGGTTGTCAGGCTCGGGCGCTGTGCACGGTGGCTGGTCGGCCGGCGCCCGCGCTGCCCCTCCACCATGCTCCGCATGGTCCCTCTCCCCACTGCTTGGGGAGGACTGTACAGTTCACCACCCCCTTCAGGAGCCCTCCCCATGCCCCATGCCCACATCGCCAGCAGCGGACCCGCCTGGGCGACCGCGGTCACCATGGGGGGCCACGGCCTGATGGCCGACGAGCCGGCCGCGCTGGGCGGGGCCGACGCGGGGCCGGCGCCCTATGACCTGCTGCTGGCCAGCCTCGGCTCCTGCACGGCGATCACGCTGCGCATGTACGCCGCGCGCAAGGACTGGCCCCTGGAGGAGGTGACCATCGACCTGTCGCACCACAAGGAAGACGACCGCTCGAAGATCACCCGCAGGATCTGGCTGGAGGGCGACCTCGACGAGACGCAGCGGGCGCGGCTGGCGGATATCGCCGAGCGGACGCCGGTGACCCTGACCCTGAAGGCCGGCGCCGACATCACCACTGCGCTGCAGCCCTGAAGCAACGCATCCAACCCCCCATTTTGGGATGACCTCACCGGCTGGAGGCTGTAAGCCCGCTCGACGATGTCGGACTCACAGCACGCGCCGCGAATCTCGGAAATCCTTGCCGGCATAGCCTCGGCGAAGAGCAAGACCGTATCCTTGCGCGACGTGCTGGAGGCGTTCGGCGACCGGGCGTTCGGGGCGTTGATGTTCGTGTTCGCCGCCCCGGTGGCGCTGCCGATGCCGCCCGGCGTCTCGGCCATCCTGGGCGCGCCGCTGCTGTTCATCACCTCGCAGCTCATGTTCGGTCGCCGCACCCTGTGGCTGCCCAAGGTGCTGGCCGACCGGACCATGACGCGCGGCGACTTCGCGGGCCTGGTCGAGAAGCTGGCGCCCTACCTGACGTGGCTGGAACGGCGGCTGAAGCCCCGGTTTACCTTCCTCTACAACCGCTGGCTGGACGGGGTGACGGGGCTGGTCTGCCTGGCCCTGGCCATCATCGTCTTCCTGCCGATCCCGGGCGCCAACATGCTGCCGGCCCTGGCCATCGCCGCCTTCGGGCTGGGCATCGCCGAGCGCGACGGCCTGCTGGGCCTGTTCGGCGGCGTGGTCACGGCGATCAGCTTTTCAGTGATGGCTCTCCTGTCGGGCGCCATCATCGCCGCGGCGGTGACCTTTGTGCGGGTGTTGGTGGCGACGGTCGACAAGGCCTGGCCGTTCTGACTTCACCCTCCCACCGCCGTCATGGCCCGCCCTGTTCGGGCCACCCGTCAACCCGGTGTTCAAGGTCAGATCGTCATCCTCGGGCTTGGCCCGAGGATCCCTCGTTCCGCCCGCACGTGAGAGAATGATCGCGTTCGCACCAGCGCACCGACAATGGGATCCTCGCCACAGGGGCGAGGATGACGGGGATTGGCATTCCAGCTCGCCGCGTATGGGAGGCCCGGAAACACCGGGCCATGACGACGAAGATCAGGCCACCTCGTAGTCCTCGAGCGCCGGCTGCTTCATCAGCCGGATGTAGGTCGCGGTGTCGCCGGACCAGTTGTTGGTGATCTTGCCGCTGTCGGTCTTGTACCAGCTGGAGCAGGAGCCGGCCCAGGCGGTGCCGGCCAGGTCCTGCTGTAGTTGGGCGTTGAAGCGGGCGTGGGCCTGCGGCCTGACCGTCAGCGCCCTGGCGCCGCGCGCCTTCAGCGCCTTCAGGGCCTCGACCATGTAGGCGACCTGCGCCTCGATCATCACGATGATCGAGTTGTGGCCCAGGTTGGTGTTGGGACCGTAGAGCAGGAACAGGTTGGGGAAGCCGGCCACCGTGACGCCCAGATAGGCCTCGGCCCCGTCCTTCCACGCCTTGTTGATCGTCAGGCCGTTCTGGCCTGTGATCCGGACGGGCGAGATGAAGTCGGTGGTGATGAAGCCGGTGCCGAAGACCAGCACGTCGCAGGCGTGCTCTGCCCCGTCGCCGGTGCGAACGCCGGCCGGGGTGATCTCCTTCACCGCCTCGGTGACGACCTCGACATTGGGTTTCACCAGCGTCTGATAGTAGTCGTCGGAGACCAGGATCCGCTTGCAGCCGATAGGATAGTCCGGCGTCAGCTTCGCCTTCAGGACCGGATCGGTGATCGTGTCGTCCAGGTACTTCAGGGCCAGCGCCTTGAAGTTCTCGGCCGACTTCGTGCCGGTTTTGAAGGCCTCGAAGCGCAGGTCCATCATCTTCCAGGTGAACCAGCGCAGCGCCCGGTCCGTGAAGGGCAGGGTGCGGAACAGCCACTTGGCGAACGGGCTGAACGGCTTGTCCAGGCGCGGCACGATGTAGTTGGGGGTGCGCTGGAAGATGACGACCTTCCCGGCCGACTTCGCGATCTCCGGAATGTACTGGATGGCGCTGGCCCCGGCCCCGATGCAGCCGACGGTCTCGCCGGTCAGGTCGACGTCGTGGCGCCAGTGCGCCGAGTGCCAGCTGTCGCCCTTGAAGGTGTCGCGACCCGCAAGGCCGGCGTAGCCGGGTTTGTTCAGCTGGCCCAGGCCCGACACCAGCACCGGCGCGCTCAGCACCTCGCCGCCCTTGACCATGACCCGCCACAGGCCCGCCGCCGCGTCCCAGTCGGCGGCCTCGACCTCGGTGTTGAACCGGAACAGGTCCGTCACGCCGAACCGGACCGCCACGCGCTCCATGTAGTCGCGGATCTCCGGCTGCGGCGAATAGGCCCGGCTCCAGTCGGGATTGAGCGCGAAGGACAGCGAATAGAGCCGCGAAGGCACGTCGCAGCAGGCGCCGGGATAGGTGTTCTCCCGCCAGGTGCCGCCGACGCGGTCGGCCTTCTCCAGCAGCACCACCAGCCGGCCGAAGCCCGCTTCCTTCAGCTTGATCGCGGCCGTCAGCCCGCCGAAGCCCGCGCCGATGACGATGGCGTCCAGATCACCGCTCATGCCTGTCGCTTCCCTTATGTGTTTCGCGGACTATCGCGCAGCGCCGGGGAAGCGGAAAGCCTGACGCAGGGTCAGGCGCGGGGGCCGTGCCTGAGTGGCGGGTGTGCAACCTTCATGGCTCCGGCGGCTAGAGCGCGTTGACCGGCAGTTTCAGGAAGACCCGGCCCGATGCCGACGGAGCGGGCAGGGCGCCGGCCTGGATGTTCACCTGCAGGGACGGGAGGATCAGGGTCGGGGCGTCCAGGGTTTCGTCCCGCGCCGTGCGCATGGCGACGAAGTCGCTCTGCGCCACGCCATCGTGGACGTGGATGTTCCGCGCCCTTTCCTCGGCGACCGTCGTCTCCCACTCAAAGGTCTTCCGGCTGTCGGGCAGGTAGTCGTGGCCGACGAAGACGCGGGTGTCCTGCGGCAGGCCGAGAATGCGCTGGATCGACTGATACAGCGTCGCCGCGTCACCGCCGGGAAAGTCGGCGCGGGCGGTGCCGTAGTCGGGCATGAACAGGGTGTCGCCGACAAAGGCCGCATCGCCGACTCGGTAGGTCACGCAGGCCGGCGTATGGCCGGGCGTGTGCAGCACGCTGATCTCCAGAGCGCCCAGCGGCAGGGTCTCTCCTTCCTCGACCAGGTGATCGAAGACCCGGCCGTCCGCCTGGGTTTCGAACAGGGCGCCGAACGCTTCCTGCACGGTGCGGATATGGGCGCCGATCACCACCTTCGCCCCGGTCTTCGCGCGCAGATAGTCGGCCGCCGACAGATGGTCGGCATGGGCGTGGGTCTCGAGGATCCAGGCCAGGGCAAGCTTCTGATCCGCCAGGGCGGTCAGCAGGGCGTCGGCCGAAGCCGTCGAAACGCGCGCGGCCTTGGGATCGAAGTCGAGCACCGGATCGATGATGGCGGCGGCCTTTGTCGCCGGATCGCTCACCAGATAGGTGACGGTGTGGGTGGCCTTGTCGAAGAAGGCCTGTACGGTCGGGGTCATCAGAAGAGCCTCCTGGGGTGTGGCTGATATATATTAGTACTTGCTAAATTAGCAATAGCGCATATATGGCGATCATGTTCGATCTCGCGAACTTCGACATCACCCGTTTCGAGGCCAACGCAGCGGAAGCCGCAAAGCTCCTGCGCGCGCTCGGCAACGAACGGCGGTTGATGATCCTGTGCCAACTTGCGGATGGCGAGCTGTCGGTCGGGGAACTGCTGCCCCGGGTCGGCGTTTCGCAGTCGGCTCTTTCCCAGCACCTTGCTGTGCTGCGGGACGAGGGCCTCGTGGCGACCCGCCGCGAAGGCCAGACTATCCGGTACAGGATCGAGGACCCCGCTGCGATGCGGGTGGTGGAGACGCTCGCCGAGATCTTTTGTCCCCCGGACATGAGGAAAAGCCATGACCACCCGACTGATCCCGCTGGCGCCCGCTGAGGTCGCCTCCCGCCTGAAGACCGGCCGCGCCGTGCTGGTCGACATTCGGGAACCCGATGAATTCGCCCGCGCCCATGTCGCAGGCGCGCTGCCCCGCCCCCTTTCGGGGTTCGAGGCGGCCCACCTGAAGATCGAGCCTGGCCGTGACGTCGTCTTCACCTGCCGGACAGGCATGCGCACCGGCGCGAACTGCGACAGGCTGGCCGCCGCCATTGAAGGCGAAGCCTTCGTCATGGAAGGCGGTCTCGACGGCTGGGCCGCCGCCGGTCTGCCGGTGGCAAAGAACGCCGCCGCGCCGCTGGAGATGACCCGTCAGGTCCACATTGTCGCCGGAATGCTCGTCATGTCCGGCGTCCTGTTCGGCTTCGTCGCTCATCCAGCCTACTTCGCGCTGTCGGCCTTCGTCGGCGCGGGACTGACCTTCGCCGGCGCGACAGGCTTCTGCGGCATGGCGCGGCTGCTGGCTCTGGCGCCATGGAACCGGCGGGCGGCCTGACGCCATGCCCGTCGAGCTCTGGGGTTTCGCAGCGGCGGTCGCCGGCGGCGCCGTGATCGGCCTGCTGCTGTCTGTCTTCGGCGGCGGCGGGTCGGTGCTGGCCACACCTCTGCTGCTTTACGTCGTCGGCGTCTCGGACGCCCATGTCGCCATCGGGACGGCTTCGGCGGCGGTCGCGGTCAACGCCCTTGCCGGTCTTGCGATGCAGGCGCGGGCGGGGCGGGTGAAATGGCCCTGCGCGATCGTCTTCGGGGTCTCGGGCCTGGCCGGGGCCCTGGTCGGCGCCGCCGTGGCCAAACGGATGGACGGCGGCGATCTGATGATCTGGTTCGCGGTCGCGATGGCCGCCGTCGCGCTTTCCATGCTTGTTCCGCGCAAGGGCGATGGCGATCCGGGCGTGCGGCTGACCCCGGCGATGACGCTGAAGCTGGCCCCGCTCGGGGTCGTCACGGGTCTGGCCGCCGGCTTCTTCGGGATCGGCGGCGGCTTCCTGATCGCGCCCGGACTGATGGCGGCGACCGGCATGACCCTGGCCAATGCAGCGGCGTCGTCGCTGATCTCGGTGACCCTGTTCGGGGCGGCGACCAGCATCAGCTACGCCGCCTCAGGCCTCGTGGACTGGGGCCTGTTCGCGGCACTGGTCGCGGGCGGCGCCGCCGGTACGATCGCCGCTGTCCCCGTATCGCGAGCGCTTGCGGACCGCGCGCCGCTGGCCCGCCGCATGTTCGCGTTGATGGTGCTGGCGACCGCCGCCTATGTCGGTTGGCGGTCCCTGACGGGCTAGGCCCGCGTCCCTTTGGCCGGGTCCGGTGGCGGCCGCTCGCTGGTCTTCCGCAAGGCGCCTGATCACTCGCAGGCGGTGGCCTCGATAGCGACGCTCCTTTACATCATCGTCGCAAGTTCGACGTCAGATAGTCTGACCTTGTCTATCGGGCCTGTGAACAGGGAACGGAAACACATGAAGTACCGCCGACTTGGTCGCACGGGCCTGTACGTCTCGGAAATCTGCCTGGGGGCCATGACCTTCGCCAGCGAGGCGACGGGCATCTGGGGCGCCATCGGGGCGGTCGACCAGCAGGGCGTCGACGACATGATCGGGCGGGCGCTGGCCAGCGGGGTCAACTTCATCGACACCGCCGATGTCTATTCGGCCGGCCAGTCCGAACAGATGGTCGGGGCGGCGCTGCGCAACCTGGGCGTCAAGCGCTCGGACGTGGTGATCGCCACCAAATGCTTCGGCGAAATGGGCAGCGGGCCCAACGACAAGGGCGCCTCGCGCGGCCACATCATGGACGCGGTCAGGGCCAGCCTGGACCGGATGCAGCTCGACTACATCGACCTCTACCAGATTCACGCCAATGATCCGGTCACCCCGGTCGAGGAAACCCTGCGGGCCCTGGACGACCTGGTGAGCCAGGGCCTGGTCCGCTACGTCGGCTGCTCCAACTGGGCGGCCTGGAAGATGATGAAGGCGCACGGCATCGCCGACGCCCGCGGCTACGCCCGCT
Source organism: Caulobacter sp. (assembly GCA_040383665.1). Classification (GTDB taxonomy): domain Bacteria; phylum Pseudomonadota; class Alphaproteobacteria; order Caulobacterales; family Caulobacteraceae; genus Caulobacter. The sequence goes on from JBEIDC010000040.1 coordinate 9,814, forward strand.
TCGAGACGGTGCAGTCCTACTACTCCATCGCCGGCCGGGATCTGGAGCGCGACATCGTGCCGATGCTCCAGGACCAGCAGATGGGGCTGATGGTCTGGTCGCCGATGGCCGGCGGCCTCCTGTCAGGCAAGTTCACCCGGGACACCGCGGGGCCCAACGGCGCGCGGCGCGTCAGTTTCGACTTCCCGCCGGTCAACCGCGATCGGGCCTGGGACTGCGTCGACGCCATGAAGGTGATCGCCGACGCCCGGGGCGTGTCGGTGGCGCGTATCGCGCTGGCCTGGGTGCTGGCCAAACCATTCGTCACCACGGTGATCATCGGCGCCCGGACGGTGGAGCAGCTGGACGACAACCTGGCCGCCGCCGACATCGACCTGACCGCCGAGGAGATGGCGGCGCTCAACGCGGCCAGCGCCCTGCCGCCGGAGTACCCGGGCTGGATGCTGGATCGCCAGGGCGGCCGCCGCGAGCCCGCGCCGTTCAAGCGGAAGGTGTAGCCCGCCCGGTCATCCCGGATCGCTTCCGTCCGGGATGCGGTCAGTCCGGATACCGCTCCCGGAACGCCGCCATCGCCGCGCCGGCCTCACGGGTGTAATCGTCCAGCACCTCGGCCTCATCAGGGCCGTTGGTGAAGATGAAGAAGGCGTCGCTCTCGACCTGATCGGCGATGCGCTCGCCGGCGGTGGCGGCGGGCAGGCCGTGGGCCATGGGGTTGGGGCCGTCGATCACGCGGGGGCGGGCGCCGCCGAACGAGTCGTGCCGGTTACGGAACGAGTTCCAGATGTCGCTCTCGACGAGTCCCGGGCAGATCACACCTGCCGTCAGGTTGGTGCCGACAAAGTCCCTGCGCATGCACAGGCTGTAGCCCATGACCGCATGTTTGGCGGCGGTGTAGGGCGCCGCGACCCCGCCCCGTGGCGTCGGCGGCAGGCCCAGCGCATGCTCTGACGCGGTGTTGACGATCCGGCCCGGCAGGCCGCTGGCCAGCATGCGCGGCGCGAAGGTCTTCACCCCCAGATAGACGCCGCGGATGTTGACCGAGAACACCCAGTCCCAGATCCGCTCGGGCGTCTCATGGACGGTGGTCCCGCCGCCGACCCCGGCGTTATTGAACAGCAGCTGCGGGGCCTGGTCCCAATGGCCGAAGGCCAGGTCGGCCGTGGCGTCCCAGCTGGCCTGGTCGATTACATCGAGATAGCAGCTGGTCGCCTCCAGGCCCAGGGCCCGCAGGGTGTCAGCCGCCGCAAGGGCGCGCTCTGCCTCGATGTCGGCCAGAACAACCCTGGCTCCGCGTTTCGCCAGGGCCGAGGCGATGCCAAAGCCGATGCCGGAGGCGCCGCCGGTGACAACCGCGACCGTGCCCGCGACGTTCATCCTAGAAGCCCGAGACCGTCGCGAAGCGATCGCGGTGGTAGCCGGCGCCGCCGAACAGCTGCTCGGTGACCCGGGCGCGCTTGAGGAACAGGCCCGCGTCATGGACGTCGGTCATGCCGATGCCGCCGTGCATCTGGACCATCTCGTTCGTGACCAGATGCGCCAGCTCGCTGGCCTTGCACTTGGCGATCGAGGCGGCGGCGCGGTTGTCGGTCGCCCCGGCGTCGATGGCCTCGAGCGCCGCCTCGATGCAGGAACGGGTGGTCTCCAGGTCGGTGAACATCTTGGCCGCGCGGTGTTGCAGCGACTGGAAAGTCCCGATCACCTGGCCGAACTGGGTGCGGGTCTTCAGATACTCCAGCGTGATCTCGAAGGCCTGCAGCGCGCTGCCCAGCATCTCTGCCGACAGGCCGATGCGGGCGCGGTCGAGGACCGGCTCCAGCACGTCCCAGCCCTTGTCGACGGCGCCCAGCACCTCGCCGGCCGCGCCGGAGAAGGTGATCTCGGCGGCGCCGCGGCTGTCGGCCAGGGCCAGGTGCTTGCGGCTGACGCCAGCGGCGGCCGGGTCGACCAGGAACAGGGTGATGCCGGCGGTCTCGCCCGGCTTGCCGCTGGTGCGGGCCGCGACGATCAGCAGGTCGGCGGCGTCGCCGTCGACGACGAAGGTCTTCCTGCCGGTCAGGGCGTAGCCGTCGCCGCTCTTCTCGGCCTTCAGCGCGATGCGCTCCGGGGCGTGGTGAGAGGCCTCGTCGACGGCCAGGGCGGTGACGACCGTTCCCTCGGCGATCTTCGGCAGCCAGGCGGCCTTCTGGGCGTCGCTGCCGCCCAGGGTCAGCGCCGAAGCGCCGATCAGGGCGGTGGAGAGCAGCGGCGAGGCGGTCAGGGTGCGGCCGGTCTCCTCCAAGATCAGGCCCAGGCTGAGGTAGCCGAAGGCGCTGCCGCCGTGTTCTTCCGGCACGATCACGCCGGCCCAGCCCATCTGGCCCATCTCGGCCCAGGCGGCGGCGTCGAACGGCGCGCCCGAGCCGCTGTCGCGCAGCGCGCGCAGCTTGCTGACGGGGGAGGTCTCCTGCGCCCAGCTCTTTGCGGCGTCGCGGAGCATGGTCTGTTCTTCGTTCAGGACGGCCATCAGTGTTTCCTACCGGTCGTTGGTGTTGTGCGTGCTTCGACAGGCGGCCGTCGGCCGCTGCTCAGCGTGACTGAAAAGGGGATGCCAAGATCCACGTCATCCTGAGCAGGCCCGAAGGGCCGTGTCGAAGGACGCAGGGCGTTCACGCTGTCGCCTTTGCATGATGTTGGGCCCAGCTCAGGGCCTGTTCCAGACGGTCGTTGCCCCAGAAGAGCTCGCCGTCGGCGGTGATGAAACTGGGCGAGCCGAACACGCCGCGCGCGGTGGCCTGTTCGACATGATCCTTGAGCCGCGCCTTCACGGCCGGGCCGCCCGCGGCCTCCAGCACGGCCAGCGGCGCGGCGCCCACCTCGGCGATCAGCGGCTCCAGGACTTCAGGCTTCGAGATGTCCAGGTCGGCGACGAAGTTGGCCTCGTAGACCTTGCGGGTGAAGGCCGGCGTCCAGCCGTCCTCCAGACCGGCGACGGCCACGCGGGCGGCCAGCAGGGTGTTGCGCGGAAACTGGCTCGGGTGCGTCAGGGGCAGGCCCTGCTCCTGGCAGACCCGCTCCATGTCCCGCCACATGTACTTGCCCTTGATCGGCACGACGTTGAACGGGCTGTCGGTCATGCCCTGGTGGGCGTGCAGCAGCGGGCCGAGCAGGAAGGGGCGCCAGACGACCTCCACGCCCGCCTCTTCCGCCAGCGCCTCGATGCGCATGGCGGCGGGGTAGGAGTAGGTCGAGGCGAACTCGTACCAGAACTCGATCATTGCCCCTTCTCCCTGAGGGAGAAAAAGGGGCCCGCGCCGAAGGCGTGGGAGGATGAGGGTTCAGGGACGGCGGCGAGGGCGTCAGCCCTCACCCTCCCATCGCTGCGCGACGGGCCCCTCCCTCTCCCTCCGGGAGAGGTGTGGAGCGCCATCACTGGTGGTCCAGCAGGCCCAGGACGCGCTTGGCGACGACGTTGAGATTGATCTCGCTGGTGCCGCCTTCGATCGAGTTGGCCTTGGCGCGCAGCATGGAGCGCAGGGCGCCGACCTCTCCGGCCGAGAAGCTGTCGCCCTCCCAGCCCAGACCCTGCAGGCCGAGCGCCTCGACGGTCAGCTCGGTGCGCTCCTGGTTCAGCTTGGCGGCCGCGTACTTGATGATCGAGGTCGCGGCGCTGGGGCCCTTGCTGGCCTTGCCCTCGGCTTCTGCCCGGCGGACGGTCAGCTGGAAGGCGGCCGAGTCCATCTTGTGGGTGCTGATGCGCGCGCGCAGGTCGGCGTCGGCGATGCGGCCGGCCTCGTCCACGCCGACATGCTCCTTGGCCGCGTCGACCACGTCGATGCCCGCGCCGCCGCCGAAGCCGCCCGCCGAGATGTTCTGGCGCTCATACTGCAGCAGGCGCTTTGCGATTTCCCAGCCGCCGTTCAGCTTGCCGACCAGATGGTCCTTGGGGACCTTCACGTCGGTGAAGAAGGTTTCGCAGAAGGGCGAGGAGCCGCTGATCAGCTTGATCGGGCGGGTCTCGACGCCTTCGCTGGTCATGTCGAACAGCACGAAGCTGATGCCCTCATGCTTCTTGCCGGTGTCGGTGCGCACCAGGCAGAAGATCCAGTCGGCCTGGTCGGCGTAGCTGGTCCACACCTTCTGGCCGTTGATCAGGAAGTGGTCGTCCTTGTCCTCGCATTTCGTCTGCAGGCCGGCGAGGTCGGAACCGGCGCCCGGCTCGCTGTAGCCCTGGCACCAGCGGATCTCGCCCTTGACGATGCCGGGCAGGAACTTCTGCTTCTGTTCTTCGGTCGCGTACTCGAGCAGCACGGGGCCGAGCATCCAGACGCCGAAGCTCATCAGGGCCGGGCGGGCCTTGATGCGGCGCAGTTCGGCCTCGAGGACCTTGTTCTGCTCGCGGGTCAGCCCGCCGCCGCCGTATTCCTTCGGCCACATCGGGGCGGTCCAGCCCTTGGCCGCCATGCGGTCGAGCCAGAGCTTGGCGTCCTTGTTGGTCGGATTGAACCGGCGGCCGCCCCAGGGCGCCTCGGTCTCGTCATCCATCGGGGCATTCAGCGAGGGGGGATAGTTCGCCGCCAGCCAATCACGCACCTCAGTGCGGAAGGTTTCCAGCTCCGTTCCGCCGAAATCCGCCATGACCTTCTCCCGTCGTTTTCCTGTTGCGGCGCACCTTAGCGCGCGCATCGGGCGGAGCAAGCGGGTTCAAACGCTCGTTCGACTCCTCTTGCGGCGCGCCTTGCGGCGGGACGCGCTATACTGCGGTTCGTCAGTCGCGGGATTCGGATGCAGGTCTTTCGGGAATTGAGGCCCGCGCTCGTCGGCGCCGCCCCCACGATGGGCGCGATCGCGGCGTTGTCGGCGGGCGCGATGCTGGTCGCCTCGGGCGCCACCCCGTCCGATCCCTCGCGGGTGCTCGAACTGCTGCGGTTCACGCCGCAGCTGCTGATCGAGACCAGCCACTTCCTGTCGTCCATCCTCGGCCTGGTGCTGATTTTGCTGGCCTTCGGGCTTCGCTCCAGGCTCGACGCCGCATGGAATGCGACGCTGGTCGTGATCCTGCTGGCCGCGTTGCTGGCGCCCTTCAAGGGGTTCAACTGGGAAGAGGCGGTGGTCCTGATCGGCTGCTTCCTTGTGTTGCTGCCGCTGCACGACGGCTTCCCCAGGCAGGCGCGGCTGTCGCGGATGGAGGTGACGCCTGGCTGGCTGATCTCGGCGGCGGCGGTGCTGGTCGGCGCGATCCTGCTGGGCGTCTGGTCGTTCCAGAATGCCGACTATGGCGACATGCCGGTCTGGCGGGTGATCGCCGACCAGGATCTGGAGCGGGCGATCCGCTCGTCGGCCGGGGCGGCCCTGGCCCTGCTCGGCTTCGGCCTGTGGCGGCTGTTCGTCATGCCGGCCACGCCCAAGGTCGCCGGCGACAACGACCCGGACTTCCACCGCGTTCGCGCCATCCTGGGCAAGGCGGAATGGTCGCAGCCGGACTCCAACCTCGCCCTGCTGGGCGACAAGCGGTTCCTGTTCTCGCCGTCCGGCGAGACCTTCCTGATGTTCGGCGTGCGCGGCCGGTCGTGGATCGCCATGGACGGTCCTGTTGGTCGCACCGAGGAGCGGATGGAACTGCTCTGGCGGTTCCGCGAGCTGGCCGACGCCCATGCCGCGCGGCCGGCGCTCTACGGCATTGGTCCCGAGGACCTGCCCGACGCGGTCGAGCTCGGCTTTTCGATCCAGAAGATCGGCGAGGCGGCCGCCGTTCCGCTGGACGGCTTCTCCCTGGCCGGTCGCCGGCGCGAGGTCCTCCGCCGAAACTGGCGCAAGGCCGGGGAGGGCGGCGCCAGCTTCGAGGTTGTTCCCCCGGAGGGCGTTCCGCCCCTCATGGATGAACTGAAGGCCATTTCCGACGAATGGCTGTCGCATCATTCCGGCGCGGAGAAGAGCTTCTCACTGGGCGGTTTCGTGCCGCGCTATGTCGCCGAATTCCCCATGGCCCTGGTCCGGTCGGGCGGGGCGATCGTGGCTTTCGCCACCCTGTGGCCCACGGCGACGCGCAAGTCCTTCTCCATGGACCTGATGCGCTACGGCGAAGCCGCGCCCAAGAACGTCATGGACTATCTCTTCGTGGAACTCCTCGAATGGGGGCGCGAGCAGGGCTACGTCGCCTTTGACTTCGGGTCCGCGCCGCTGGCCGGACTGGAGGACCGGCCCCTGGCCCCGATCATGTCGCGCGTGGGCCGGCTGCTCTTCGAGCGCGGCGAGGAGATCTACAATTTCCGCGGCGTGCGCCGTTACAAGGACAAGTACGACCCGGTCTGGCAGCCGCGCTATGTCGCCGCCCCGCACAAATGGCAGATTCCGATGGTGATGGCCGATGTCGGGTTGCTGTCCTCGGGCGGCATGGCCGGCCTGACCCGTCGGCGCGCGCGCGCGGACGGCGCCGGCTCAGCGCCCCGTGGTGAATCCCAGCAGGTTCACGACATGCACAAGCATGAATACCGCCCCGGCTGAGGAGAACACCATCACACCCCGCCAGGGGACCATCCGTACGCCTCGCATCAGGTCTGGCGGCTGGGCGCCGCGCCAGCCGGCGAACACGGCGAGGGCCAGCAGGGCGGCTGTCACGGCGAGGGAAATCGGCAGCGTCATGCGGGCCAGATGGCGGGCGGCGACCGGGACCGCAAGCGTCATCCACAGCAAATCGTCGCAGTCACAAGATTTGGGGTTAACCTCGCGTTTACACACAAGGGGTGGGTGGCTAGCGTCGACTCTGGAGTGCCGGAGGTGCGATTCGAATGACGGCGGGGGCGCCCTGGAGCGTGAAGGGTATCGACCCCAAGGCGCGTGAGATCGCCAAGGATCTCGCGCGTCGCTCCGGAATGACGCTCGGCGAATGGCTGAACCGGATGATCGTCGAGGGAGACCCCCTGGCCGGCGCGGACTACGCCCCGGAGCGGGCGCTCAACGCGCCTGACGAACCGATCGTCATCGACACCTCCCGTCCGCAATCAGGCCCCCGGTACGAGATTCCAGGCCATCCCGCCGACGAGGTCGGCCGGGTCGCCGAGGCCATGGAGCGGCTCAGCCAGCGGATCGAGGCCGCCGAGCAGCGCTCGACCCTGGCCATCACCGGCATCGACCAGTCGGTGCGCGGGGCCCTGGCCCGGCTGCAGACCTCCGAGCGCGAGCAGATTTCCGTCGCCGCCCGGTTCGAGGGCGCCGTCGACGACATTCGCACGGATTCCGCCCGCGTCGCCGACCGCCTCCGCCGCCTGGAGCAGGAAGCCGCCGGGCCTCGCTCGGCCGAAGCCCTTCGCTCGCTCGAAGGCATGCTCGGCAAGGTCGCCGGCCAGATGTACGATGGCGAGGCCCGCACGCGGGAGACGCTGGCGGCCGTCGAGGCCCGGGTCGCGGACCTCGAGAAGTCCGATCCGTCCAACCTCGTCGAGGCGGTGGCCGCGCGGGTGGCCGAACGCCTTGAGGCGGCGGAAGCTCGCACCACTGACGCGCTTCGCGACCTGGGCTCCTCGTTTGTCGCCCTCGACCGCCGCCTGAAGGCCGTCGAGACGGGCGACAGCGGGGCTGATCGCCTGGAGGCCCTGGCCGTCGACCTGACCGCCCGGATGGAGGCGACCCGCGCCGAACTGGCCGAGAAGCTGGCGGCGTCGGCCGAGACGCGCTTTGACCGCATGGATCGTCGCCTGTCCGAGATGTCCCAGCATGTCGCAACCGCTGAAACCCGGTCGGCCCAGGCGATCGAACGGGTGGGCCGGGAGATGGTCAGCATGGCCGACAACCTCAGCCGCAAGATTCAGACGGTGGAGAACCGCGGCGCCGATGCGCTGGAGCAGGTCGGGGGCGAGGTGGCCCGTATCGCCGCCGCCGTCGAGCAGAAGCTCAGCCGCGCCGACACTGCCCAGGCCCAGGCCCTCGAAAAGCTGGGCGTCGAGATCGCCCGCATCACCGAGCGGCTGGCCGAACGGATCGCCAACTCCGAGCGCCGCGGCGCCCTGGCCATCGATGAGGTCGGCGAACAGGTGGCCCGGGTCACCGAACGCATCAGCCAGCGCCAGGAGCGCACGGCCACCGACCTGGCCGAACGCATCCGGCTGAGCGAGGAGCGCACCGCCCGCCTGCTCGAAGAGGCGCGCGAGAAGATCGACGCCAGCCTGAGCGGCTCGCACCGCCGGCTCGCCGAACAGATTGCGCCCGCCGTCGCGCCCGCCGCCGCCCCGCGCAAGCCCGATCCGGTGCGACAGGCCTTCAGCGATCCCTTCGCCACCGACCCCTTCGAGATCTCCGCCAGGGCGATCCCCGAAGACGCCTTCGCGCCCCAGGTCTTCTCCCGCCCGCCGGCCGAGTCCGCGCCGGGCGATCCGGCGCCGTTCCCGGCGGCCGAGCGGGGGACCCCGTCCTTCTCGCAGGAAGACTTCGACGCGGTGGACGATTTCGTCGCCATCAGCGACGAGCCCGAAATCCCGGACGCGCCCGAAATCTCGCCGCCGCCGTCGATCGATCCGTTCGAGGTGAGCGCCGCGCCCGCCACGCCGCGCTCGACCCGCGATGTGATCGAACAGGCCCGGATGGCCGCCCGCGCTGTCGCCGGCGGTGGCTCCACGTCAGCGGCGGCTCCGGCCGACGAGCGCCGCGGTCTTTTCGGCGCCAGTGACCGCAAGGCGAAGAAGCGGGCCGGCTCGGCGATGATGTCGGCCGTCCTGATCGCGACCACCGTCACCACCGTGTCGGCGCTCGGCGTCGGCGGCCTGATGTATTCGGGCGTCATCGGCGGCGGCGGCGAAAGCCCGCGCGTTGAAAACAGCCGCCGGATCGCGGAAGCCGACGCCAGGGGCGAGATCAAGGGCGCGGAAGCCGACACCACGCCGATGATCGCCATGGCCGTCAGCCCGGTCGGTCCGGGGCAGGCGACCACGCCGCCGCTGGCCGGCGCGTCGGGCCTGACGGGCGGCGCGGTCGAGAACGCCGCCGCCCTGTACGCCGAGGCCCAGCGTCTGATCGAGGCGAAGGACCCGGCCGGCCTTGACCGCCTGCGCCGCGCCGCCAACATGGGCCTGGCCGCCGCCCAGTTCGAACTGTCCAAGGCCTATCTGAGCGGCACGCTGGGCGTGAAGAAGGACGAGGCGGAGTCGCGCCGCTGGACCGAGCGGGCCGCGCAGGCCGGCGATTCCCGCGCCATGCACAATCTGGGGCTGGCCTTCTTCCATGGCAGCGGCGGCCCGATGAACAAGACCACGGCCGCGCAGTGGTTCCGGCGCGCCGCAGACTTGGGCATGGGCGACAGCCAGTACAATCTGGCCAGCCTGTACGAGCAGGGCTACGGCGTCAGCCAGAACCCCGCTGAGGCCTACAAGTGGTACCTGATCGCCGCCCGGGGCGGTGACGCCGAGGCCCGGTCCGCCGCCGACCGGCTGAAGGGCGACCTGTCGCCGGAAGCGCGCTCCGCCGCCGAGCGCTCGGCCGCCGGCTACCGCGCTGCGACGCCCAACGCGTCGGTCCGGCCCGTGGCGGCCGCCGCCTCTGCGAACGGCGTGGCCTCGGCCCAGAAGGCGCTGTCGATGCTCGGTTACTACCGGGGTCCGCAGGATGGAGCGCAGTCCGCCGCCCTGAAGGGCGCCCTTCAGGCCTTCCAGCGCGACAAGGGCTTGCGGACGACCGGCGCCCTGGACTCCGAAACCGCCGCAAGACTGGCCGTCTACAGTCGTTAGACCGGCGTCAGGAGTCGACCGGGTGCGGCGTATTTGCGCTTCAACCTTCGGCGCCCCCGGTTGTATGGTTATTGATCGGTCGCGTTCGCGCTGGCCGCGCTTGAGCGGCCGCGGGGCCTATCCAGGGAGCGAGCGGGCATGAGGCAGGCCACCGTGCAAGCGCCGGCGACCGCCTGGACAATGGGGCTGATCAGCCTGATCCCCTTCTACCTGTTCGTCGGGCTCTATTGCTACGGCCCGCAGCCCTTGCGCGCCCAGGCCTTCCTTGGCCTGCTCGGCTGGTCGACCGCAATGCTAAGCTACCTCGGCGGGGTCCGCGCCGGCCTCGAGATCGACAGCCGCAGCACGCCGCGCCTGTGGAGCGTGGCCCTGTCGATGGCTTCGCCGGTGGCGGCGCTGGGCCTGCTGTTCGGGGCGATCACCGGCACGTTGTCCCCCGTCCAGCAGATCAGCGGCTTCATGGTCGCCTTCCTGCTGATGTGGCTCTGGGACAGCCGGGCCGGCGATGGTCCCGCCTGGCGTCCGCGCTACCGCACCTTCATCACCGCCGGCGCCGCCGTCGCCCTGGCCTTCGCGCTGGAACAGGCGATGAGCCTGTAGGGCTCCTCCCTCAACTTCGTCATGGCCCGAACGAGTCGGGCCATGACGGTGGGGTGATCAGTCAGGAACCAGGCTCTTCCACCCGATCGCATGCACCCGGTCGGTTCCCAGCGCCGCCGCCATCGGCCGGCCGGCGAACAGCGGCGCGAAGGCGGCTTCCTTGACGTTCAGGCCGCCGGCATAGGCCCCGAAGGCCGGAACCACGATCCGCGACCCGTCGGTGACGAAGCAGCGCCGCCGAACCCGTCCGCCCCGTCCGGCGATGCGCGCCGCCGGGTGCAGGTGGCCGGCCACCTCGCCCGGCTGGATGCCCGGGAGCGGTTCATGGCGCAGGATGAGGGTCTCCAGCGTCATCTCGTCGACCACCTCGCCGGGCAGGCCGCGCGGTCCGTCGGCGTCGTGGTTCCCGACCACCCAGACCAGGGTCCGCCCCCTGGCCAGCGCCGCCAGCCGCGCCGCGTCGTCCGGCGCCAAGCGGTCCTCGGCGCGGCCGTCATGGAAGCTGTCGCCCAGGAAGACCAGCAGTCGCGGCGCGCAGTCGGCCACCGCCCGCTCCAGCCGCGTCAGGGTCTCGCGGGTGTCGTAGGGCGGCAGCAGCTGCCCGCGCGTCGCGTAGGCCGAACCCTTCTCGAAATGTAGATCGGCGACCAGCAGGGCGTCACGGGCCGGGACATGGACGGCTCCCGACGCCTTCAGCACGACCTCGGTTCCGTTGACGGCCATGGCGATCCCGCCGCAGGGGGCGGTGGTGAACGTCATTGCGTCCTTCGACACGGGCGCATTCGCGCCCTGCTCAGGATGACTTGGGAGGGATTGCGTCGAACCGATTGTGACTTCCTTCAATGCCCTAGTCATGCTGAGCAGCCCGGCGAAGCAGGGCCTGTCGAAGCCCGCACGGCCACACTCAAGACATCGCCTCCGCGATCAGATCCTCGGTCGCCTCGGCCAGCATCATGTCAGCCGCGCCGCCGGGCGCGCGCTCGCGGCCGAGCTCCATGAACATCGGTACGGCGAAGGGCGACAGGTGGTTCAGGGCGGAGTGGCGGATCTTGCCCTTCACCCGCGCCAGCAGGCGTCCGACCCGGGCCACATCGATGACCATGGTCGCCGCATCGGCCCGCGCGCACTTCAGCAGCAGGTGGTCCGGCTGGTGGCGGCGCAGCACGTCGTAGATCAGGTCGGTTGAGAAGGTGACCTGACGCCCGGACTTCTCCGCCCCGGGCATCCGCCGCTCGATAAGGCCGCTGATCAGGGCGCAGGCCTTGAAGGACCGCTTCATCATGAAGCTCTCGTCCATCCAGGCCTCCAGATCGTCGCCCAGCATGTCCTTGTCGAACAGCGCGGCAAGGTCGACCTCGTCCATCGGCTCAAGCGCCCAGATGGCCATCGCATAGTCGTTGCAGACAAAGCCCAGCGGCCCGATGCCCAGCCGGTCCAGCCGCCGGGTCAGCAGCATGGCCAGGGTCGTGTGCGCGTGACGTCCGTCGAACGGATAGACGACCATGTAGTGCCGCTTCCCGCGCGGGAAGGTCTCCAGCAGCATCTCGTCGGGCGCGGGGATCACCGACCGGTCGCGTTGCGCCTCCAGCCACTCGCGCACGTCGGCGGGCAGGACCCGCCAGGCGCTCTCGTCGGACATCATCCGCCGCACCTTGGCGGCCAGAAAGGTGGAGATGGCGAACTTGCTGCCGCCCCAGCTGGGCATCTTCGGATTGGCCCCCGGCGCCGGGCTGACCAGCACGTCGACGCCCGTTACCCCGACCAGCCGCCAGACCTGGCCGGCGAAAACGAAGGTGTCGCCGGGATCGAGCACCTCCAGGTAGCCCTCCTCGACCTCGCCGATCTTGCGGCCGCCCTTGCCGCCGCGCATGGCGATGCGGACGTTCAGCGTGGCCGCCGAGACGATAGCCCCGACATTCATCCGGTGCCTGCGCACCGTGTCGGCGTTGCGCGCGCTCCACAGCCCGTCCGCGCCCTTCACGATCCGCCGGAAGCGGTCGTAGGTCTTCAGCGCGTAGCCGCCGGTCGAAACGAAATCGACCACCGCCTCGTAGTCCTCCCAGGCCAGGTCGCGGTAGGGCCCGGCGGTGCGGACCTCGTCGTAGAGCGCCACCAGATCGAAGGGCTCGGAACAGGCGCAGCCCATGACGTGCTGGGCCAGCACGTCCAGCGCGCCGGTGCGCGGCGCCTCGGAGTCGAGGCTGTTCTCGGCGATCGCCTCGATGGCCGCCTGGCACTCCAGCATCTCGAAGCGGTTGGCGGGGACGAAGATGGCCTTCGACGGTTCGTCCAGCCGGTGGTTGGCCCGACCGATCCGCTGCACCATCCGCGCCGCGCCCTTGGGCGCCGCCAGCTGGATGACCAGGTCGACGTCGCCCCAGTCGATGCCCAGGTCGAGGGTGGAGGTGCAGACCACAGCCTTCAGTTCACCCCGGGCCATCGCCGCCTCGACCCGCCGCCGCTGCTCGGCCGCCAGGCTGCCGTGGTGCAGGGCGATGGGCAGGGAATCGTCATTCAGCTTCCACAGCTCCTGGAAGGCGAACTCGGCCTGGAAGCGGGTGTTGACGAAGACCAGGGTCGTGCGGTGGCGCTTGATGATCTGGTAGACCTCGGCCATCGCGTGTTCGGCCGTATGGCCCGCCCAGGGCACCCGGCCTTCGGAGACCAGGGTCTCGACCACCGGTCGCGGTCCCGGCGGGCCGAGGACGAGGTCGACATCCCCCTGGCGCAGGCCCATCCAGTCCCGAATCAGGTCCGGATCATCGACCGTCGCCGAAAGCCCGACCCGGCGAAGGTTCGGCGCCAGGGTCTGCAGCCGCGCCAGGTCCAGCGCCAGCAGGTCGCCGCGCTTGGTCGGCCACAGGGTGTGGATCTCGTCCAGCACCACGCAGCGCAGGTCCTCGAACAGGCCCCGCGCACCCTCCCAGGCGCAGAGCAGGGCCAGCTGCTCGGGCGTGGTCAGCAGGATGTCGGGCGGGCTGACCTTCTGCCGCTGCTTTCGGCTGACGCCGGTGTCGCCGGTGCGGCTCTCGGCGACGATGCCGAGGCCCATCTCCCGGATCGGCGTCATCAGGTTGCGCTCGACGTCGACGGCCAGCGCCTTCAGCGGCGAGATGTAGAGGGTATGGATGCCGCGCGGCCCGTTGGCCGGCGGCCGTTCGGCCAGCTCGATAAGGCTGGGCAGGAAGCCGGCCAGGGTCTTGCCGCCGCCGGTCGGGGCGATCAGCAGCGCGTGACGCCCCTCGCGCGCCTTGCCGACCATCGCCAGCTGATGCTCGCGCGCCGCCCAGCCGCGCGAGGTGAACCAGTCGGCGAAGCGGGGGGGGAGGAGCGCTGCATCAGAAACCGCGGAGTCGGCCATCACCACCCTTCGTCATGGTGAGGAGCGTCCGTCAGGACGCGTCGCGAACCACGCAGGACCGTCGTGCGTCCTTCGAGACGCCGCCGCTTTGCGTCGGCTCCTCAGGATGACGAA
>JBEIDC010000041.1:0-23257 GCA_040383665.1 Caulobacter sp.
ACCTCCGCCAAAGCGGAGACCGATGAATCACGCATCCCGCGGCCCGTGAATCCCTGAATGTCGATTGGACCTAGTCGACCAGCTTCAGGCTGTCGACGATCCTGTCCCAGGGCACGATCTTGAAGTTCTGGGTCTGCGGCGGGCTCACGTTTCTGCCGTCCTGGACCACAAGGGCCCCCTTGGGGAAGGCAGGCCCCATCGGTGCGCTGGTCACGTCCAGCCCGTCGGTCTCGCTGGCGCCGTCGACGCCGGCCGCGCCGTCGGCGATCACCGCGAAGGACCCGACATAGGCGTTGTCGCCGTACCGACGGAACAGCGCGTAGCTGTTGTTGCCCTGGCTCGACAGCACCAGATAGCCGCGGCCGTTCGGCTGGCGGTAGATCGACACGCCTTCCAGATCGTCCTTGAGCGCCGGGTTGGTCGCCACGGACGTAACGACCGTACGGGCGACGCCGCCGTTGGGCTCGGCGCTCATGCGGTAGAGGGCGACATCCTCCTCGGCCACGTACAGGACGCCGGTGTCATCGTCGGCGACGCAGCCTTCGGGCTGGGAGGCGAACGAAAACTCGCGGACCAGCTCGGCGCGGACCTTGCCACCCGCCGCCTCGATCAGCCGCCACTGGCGCATCTTGCCGTCGGTGTCGTTGATGAAGACGAAGGTCTTTCCGCCCTTGCGGCTGCGGTAGAGGCACAGGCCATAGGGATCGCCCAGGCCGGTCGGCTGGATGCCGTCCGCGACCGGCACGAGGGCGCGCGTCGCCGGGTCGAGGACGTAGAGGGCGATGGCGTTGTGGGTCCGGTCGCTGGCCGCGACCAGGGTCACCAGCTTGCCGCCCAGCTTGAACCCGTCCCGCAGGTCGACATTGTTCATCTTGCCGTCGGCGGCGAAATGGACCCGCTTCCCGGACAGGTCATAGACGCCCAGGCCAGACTGCTTGTCGGTGCCGATGATCAGGCTGTTGGCGGGATCGACCGGATCGATCCAGATGACCGGATCATCGGCGGCGTCGCCGCCCTGGTCCACCGGGTCGGTCTCCGCCACCGCCTGGACGGTCGCTATCGGCGAGGGGGGCAGGGCGCGCGGATCCTGCGGCGTCCCGGCCGTCAGCTTCAGCGCCGCGGCGATGTCGGCGAAGCGGCTGATCTTGAAGTTCGTGCCGCCCGGATTGTCGTCGTCCTGGGACAGCAGCAGGCCGCCCGCCGCGCTGGTCGCGAACAGGCCGCCGGCGTTGTCGACCCCGGCCTGGCCGAAGCTGCCGATCCAGGCGTCATCAG
This sequence comes from Caulobacter sp., assembly GCA_040383665.1. Taxonomy (GTDB): domain Bacteria; phylum Pseudomonadota; class Alphaproteobacteria; order Caulobacterales; family Caulobacteraceae; genus Caulobacter. The sequence continues at coordinate 1,276 of JBEIDC010000041.1, forward strand.
CGGACCGGTCATAGACATGGAAGGTGCTGGCCGAGGCGTTGGACGCGATCAGATAGCGGGCGCCCGGACCGCCGTCGTAGACGGCAACGCCCCCGACCTCCTCGGTCATGCGGCCCAGACGGACCGCGTCGATCAGAGTCGGTATGGTCTCGGCCTCGGGGTCGGCGTCAAACCGCCAGACGCCGATGGACTGCTCGCTGACATAGAGGGCGCCGCTGGCGTCATCGACCGTGCAGTAGCTGGCTTCGGACGCGATATGCAGGCGGCGGACGAGCCGGCCGTCCAGCTTGCCCGCGCCGTTGTCGAAGATCGCCCACTGTTCGATCTCGCCGCCGCCGCCAAGGGCGAAGGCGTAGAGCGTGCGATCAAGCGGGCTGCGGAAAAGGCACAGGCTTTCGCCCGACAGCCCGGCGCTGATCGGGCCGGCGGTGATCTCCACGGCCTGTCCCGCCGAAGCGTCGAAGCTGAAGAACCGCAGGCGGGAGCCGCGGCTGTCCATCGCGCCCAGCACCGTGGTCGACCGGCCGCCGACAGCGACGCCGTAGCGGACGTCGACCCCCACGGCGTCGCCGGCCTCGACCGCGCCGGTGCGGACACCGTCCAGGCCGTAGATCTCCAGTCCGCCAAGCTCGCCGCTGCCGACGATCCGCCCGCCACTGGCGCCATCGAGCACGAGGACGGCGGTGTTGGCGCCCGAGCGAACCGTCGGCGTGGTCTGGGCCGTCGGCGCCACCACGGCCGGCGACGGTGTCTGGGCATGGGCGTTCGTCGCCAGCCCCGCGGTCGCCATCAGGGCGATGCTCAGGGTGCGGACGGTTGAAAGGGTCTGGGCGCGAGTCGGCATTTCAAGTTCCTCGATGATCCCCGCGCAACTGCGCCGCTTCCGTTACACTTTCATGGCGCCGCATGACGGCGCGAGACTGTGGCCCGTCGCATCCTGGCCCCGGGGCGTTGACCGTCCGACCGTCGCGAGCATTGATGGCGCGACCCGACCAGCAGCACCGGAGCGTGTCAATGTCCCTAACCGTCGCTCATGCCTTCATTCGAATGATCGCGGAAGACTCGGAGCTGCGCGCGCGGATTCAGGCGCTCGGCCAGGGCGCCCCGCTTGCCGAGCTGGTCGCGCTCGGCGCCCGGGCCGGTTTCGATTTCGACGCGACCGCGCTCAGGACGGCCTGGCGTCAGGACTGGATGCTGCGCTGGCTGGCGGCGTCGGCGAACGGGTCGGCGACCGGGAACCGGGAGGCCAGCGCGCGGGCCAGTCCCGAATAGCTCTGGCCGCCCTGGAAGAAGGTCTGAAAGAACGCTTCGGGGCGGTCCAGGAAGATCGGCAGGATGAACCTGCGCAGACGGTCAAGCTCCAGTCCCAGCGCGGCATGGACCCGGCGACTGTGTTCGAGGTCGTCCCCCGGCCCGCTGGCGAGGGCTTCGCTGATCACCCGGGCGGCCAGCGCGCCGCTCGCCAGGGCGAACCGGATGCCCTCGCCAAGAATCGGGTCGACCAGCCCGGCGGCGTCGCCGACCAGACATACCCGCCGGGTGGAGATCCGGGCGGGACCTTCATAGAGCGGGATGGGGTGCCCACGCCGCTTTTCGGACCGCACCGAGCCGGGCGCCAGCGCGCGCGCCAGGTAGCTGTCGAGGGCGCCGGGCATGCCGTCGCGCCGGGTCCAGGAGCCGATACCGCACGACAGGTACCCGCGCTTGGGAAAGATCCAGCCGTAGCCCCCGGGCACGCAGGCGAAGTTGAAGCTCATTCGCCCGCCCTCCAGGTTCCAGGCCTCCGGCGTCACCTCGATCTCGGCGTCGATCGCCACACCGGGGCGGGTGCGTCGGCCGAGGCCGAGGCAGGCCGCGGTGCGCCCGGCCGCCCCGTCCGCCACGACCAGGAAGCGCGCCCGGCTGCGTTCGCCGGACTTGCCGGTCACCGTGACGCCGTCATCGTCCTCCTCGACGCGCGCGACGGGGAAGGCGTCCCGCAGCTGCACATCGCCGCGCGCCATCGCCCGCTCGAGGATGTGAAGGTCGAACTCGCGCCGGTTCACCATCCAGGCGCCGTAGTCGTTCTGCCGGTCGACGGCGTCGCCGAAATCCAGCTGCCAGCGGGAGCCGCCGACCTGCGCCTCGATCATGGCGCTGAAGTCCCAGTCCATGACGGCCTTGACCGGGCCGGGGGTCAGCGCGCCGCCGCAGGCCTTTTCGCGTGGCAGGGCCTGCTTTTCCAGCACCATCACCCGGGCGCCGGCTTCCGCCAGCCTCAGCGCCGCCATGGCCCCGCCCGGGCCCGTGCCGATGACGATCACGTCGTGCATGCGCGCCGCCGGACAGGGCCAAACCCCAGGTAGGCCTTCGCGGGAAGGGGACGCCCGCGGGCGATGTTGATCTTCACGTGACTGATGAAGGCGTTGAAGTAGTCGAAGCCGGCTCGCGCCGCGCCCAGGTCGCGGAGGATCAGGGCGTCCGGCCAGTCGCCGGTCGCGTCAAGGGGCGTGACTGCGCCGGGCCAGCCGTCCAGCGCGCGCACCCGTTCCCCGTCGGCCAGGTCGCGCTCCACAAGCCAGTTGAGCAGGGCGATCAACCGGAGACGCCCGCCCGCATCCTGCGGCTCGATAACCTCAATCCCGCAGTCGCCCGCAAGTTCCGGCCCGAACCCCAGGACAAGCCGGGTGGCCTCGCCGGCCAGCGGCGGCTGGGCGAGGAGGTCGACCAGCGCATCGTGGTCTCCCGGCCAGCCCACGGCCGTCAGGAACCTTCGCGTCGCCGGCGGCCCAAGGCCCCGAACCATGCATCGCAGTTGACTGTCCCGCGACAGCATGGCCCCGACCATCCGGCCGGGAACCAGTCCATGCGAACCGGCGCATTCGACGGCCGAGATCAGCGCCCGCCATGCCGCCAGGCTTCCCGGGGCCACGGTGGCCATGAACTGTTCGCCGGCGGCGCGGTCGTCCAGGATGTCGCCCCGGAAGGCGGCGAAGACAGCCGGCGGCCGCGACCAGTCGCCGTCCGGCGCCTGGTCATGCTCCAGCCCGATCTCGACGATGCCGCCGGCCAGGACCGCGTCCGAAGACCAGGCGTCCGCCAGCGCCGCGAGCCTTCGCCAGGCGTCGGCGCCGGCTACGCCGCCGGCCTCCAGGCTCCGCTCCGCCAGGCTTCGCAGGGCGTCCGCGCCGCCATCGCCCGCGAACAGATGCTGGGACACGTCGATGGAATGGTCCGCCCCGGCCAGCCGGTATTCGAAGTAGAGCGGGACATCCGGCGCCAGATGCCCGGCGGCCTGGCCCAAGCTGGCCGCGGCGCCCTCGGGCATCAGGCGCGCCGGAAGCCGGGCGATCGCCAGGTCCATCGTCTGCCTGGCGAGGCCGGTCATGCAAAAAGTCGCTGCGTGAGCCCGCTCGCGGTCTCGGCCAGGCCGTCGAGATCATCGGGCAAGGTCAGGGAGCGGATTGGCGTCCCGGCCGCGACCCGGGCCAGCAGCGCCAGCTCGCTCTGCCGCAGCGCCCTGGCGGGGGCGATCATGCCGTGAAGGTTGGCCGCCAGTTCCGCCAGCCGCTCGCCGTGTGGCAGATCCTCGATCACCGCGCCGCGAAGGCCGGCCCGTCGCGGCGACAGGCGATAGACCGCATGCAGGGGGAGCGGCCTCCGCGGCCCCCGCGCCGGGCCGTGGACGCCGGTCTTGGCCAGTTCAGGGGTGGTCGGGAACAGGACAGCCGCCAGACCCTCGCCGACGCCCAGCCGTCTGACCGAGTCCGGCCACATCCGCAGGCAGGTTCTTCCCGGGTGCGTCACCGGCCCTTCCGCCTCGAGGGTGATGCCGACCATGTCGTCCGAGACCAGACCGCATCCCTGCGCGATCAGGGCCCAGGCCAGGCTGGACTTGCCTGCGCCCGAGGGTCCCATCAGCGCGATGGCCCGGCCGTCAGCGGACAGAGCCGTGGCGTGCAGGCAGGGGCGTCCGGCGAGCCGCGTGGCCCGGGCCAGGATCGGTCCCTCGACAAGGTTGGCGACTTCCTTATCGGCCTCACCGTCGCCGGCGCGGATGACGATCTCCCGTCCATCAGCGCGGATGCCGAAGTCGGCGGTATGGCCATGGTAGTCGTAGCTTACGCGATACCAGCCGCCATCGGTCGAGCGCTGGTACAGCACGCCGACCCAGTCCGGCGTCAGCTCGGCCCCCTCGGGGTGATCCATCCACGAGAGGTCGAAGCGGTCCAGGCAGCCCCGACGTACGGAAATCACAACCCCGCCGATGGCCTCGCCATCAGCCAGACCGGCCAGAACCAGTTCACTGACAACCTGAGCGCCGCCGAGCTGGTACCGATGCATGCGCTTGGGAGGCGATCAGGAGACGTAGTTGCCGGGACCGCTGGCGTCGTTTTCGCCTGAGCCGGCGGGGTTGGTGTTTGTCATGCTGCGGATCGTGCCGTGCTCCGTCAGCTTTGGAGCGTGATAGGGAGCCTTGTTCAGTGGTTGCTGCGTCATCGTCTCATTCCTTTTTTGCAAGCGTTCGCGAGGACCTTGAGCGCATGCGGAATTGTAACCCGTGATGACGTGGAAATGCAACCTAGACGATGTCATGGCCCCGATGAAATCGAAGCGACAGTTTAACATGCTCCGTCTCACTCAGGCGGGGATAACTGATCGGAGCCACAGACAACTGTAGGCCGCTCGCAGATCGGCGGCCTCGTTCACCGGCCATCCGTCGATCTCGATCCAGGCGTGCGCGTCGAACGCCCCGTCCGTACGCGCGCCCAGGCACAGTTCAGCGCCGATCCGCCGACGTCTCAGCAGACCGGCCAGCAGCAGCGCCCGGGGCAGGCAGCGTGGTCGGGACGGCAGCCGGTCGGCGATGCGGGCGATGCTTCTGGCGCGGGCCTCCGCGAAGGCGCGGCCCGTGAGATCGACCTGGCGTGGCGGGGGCAGGCGGTCCGCCAGCCACCAGATCGCCGCCGTCGAACGGCGAAAACCGCACACGGCGATCAAGGCCCGCAAGACCAACAGGGCCAACGCGACAGGGGTTGCGCTCATCATGCCGGCGACAAGACGGGCGCTAGGCGCTGAGCCCTACAAGGCCGTTCTTCTGAAGGTCGAGAACCAGCTGAACGATATCGTTCTGAAGGGTCTCCAGAGGCGCATCGTAGACGGCGGTGAGCGCGGCGGCGGCGTCGCCGATCGACGGGGCCTGCTCCATCGCCTGCCACATGCGAGTGCCCACCTCATCCAGTCCGAAGTAGGTCTCGGTGTCGAGGTTCAGAAGCGCCGCATTGCCGGCGACCTCCTGAAACAGGATGTGGCCGGGCACGACCATGCTCGCGGCCAGCACTTCGGAATGGGTGTTGGACATTGTTCCCCTCGTTTACGCGCCAGACTTGTTGCCGAATGAATACAATCCAGCGTAGTATGGATCATGCGCCGAAGGAACGAGGAAAACGGGCCTGGCGACGTCGATGTCTGCATCGTCGTTCCGCCGTTCGACCAGATCAAACTTCCCCTGCTCGGTCCGGCGATCCTGGCCGCCGCCTGTCGCCAACGCGGACTTCGCGTGCACACCGTGTTCGGGAGCATCATGCTGGCCGCGCGGGCGGGCTATGAGCCCTACAAGGCGATCTCCCGCTTCTACCTCGACTGCATTCTTGGCGAGCGGCTGTTTCGACCTTACGCTTGGCCGCCGGAGATCGAGGCTGCGCTGCCGCCGCTGCCGGACCTGGCGGAAAAGGCCGCGGCGGCGCATGCGGCGCTGGCGCCCGTGATCGGTTCCTTCGTCGACGACTTCGTCGCCGAGGTGCTGGCGACCCGGCCGCGAATCGTCGCCATCACATCGACCTTCGAGCAGATCATGGCCGGCTCGGCCCTCGCCTGGCGGATCAAGCAGGCGGCGCCCGACATCTGCATCGTGATGGGCGGGGCAAACGTCGCCGCGCCGATGGGTCAGGCCCTCGCCACGGTGTTTCCCTGGATCGACCACTTCTTCTCGGGCGAGGCCGACATCGCCTTCCCCGCCTTCTGCGAACGGCTGGTGCGCGAGGGCGTGCGTCCGGAGGAGCGGGTCATCGAGTGCAAGCCGCTCGAGACCATCAGCGACGCTCCCGCGCCCGACTTCTCGGACTTCATGGCCGCCCTCGGCGCCGAGCAGGCCCGCGGCGCCCTGCCGGCCGAGCTGCCCGAAGGCCTGCCGCTGGAAAGCTCTCGCGGCTGCTGGTGGGGGATGAAGCACCACTGCGTGTTCTGCGGGCTGAACGGCGACACCATGGACTTCCGGGTCAAGCCGCCCGAGCGGATGATCGCGGAAATCCGGGACGTCATGGACCACTGGGATCCGGAACGGATCTCGTTCACCGACAACATCATGCCGCTCGGATACCTGCAGACCGTGCTGCCGGAGCTGGCGACTTGGGAGCGGCGGCCCGGGCTGTTCTACGAGGTGAAGGCCAACCTGAAGTTCGAACATCTGGACCTGATGCGCCGCGCCGGGATGATCCAGATTCAGCCCGGCATCGAATCCCTGTCGACCAACGTCCTGACGCTGATGCGCAAGGGTGTGTCAGCCATGCAGAACCTGGCCCTGCTGCGGGACTGCGGCTCGCTCGGCATCTACGTCCTGTGGAACATTCTCTACGGCTTTCCCGGCGAGACGGTCGAGGATTATGCGCCGCTGCCGGACCTGTTCGCCTCGATCGAGCACCTGCGACCGCCGCAGTACTGCGTGCCGATCGTCATAGACCGCTTCGGCCCGCACCATCGCGATCCGCAGGCCTTCGGCATCGACTCCTACATCCCCTATCCGGGGTTCGCCGCCCTGTTCCCGCCCGGCGCGCCGGTCATGGATCTAGCCTACCATTTCATTGGCCAGCACTCGACGGCGTTCATGTCCGACGGCAACCTGCTCGGGCGCGTCCATGACGCCTACGACACCTGGCACGCCCAGTGGCAGGGCCGGTCGCGAGCCCCGGTCCTGACCGCGCTGGACATCGGTCCGACGGCCCCCGTGGTGGTCGCCGACACCCGCCGGATCGCCGCCGCCCGGATGACCAGCATCTCCCGCGCCTGCGATGACGCCCTGCGCCATCTGGAAAAGCCGCGCCGGGTCGACAGCCTTGATCCGCGGGTCGCCGAGGTCCTGCCCATGCTGCTCGCGCACAGGTTCGTCATCGAGCACGAGGGGTTCCTGCTCAGTGTCGTGACGCGGCCCCGCCCGGCGTCGGACGTGGCTGACCAGGCGCCCCGAAGCCGGGCCTCTGTCCCGACTATCGCCTAGGGCCTGACCGCGGAGGGGCGATGTCCAACACCCAGACCACCTCTCCAGCCCTGTCCCGACCATGACGGGAATCGCGGGCCTCATCTGCCCTCACGGCGCCTGGGTCGATCCCGCTATCGCCGCGGCGATGGCCGCGCCATTGGCGCGGCTGGGTCCGGATCGACAGGATCATTGGCGTTCCGGACGCGCCTTTCTCGCCCATGCCCTGCTGGCGACGACGTTCGAGGACCGGAGCGACCGCCAGCCGCTGACGTTCGACGGCAAGACCTTCCTCGTCGCGGACGCCCGGATCGACGGACGCGCCGCGCTGGTCGACGACCTGCGCGCGGCCGGTCGGCCAGTCGCCGCCGACGCTCCGGACAGCGCCCTGATCCTCCATGCCTGGCATGCCTGGGGGGAGGCCGCGCCGGAACATCTCATCGGCGACTTCGCCTTCGCCATCTGGGATTCGCGAACCGAAACCCTGTTCGCGGCGCGGGACCAGTTCGGCGCTGTCCCCTTCTATTTCGCCCGGACCGCCGACGGCCTGGTGTTCGGAAACGCCGTACCGGCGCTGCTCGCGCATCCAGGCCTTGACCGGTCGATCAACCCGCTCGCCGTCGCCGACTATCTGATGTTCGGATACAGCCTCGATCCGACGAAGGGTTTCCACCGCGACATCGATCGCCTGCCGCCCGCGCACGGCCTGATCTTCCAGGGCGACGTGATCCGCACGCGTCGGTACTGGACGCTTCCAGAGGCCAGTGATCGGGAAGCCACCGACCTGTCCGCGGGCGAAATCGTCGAAGGCTTCGGCGCGCTGGTCGAGGAGGCGGTGCGCGACCGGACCCGCGCGGCCCGGGTGGCCACCACGCTGAGCGGCGGAATGGACTCGACGCTGATCACCGCCATGGCCCTGCGATCACCGGCGACGCGGGTCGACAGCTACGCCTTCGGCAGCGACTGGCTGACGCCGGACGCCGAGCGGCACTGGGCCTGGCGCTGCGCCCATCATCTGGGCCTGCCGTTCCATTCCATCTCGATCGAGGGCGGCTATCTCGATCCTCCGGGCGGCCCCTGGCGCCTGCCGCCCGAGCCGCGCATGGAGTTGAAATACTCCGCCTTCCACATGGTGGGGGACCGGCTGGCGGCGGCCGGAACACGGGTGCTTCTGATGGGTATGGGCGGAGATTCGCTTGTCGCGGGCGGCGCCCATCACTGGGCCGGGCTGCTGCGTCGAGGGGCTTACGGCCGACTGTTCGGCGAGGCGATGACCTTCTGGCGCCTCCACCATCGACGACCGCCCCTGCGCACCGCCTGGCTCCGCGGCCGGCCGGCCGCGGCAGGCCCGATCACCGCGCCGCTCGACCCGGACTTCGTACGCGATCATCGACTGCAAGAGCGCTGGCGGGAGGGCCACGCGGCGTTCGCCCGGGATCCCCGCGAGAACATGGCGCTGCACCCGTTCTGGACGGAGATGTTCGTCGCCTCGCATCCGGAGTCCACGGGCCTGGCCCTCCGGGTGCGCCAACCGTTCTTCGACGTCCGGCTGCTGGAGGCGTCCATGCGGCTGCCGCCGTCGCCCTGGCAGTTTGACAAGGCGGTGCTGCGGCGTATCGGCAAGGGCCTTCTCCCCGACGACATCGTCCGGCGGCCAAAGACGGTTTTCGGCGTCAATCCCGGCTGGGAGGCCGCCCGCCGGGGGCTGGAGCCCTGGCTCGCCGATCTGCCGAACGCCGTGGAGCTCGACGGCTATGTCGACCGCAAGCGCCTGGCGACCATCGTCGGCGATATCGGCAGCCTGCCGCCGCAGGACTACTCGCGCGCCGTCGTGCTCCCCGCCGGCCTCGCCGCCTGGCTTCGCCAGCGACAATAATTATAACGCGTTACAATTTCCGTTGAGCGCCGGTCGCGATCTCGCCTATGGGACTGGCGAGCGGACGGGATGGAGCAAGGGCGCTCCCGGTCCCGGCGCCTGATGGAGGCCTGGAATGCATTCCTTTCGCATGATCGACGCCGGCGGCGCCCGCATCCGGGCGGTGGTGAAGGGTTCGGGGCCGCTCGTGCTGATGGTCCACGGCTTCCCGGAGAGCTGGTACAGCTGGCGGCACCAGATCGATCCGATCGCGGCGGCAGGGTTCACCGCCTGCGCTATCGACGTACGCGGTTACGGCGGCTCGCAGAGGTTCGACCAGGTCGAAGACTACGCCATGGAGCACATGATCGCCGACATCCTCGGCGTGGCGGAGGCCCTCGCGCCCGGCCAGACGTTCATCCTCGTCGGCCATGACTGGGGGGCGCCGATGGTCTGGCAGACCAGCCTGCTGCATCCCGACAGGGTCGCGGCCGTCGCCGCCATGTCGGTGATCCATTCCGGCGTGCCGGAGCAGTCCTTCGACGACCTGATCAAGGTGATGTTCGACGACAACAATGTCTTCTTCTACCAGAGCTACTTCCGGCCGGTCGGCAAGGCCGAAGCCGTGTTCGACGCCGATCCGCGCGATTTCCTTCGCCGATTCTACTACGTCGGCTCCGGAGACATCGACCTCACGAAGCTGGCCGGCCTGACCAAGACCTCCGATGACACGCTGCTCGACGGGCTGCCCGATCCCGACCCTTTCCCGGCCTGGCTGACCGACGCGGACCTCGACTACTACGTCGCCGAATTCGAGGGCTCCGGCTTCTTCGGGCCCCTCAGCCGCTATCGCAACCACACCCGGGATTTCCACTTCCTGCAGCCGTTCAAGGACCGGAAGATCGAGCAGCCGGCCTTCTTCATCGCCGGCGACAAGGACGGCGCCTTCAACGCCTTCGGCATGGCCCAGGACCCGATCGCCACGCTGCGCACGCAGGTCCCGAACCTGGAGGGCGCGCATGTCCTGCCGGGCATCGGCCACTGGACGCAGCAGGAGGCGCCGGAAGCGGTAAACGCCCTGCTGGTCCCCTGGCTATCGTCGCTCAAGGGCCGGGTCGTCTGAACTCAGGTCGTCAGGCTTCCGCAGCGGCGCGGCGCACCGCCAGAAGTTCGGCCTGGAAGTCCAGCATGCGGGCCCTGATCTCCGGCCGGAAGCTGTCGCTCGCGCTGGCGCACAGGGTCGAGGCATAGCCGAAGCAGGCCGCCGGTTCGAGCTCGCGGACCGAACTGCCTCCCATGACCCAGCCCAGCATGACCGCCGCGAACCGGCCGCTGAGGGCCTGCTGCAGCAGGTCCATGTCGATGTCCGCTGCGATGGCGCCCTCGCCCCGGGCCTCCTCGAGCAGCCCTCGCCAGAACTGGGTGTTCTGTGGCGTGATGAGTTCCGCCCGCAGCTCGGCGTCGCCGCCGCGCGGATCAAGCAGTGAGGCCCAGAGGGTGCGGTAAAACTCCGGATCCTGGACGTGGTAGGCGAAGGTGATGCTGAGCGCGCTGAAGATCCGCTCCACCGCGCTGAGGTTCCTGAGCGTGGCGAACTTCGCCTGGAACTCGCGGGCGTCCTCGAGCACGGCCATGACCACGCCGCGCTTGGATCCGAACAGGTTGTAGGGGGTGGCGAGGCTGACCTTGGCGCGGGCGGCGATGGCGCGCATCGACAGGCCGGTGTCGCCCGTCTCGCGGATCAGCGCGCGGGCGGCCTCGACGATGCGTCGGCGCCGCGCTTCCTTGCCTTCCTCGCGCTTGCTGCTGCTCATGCCTCGTCCCGTGCCCGCCCCGACGGCGCGTAAGCTCGTTTGGCACAGGCCGTCCGGCGCGTCAGCCCGTGTCGGGGAGGGGACGGCCGTCACAGCGGCGGCAGGGTGATCGGGTCGGGCGACTGCGACGCCGGCCACGGGGCGTTGAACCGCCGCATGATGTCGACGGTCTCGGTCTCCCACCGCGCCTTGCCGAAGGCCTTGTAGGTCTGGAACGGATTGCAGTACTCGCGCATCCGGAAGGCCTGCCCGTCGCGGGTCGTGATGATCGAGAAGTAGCGCTGGGTGTACTGCCCGCCGGTGACAGTCGGTCCGCCGCCATGGGACTCGATGATCACGGTCTCCGGATCGGAGGTGGGGTAGACGCCCACCGCCCGGGTCGAGAACCGCGGCACGACGCTCAGCAGCAACTCCATGAAGCGAGACGTGGCCTCACGCCCGATGCACTGGATCGGGATCTCGAACATCGGGCCTTCCCAGATCGCGTCCTCGTGCAGGGCGTCAAGCCAGATCGCTCGTTGCTGCTCCAGGGTCGTGACCTCGCCGCCGAAGGCGTCGCCAAGGGTCTTCCGCGCCATGGCCGTTCTCCGGTCCGGTCAGGCGGCCTTCATCGCCAGCGCGATGTCGGCCTGGGGGTCGAGGCCAAGGCCGCGCATCATGTCCTCGCGCTCGGGACCCGGCTTGGGCGGATAGGCCGGGGCGTTCCGCTTCTTGCCGCGCGCCCAGGTCAACAGCACCTTGGCCATGTTGCCCGGCTTCTTCAGCCAGGCCTCGGGGTGCTCGAGCATGTGGAAGCCGCGCATCGCCTCCCGCATCAGCCGGGTGTCGCTGCGGACGGCGATGGTTATGGCGTCCTCGACGAAGCTCTTGGCCAGCCGCGCCTTCAGCGATGGCCGGTAGTCGGGCGTCAGGGCGGCCCGGGCGCGGCGGATCGCGGTGCGGTCCTGGCGCTGCATCAGGTCGTAGAAGGGGCGCAGCTCCCTCTGGATCGTCTCCTGATAGTCTACCGCGCGCTGGTCGGGATCCGGCGTCCCGGCGAGCACGTCGCGCAGGCAATAGGCCGCCACCGCCGCGAAGGAGCAGCCCCGACCATAAAGCGGATTGGTGCGGATAAGGTTGTCGCCGATGGCGAAGTAACCGCGCACGGCCGGCTTGCCGTCGGTGGCCATGTCGCGCCAGCGCATGTGCAGGTCGCCCATGCCGAAGACCTTTGTCGTCGGCTCGGACAGCTCGGGATCGGTCCAGGGGCGCAGGCCGGGCAGCATCTGCGTCATGGCCTGGAAGGTCTCCGGGTTCACGATCGCCTTGCGCATCTCGTACTCGATCTCCGGCGTGCAGACGGTGATCGAGAAGCAGCCGTTGTCGGCCGGAAACACCCCGAACTTCAGGAAGCCCAGATCGCCGTTCGGCGGCGGGTTGTCCGTGCGCGACGGTTCGGAACGCCCCGGCTTCAGGCGGTAGTGGCGCGTGAAGTAGAGGATGCCGGCGGTCTCGCTCGCTTCACGGATCGGCGCGCCTTCAGCGACCAGCTGCTCGATCAGGCCCCCGCCCTTGCCGGCGCCGTCGACGACCACGTCTGCGCGCAGGTCTACCGGCCCCTCCGGCGAGTCGCCCGCGAGGCCGACCACGGTCAGCGCGCCATCGTCGGCTCGCTCGGTGATCAGGTTGCGAACGAAGACGCCCGAGCGGATGGTCACATTGGGCAGGGTCTCGACATAGCGCCGCATGACCAGCTCCAGCGTCGTGCGCCGGCTGGTGATCAGGGTCAGGTCGGCGTCGGTCGGCTCGGGGGTGTAGGAGCCGCGCTGCTGCTCGGTCAGCATCGCCTCGAAGGTCACCTCCCGCACGCCGAAGGTTGTCAGCTGTTCAAGCAGCGCCGGATGGTCGGTCTTCAGCAGAAGCCGCAAGCGCGCCAGGAAGGCGTGACTCTGGCGCAGGTGGCCGACGCCGGTCCGCTTCCAGTCCTTGAAGGCGGCGTCGGCGTCGCCCTCCGGCGGCGGCGCGTCACGTTCGACCAGGGTCACCTGCCGGCCGGTGGGGCCGAGGGCGAGGGCGCTGCACAGGCCGGCGATGCCGGCCCCGACGATGAGGATGGATTCGCTCATGGGATTGCCTCTCCGTCTGTCCGCTAGCCGCAGATCGCGCCCGAGCGCGCGTCGGTATAGGCTCCGTCGGCCCAGGCCACGGCGCCGTTGACCAGCACCACGTCCACCCCGGTCGAGGAGCGGACGTAGCGCATGCCGTCGCCCGGCACGTCGTGCACCGCGCGTTCCTCGAGCCGGTCGATGGTGTCGGCGTCGAACACCACGATGTCGGCGGCCAGGCCCGGCTTGAGCCGTCCGCGGTCCTTCAGGCCCCAGATGTCGGCGGTGTCGGCGGTGATCTTCTTGACCGCCTGCTCCAGCGTGAAGGCGCCGGACTTGCGGACGAACTCGCTGAACAGGTAGCCGGTGTCGCCGTAGGTCGAGAACGACGCCAGGTGCGCGCCGCCGTCGCTGGCCCCGATATGGACCAGCGGATTGGCCAGCATCGGCCCGATGCGGTCGGTGTCGTGGTGACCGCCGTTGGCGGCCAGGAAGGCGACGTCGAGATCATTCTCGCGGGAGATGTTGATCGCCGCCTCGGCCGCGCCTTCGCCGCGCTCGCGGGCGATGTCGCCCAGGCGGCGGCCGACGTAGGGCTCCGGCGCCTTGTCGCCGCCGCGCACGATCAGGCCGCCGAACATCGCCTCGCCGCCGTCGGCGCCGCAATCGGCGATCATCAGCCGCCGAGTCTCGGCGTCTTCGAGCGCCGCCTTCCGCTGCTCGAGCGGCTGGCGCAGCACACGCACCCAGCGCGGCAGGCGGGCGAGGAACAGCGACGGGTTGAGCATCGAGAAGCTGATGTCGATCGGCCGGGTCTGCATCTGGGGCCAGACGCGGGCGCCGCGGGCGAACTGCTCGGCCACCCGGTCTAGGATCCGGGGCGCCGACTTCGGCGTCGCCCTGGAGTCGAACACCGGCGAGAAGGTCGTCGGGATGCCGTGCTTCAGCGACAGTTCGGCCAGCTGGTCGATGCGGGCGATGGTGATGTCGGCGTCGTAGAACTCCGGCACCACCTGCAGCATCCGGCCGCCTTCCGCGCCGAGGACCTGGCAGAGGGCGTCCAGCTCGTCGAACTGGGCGAAGCGGCTGGGCACCGGCCGGCCGTTGGCGTCGACGTCGACGAAGCTGGTCGACAGGCCGATGGCGCCCTCGCGCAGGCACTGCCGAAGCAGGTCCTGCATCGCGGAGATCTCGGCCGGGGTCGCCGCCCGCTGCTGGGAGTCGGCGCCCATCACCCACAGGCGGATCAGACTGTGGCCGACCAGCGGCGCGACATTGATCGACAGGTCAGGCTCGATCGCCGCGCAGTAGCCGGCGAAGTCCTCCCAGGTCCATTTGGCGTACTTCGTGGTGAAGGCTTCCGGCGGCATCTCCTCGATCTGCTGGAACATGCCCACCACCGTCGCCCGGTCGGCCGCCCGAAGCGGCGCCAGGGACAGGGAGCAGTTGCCGGGGATGACCGAGGTCACGCCGTGCTCCAGCGCCGGACGGGCCTGGCCGTCCCACAGCAGCTGGGCGTCGAAATGGGTGTGCGGGTCGATGAAGCCGGGCGCCACGACGCGGCCGCTGGCGTCGATTGTTCGCCGCGCCTCGCCGGTGACGGCGCCGACGGCGGCGATCTTGCCGTCCTGGATGGCCACGTCGGCGCGGATGCCGGCCTCGCCCTCGCCGTCCACCACCAGGCCGTTACGGATCACGATATCGTACACGTTCAGATTCCTTCCAGGACCCTGCGCCAGGACTGGCCCGCCAGGCCGCCCAGGCTTTCGGTGTTGCAGTTGCGCATGAGGGCGTAGCCCGAGTCGGCGTCCAGAAGGACGCTGCCGACCACCCCGTTGGGATAGAGGATACGGAGCACCAGCTCGGCCTCGCCGTCATGGCCGGCCGCCAGATCGGCGCCGACGATGACGGCCTCCGCCGGGGCGGCGTCTCCGCGGTCTCCGCTCATTGCAGCGGCGGCTCGACGAAGACCACATCGCTGCCCAGCAGCAGGCCGGCCGGCCTGCGCATGACAAAGATATGCATGTTGTAGCTCTTGATCTCGTCGATCGCGGCCTCGAGCGCGCGGTCAGGCAGCGCCCGCGCCGCGAGCGCCTCGATGGTTTCGTCCGCCGCCGGCGTCACGAACCGGCGATGTCTGGAAAGCGTCACGCCCCGTCCCCTGCGTAAACTTATAACGCGTTATAAGTTGTATGCCACGCCTGTCGCGCCAGGTCAAAGCGCGGCTTGCGGGGGTGGAACCGTGGGTGCGTACCATTCAGCAGTTTGAACGCCGCGCGGAAGCGGACGGGCGCCGCCACTTTTCCCTGCCAATCATGCGGATCGCCGCAATCGCCCTCGTTCATGCGGGCGAAAAGTACGTGGCCCTGTTTCTTCAGTTTCAGGATCGGACCCCCCATTGCCTTACCCGTATGTTATAATATAACCCCTCTGGATTCATGGGGGGTAGCATCATGCGGAACGCGAAATGGGTGGCGGCGCTGGGGTCGGCGGCAACGCTTCTAGGGGGCTTTCAGGCCGCTCATGCGCAAACAAGCGTGGAGGAAGTCGTCGTCACCGGGCAGCGTCAGGCCTACCGGGGGGACTTCACCCTGCGCGAGACGCCGCAGGCCATCATGGTGCTCGATGCCGAGATCCTGGAGAAGGCCGGGGTCACGCGGCTCGCGGATGCGCTGGACCTGTCCGCCTCCCTGGCGCGTCAGAACAATTTCGGCGGCCTTTGGGACAATTACGCCGTGCGCGGCTTCGCGGGCGATGAAAACCTGCCGAGCGGTTATCTCGTAAACGGCTTCAATGCGGGGCGTGGCTTCGGCGGCCCTCGCGATCTGTCAGGCATCGAGCGGATCGAGATTCTGAGAGGTCCCAACGCCGCTCTGCTCGGCCGCGGCGAACCCGGCGGCACGATCAACCTCATCACCAAGAAGCCGGAGTTCGAAGTCGAAGGCGCAGTAAACGC
Organism: Caulobacter sp.; assembly: GCA_040383665.1. GTDB lineage: Bacteria > Pseudomonadota > Alphaproteobacteria > Caulobacterales > Caulobacteraceae > Caulobacter. Next base: position 17,216 of record JBEIDC010000041.1, read on the forward strand.
TTCGATCGGCAGCTTCGAGACCTATCGAGTGGATGGCGACTGGACCGGTCCGCTCAACGATGTGTTCGCGGTGCGACTCAACGGCTACTATGAGAACGCTGGCAGCTTCCGCGACACACTGGAATCCACACGTTACGGAATCATGCCATCAGCCCTTTGGCGGATCACTGAAAACACCTCGCTCTCTTACGAACTGGAGCGCACACGCCAGGAGATTCCGTTTGATCGCGGGGTTGTGGCCGTCAACAACCGGCTGGGTGTCGTTCCTGTCGGGCGGTTTCTGGGTGAGCCCGGCGATGGCCCTCTCAAGGCGGACGCAACGGGCCACCAGCTGCAGCTGCAGCACGAATTCAGCGATGACTGGAGCCTTCTGTTGGGCGCGGGGTATCGCGAGACCGACCTTGAAGGCTTTTCGACCGAGGCCGAACTGGCGGGCTCCCGCCAGCGGCTCCTGACGGATGGACAGACGCTGTCCCGTCAACGCCGCTTCCGCGACTACGAAGCGGCGCACACAGTGTTTCGCGGCGAGCTGAGCGGGCGGTTCTCGACCGGACAGTTCGAGCACCTGATCCTGATCGGCGCCGACAAGGACACCTTCGAGAACTCACAACTCTTCCTGCGCGTCCGACCCGGCTCGGCGGCGGGCCAGACGCCGCAATCCGGAAATCAGATCAACATCTTCAATCCGGTCTACGGGCAGTTCCCGTTGCCGACGCCGGGGCCGCAAACCAATCGCCTTGATGAACTGGGGGCCTGGGGCTTCTATGTGCAGGATCAGGTCCGCCTGACCGACCGTCTGCAGGTCAGGCTCGGCGCCCGCTATGACGACTTCACCAATGAGAGCCTCAATCGCACCACCGGCGCACGCACAAGCGTGTCCGATGACAAGGTGAGCCCGCAGATCGGCATTGTGTTTGATGCAACCGATGCGCTGACCCTGTACGCCGCCTATGGGCAAGGCTTCCGTCAGAACAGCGGCGCCGACTTCGCCGGCCGGCCGTTCGAACCGGAAGAGTCCGAGTCGGCCGAGATCGGCGCGCGGTTCGACATCGCCGGGCTACAGGCGACGCTTGCCGTCTTCTCCATGACGAAGACCAACATCCTGACGGCTGATCCCGTGAATGCCGGCTTCTCCATCGCCATCGGCGAAGCCCGGAGCCAGGGTGTCGAGGTCGATCTTGCCGGTGAACTGCCGGGCGGCGTCAATGTCTGGCTGTCATACGCCTACGTTGACGCGCAGGCCGCCAACGACGTGCTCGACTTCAATTTCGCCCTGACGATCCGCTCGGGTGATCGTCTCATCAATGTCCCTGAGCATACGCTGAGCCTTACCGCTTCGAAGGGCTTCGAGCTTGGCGGGCGAGACCTCGAGCTGGGCGGCAGTCTGCTCTATGTGGGCGAGCGTCTGGGCGAGACAGCGACGACGTTCGAATTGCCGAGCTATACGACGCTGCGTCTGTTCGGAAGCTATGCGCTCACCGATGCGCTCGAGATCGCCGCGGAGGTCAACAATCTCGCGGACGAAGAGTACTACACCAATTCCTTCTCGAGGCTCTGGGTGGCGCCGGGCGCACCGCGCAACGCGACCGTCACCTTGCGCTACAGGTTCTGAGGAGCCCGGGGCAAATAATGGACAAGGGTATCTTCATCGAAGGCCTCGTCGTCGAGCGGGGCGGACGGCGCATTCTGGACGGGCTTTCGTTCTCGGCTCCGCCCGGCAGCGTGTACGCGCTGCTCGGCGGCAATGGCGCGGGCAAATCGACGGCCCTGTTCTCGATTCTGGGCCTGTTGAAGCCCAGCGCCGGCACCGTGCGCGTGGAGGGCAGGGACCCCGCGCGTGAAGCCGACGCGGTGCGCAGCGCGACAGCCTACCTCGCCGAGAATGTCGCACTCTACGAACACCTCAGCGCGCGTGAGAATGTCGCCTACTTCCTGGGCCTCGCCGGTCAGAAGCGCACAGGCGCGGAGATCGAGGAAGCCTTCGTCAGCGTTCGCCTCGACAGCGTCGCCTGGGACAGACGCCTCGGGGCCTTTTCCAAAGGCATGCGCCAAAAGACGGCGATCGCGCTCGCCCTCCTGCGCAAGGCGCCGGTCCTACTTCTCGATGAGCCGACTTCCGGGCTCGATCCCGCCGCGAGCGCTGATTTCCACGCCCTGCTTGGCGATCTCAAGGGGCGTGGAGTTGCTGTGCTGATGGTGACCCATGACCTGCTGGGCGCAGCGGACTCCGCCGACGCGATCGGGCTCATTGATCGGGGCTGCATAGCGCGAGAATGGCGTGGAGGCGCGGGAAGCTATGATCTGACGGCGCTGCACCGCGCCTTTTCGGGCCAGGCTGCCGCATGAGGCGCGCGCTCCTGATCGCCGGCGCGGAGCTTCGGCTCCTGCTGCGCTCGCAGCTTGCTGTCATCGGCCTGGTCTCGCTGCTCCTGCTGTCCGCGATCGCAGCGATCAGTTCGGCCAGCAATATGAACGCCGAGCGCGCAACGCGGGCGGCCCATCAGATCGAGACGGACGAGTTGTTCGAGGCGCAGCCCGCCCGGCACCCGCACCGCATGGTGCACTACGGCACCTATGTTTATCGCCCGGTGAGCGCCCTCGCCGCCTTCGATCCCGGCGTCGATCCGTTTGCCGGCACGACGCTCTATCTGGAGGGTCACCGGCAAAACAGCGCCTCGTTCGGCGCCGTACGCGAGAACTCCAGCCTGATGCGTTTCGGGCAGCTGGCGCCGGCGTTCGTGCTGCAGACCCTGGCGCCGCTGCTCCTTATCTTCCTCGGCTTTTCCATGGTGTCGCGCGAGCGGGAAAATGGCGTGTTGCGGCAACTGCGCACGCACGGCGCGCGCGGGCGGGAGGTCATCTTCGGCAAGGTGATCGCCCTGTCTCTTGTGGCGTTCGCGGCCCTGGTTCCGGCCCTCGTCGCGCTTGCCTGGATCGGACTGTCCGCGCCGGCGGAGGCGCTGGGGGCCGGCCTGGTCGGCGCGGGCTTTGCGCTCTATCTGCTGGTCTGGGTCGCGCTCATCATCGCCGCCTCCGCCTTGATGAAATCAAGCCGGGCCAGCCTCATCGCGCTTGTCGCGGCGTGGGCGTTCATCGCTGTTATGGCGCCGCGCGGCGCCGCGGAACTGGCTTCCCGAATGACGCCTTTGCCGACGCGTGCGGAGACAGATCTTCGCCTGGCCGCCGAGCTCCGCCAGATGGGCGACAGCCACAATCCCAACGACCCCTTCTTCACCGCGTTCCGCGCCCGCCTGCTCTCCGAGCATCGCGTGGCTCGGGTAGAGGATCTGCCGTTCAACTACCGGGGCGCCCTGTCGACGGAAGGCGAAAAGCTCACGTCGGGTCTCTTTGATCGTTACTTCGCCGAGACGTCGAGGGTGCAGCGCAGTCAGGTCGCGGTGCTGACGTTTGCCTCCATCCTGAGTCCCGCCCTGGCCTCGCGCCGCATATCGATGGCGGGTGCGGGGTCCGACCTTGAAACCCACCTGCGCTTCCTCCAGCAGTCCGAGGCGTACCGGTTCGATCTGATCCAGCGTCTGAACGCCATGCATCGCGACGGCCTGACGTACGCGGACGATGGCGCGCGATCCAGAGACGCGGAAGCCGAGCGGAGGACCCGGGTCGGGTCGGAGAACTGGGCGGCCGCTCCGGATTTCGCGTTCGTCCCGACCTCGGCCGCGGAACGCCGCTCGGCGATGACGCCGGCCGTCCTCATTCTTCTGGGATGGCTGGGGCTTGCCATCGGTCTGACCATGTTTGGCGCGCGGCGCCTGGAGCGCGGCGAATGATGAGCGCTCTCCTGCGTGAAGCTTCGTTCCTTCTGCGATCCGGCACAGCCCTGGCCGCCTTCCTGTTGCTGGCGGCGCTGGCCAGTGTGAGCGTGGCGATCGGCCTGCGCGACGTTGCCGTCCAGGAAGCCGCCATCGAGCGCATGATCGCGCTTCAGGCGGACGACGCCCTGGCGGTGAAGAAGCATGCCGGCAACGATGCGGGCGCCGCGGCCTACTACCGGTTTCATGCGACGTGGGATGCGCCGGCGCCGCTGGCGTTCGCCGCATTGGGCCAAAGGGACGTTTCGCCGACGATGTTGCGCGTGCGCGCGCTCGCGCTCGAGGCGCAGATCTATGAGAGTGAGGCCGGCAATCCCGAACTCGCGCTTCCGGGCCGCTTCGATTTCGCGTTCGTCCTGATCTATCTCGCGCCGCTGGTTCTCATCGCGCTGCTGCACGATCTATGGTCGTCCGAGCGCGAGGCGGGGAGGCTGGCAAGCCTGCAAGCCATGCCGTTCGCCAGATGGCGGGTCTGGAGCGCGCGCGCGCTGGTGCGCAGCGCGCTGGTCGCGGTGGCGCTGCTCATTCCGTTTCTTGTCGGCGCCATGTCGAGATCGGCGAGCGTGACAGAGATCGCGCAGTCTGTCGGGCTCATCCTGGCCCTCGTCGCCTTCTGGACCGCCGCCGCCCTGGTCGTCGCCGCGCGCGGCGCCCGTTCGGCGGCGAATGCCGCAACGCTCGCGGCGCTCTGGTTCGCGCTCACGCTCATCGCGCCTGCAGCCGCCAATCTCGCCATCAACGCCGCGACGCCTATCCCGCAAGGGGCGGCGCTTGTGCGCGAAAATCGCGAGGCCGTGCATGACGCATGGGATCTGGACCGCAACGCCACACTGACGCGCTTTTACCAGTCCCATCCCGAATGGGCGGGCTCCGCGCCGGTCGGGATCGCGTTTGACTGGAAGTGGTACTATGCCTTCCAGCAGCTCGGTGACGAGCGGGTGGCGACTATGTCGCGAGCCTATCGCGCCGGCGTTGCGCTGCGGGAGCGGCGTGCCGGCCTGGTGAGCTGGGCCTTGCCGCCGATCGCCATCCAGCGCGGTCTGCATCGCCTGGCCAATACGGACGTTTCGGCGCAACTGGCCTACCAGGATCGCGTTCGCGCCTTTCATGACCGTCTAAGGCGCTTCTACTACCCCTATCTCTTCGACGGGACGCCGTTCACCCCCGCGCAGTTCGACACCGCGCCCGAGTACGCACCTGGCGATTGAAAGCGGGGGCAAGCGGTGCGCACAGGCCTCATCATCTTCGATCTCTTGATCGTAGATGATGAGTGTGTGTCCCCGTCTACCCGTTCAAGTCGGTGTGTTGCAGGCGCGCATCTGGGGCGTCGACTCCCGGATGCCGGCGAGGAAGGCCCGCGTTCCCTTCTGCACGGCCATGAAGTCGCCATCCGCCGCAAGCGCCTCGCTGACAGCCGTGTAGGCCGCCGTCTTGGCGGCCAAAGCCCGTTGACACGCTTCCGCGCGCGGGCGCTCGTGAGCGGGCCGGCCAGCCACGTCGATGAGCTGCGCCGTTTCCCCGCAGCGTTGGAGTCCGGTCCGCACCGCGGACGCCATGGCGGCGTCCTCCGAGCCGGTGATGAGGCCCGCGACCCCGTCCACGACCACCGACTCCACGTCCACGCAGCCGCGCAAGGCTGCGGGCTCGATCCGCAGGAACGCGATGGTCTCCGGCGTCGGGGCCACGCTCTCGACCGGAGAACCGCCGCCGCCGCAGGCGCCCAGGAGCGCGAGCGGCGCCAGGATGATCAATCGTTTCATGTACGTCTCCTGTTCAGTCGAACACCGGCGGCTCCGAAGCCAACCCGCGCCCGGGCTTGAGCTTCGCTGGAAGACTGTTCTCGCGAGAACGCGTCAGGAGTAAAGTTGATATGGAGCGGGACACACACTCTTTATCGATGCTCGATTTATTGCTTATCGATAAAGAGTGTGTGTCCCCGTTTCGAGTCTGGAAAGACCACGAAGCCTTGCGTGATCGAGGCAATTTCGGATGCCTCGATCCTATCGATTTCCTCGACAACGACGCGCCCTCCCTTGTCCCCCTAGCCTGGGCTTGCCAGCTCCGTTTCGAACACTTCGAGGACAGCTAGGTCCAATCGACATTCAGGGATTCACGGGCCGCGGGATGCGTGATTCATCGGTCTCCGCTTTGGCGGAGGTCTGTGATGGGCGTGAAGCGGTATGAACTGAGCGATGCGCAGTGGGTTCGGATC
>JBEIDC010000042.1:0-22633 GCA_040383665.1 Caulobacter sp.
CTCGATCAGGAAGCCGGTCCCGACCGTGCGCTTGCCGTTGCCGAGCGGCTGCTCCAGCTGCACCGTCGCCTTGATCAGATCGACGGAGAGATCCCAGGCCATCGACGCTCCCAGCTGCAAGCGATACTTGTGGACCCTCGATGGCCCGTCTCGATGATGCGGCCTCATTTGACCGCAACGCGGCGGACGCACAAGCTGATCGTCTGCCGCACAGGAGAGTTGATTCATGAACCGGCGCCAGATGATGGCCGCGACCGCCGCGACCGCCCTTTCATCCAGCCTCGTCGTCCCAGGGAGCGCCATGTCCGCCACGCCCAAGCCTGTTCCTCCCGTCGCCCGCAAGATCCCCAAGCGCATCGAGCAGCTGGGCCGGGTGCGTGTCGACGACTACGCCTGGATGAAGGATGACAACTGGCAGAAGGTCCTGCGCGATCCGACCCTGATCAAGGCGGACGTGAAGGAACACCTCACGGCGGAGAACGCCTACACCAAGGCGATGCTGGCGCCGACCGAGGCCCTTCAGACGGCCATGTTCGAGGAGATGAAGGGGCGCATCAAGGAAGACGACGCCTCTGTCCCCGACACCGACGGCGCCTGGGAATACTACAGCCGCTACGAGAAGGGCGCGCAGCATCCGATCCACGCGCGCCGGCCGGTCGGCAAGACCGAGGGCGAGGTGATCCTGCTGGACGAGGAAGCCGAGGCGAAGGGCAAGGCCTTCTATCAGGTCGGAGCCGCCAGCCACACGGCCGACCATCGCTACTACGGCTGGGCCGTGGACGAGCAGGGATCGGAAGTCCTGCGGATCTTCGTCAGGGAGATCGCCTCCGGCAAGTCGGTCGGAGAACCGGTCGAGAACGTCAACGACTTCGTCTTCTCCCCCGACAGCAAATGGATCTTCTGGACGCTGCGCGACGAGAACGGCCGACCGGCGAAGATCTACCGTCGCCCGATCGGCGGGGCCGCGAAGGACGACGTGTTGGTCTATGACGAGCCCGACGAGGGCTTCTTCATCGGCGCGGGGGTTTCGCAGTCCCGCAAGTGGATCGTCATCGGCTGCGGCAACCAGGACAGCAGCGAAGCCTGGCTGATCCCGGCCTCCAACCCGACGGCCGCGCCCATGCTGGTCGAGAAGCGCCAGGAGGGCGTGCGCTACGACGTCGAGCACTGGAACGACCGGTTCGTGATCCGCACCAACGCCGACGGCGCGGTCGACTTCAAGCTCGTCACCGCCCCGGAAGACAAGCCCGGCAAGGCGAACTGGAAGGACTGGATCGCGCACAAGAGCGGCAACCTGATCCTCGGCACGACGGCCTTCAAGGACTGGTTCGTGCGGCTGGAGAAGGTCGACGCCGTCAATCGCCTCGTCATCACCCGGGCGGGCGGCGACGAGCACGTGATCGACTTCGACGAAGAGGTCTACGCCCTCGGCCTCGACGGCGGCTATGAGTACGACACCGCCTCGCTGCGCTTCACCTACACCTCGATGACCACACCCCGGCAGTGGTTCGACTACGACATGGCCACCCGCAAACGGACCCTGCGCAAGACCCAGGAAATCCCGTCCGGCCACGATCCGGCGAAGTACGAGACCCGCCGCCTGAACGCGAAAGCGAGCGATGGCGCCGAGGTGCCGATCTTCGTGCTGATGAAGAAGGGCACGAAGCTCGACGGCTCGGCCCCGCTGCTCCTCGACGGCTACGGCAGCTACGGCATCTCGCAGGAGCCCAACTTCTCCATCCGCAATCTCAGCCTCGTCGACCGCGGCTGGATCTGGGCCACGGCCTGCCCGCGCGGCGGGGCGGAAAAGGGCTGGGGCTGGTTCCTGGACGGCAAGAAGTTCAAGAAGAAGAACACCTTCACCGACTTCATCGCCTGCGCCGAGCACCTGCATGCCGCCGGCTACGGCAAGCCGGACCGGACGGTCGCCTACGGCGGCTCGGCCGGCGGTCTGCTGATGGGAGCGATCACCAACATGCGGCCCGAGCTCTGGGCCGGGATCATCGCGGCGGTGCCGTTCGTCGACGTCATCAACACGATGAGCGACACCACCCTGCCGCTGACGCCGCCGGAATGGCCAGAGTGGGGCAACCCGATCGAGGACCCGAAAGCCTACGACTACATGATGAGCTACAGCCCCTATGACCAGGTGGCGAAGTTGCCCTACCCGGCGGTGCTGGCCACCGGCGGCCTGTCCGATCCGCGCGTCACCTACTGGGAGCCGCAGAAGTGGGCCGCCAGGCTGCGGGATCACACGACCAGCGGCGACCCGATCCTGCTGAAGATCAACATGGAGGCCGGCCACGGCGGCTCCTCCGGCCGGTTCGACTTCCTCAAGGAGATCGCGCTGGACTACGCCTTCGCCGTCTGGGCCGTGGAGCGGGGATGGGAGAAGGCGTGATCCCCGCCGCCGAGCGGAGCGAAGCGTAGATGGGCGACTCTCCCTTGCTGGTAAGGCCGGCGACGGCGGCCGACGCTCCGGCGCTGGCGGCGATCTACGGCGACGCCTGCCTCCATGGCGTGGGGACCTTCGAGGAGGTCCCCCCGAGCGTCGAGGAGATGACCGGACGGCTTGTGGCCGTGCTCGGGCGGGGACTGCCCTATGTCGTGGCCGAGACCGGCGATGCGGTCGCCGGCTTCGCCTATGCGGCGCCCTTCCGTCTGCGCGCCGCCTACCGCTTCACGGTCGAGGACAGCGTCTACATCCATCCGGACTTCAAGGGCCGCGGCGTCGGCCGCGCCCTGCTCTCGCGCGTGCTCGCCGACTGCGAGGCGCTGGGCCTGCGCCAGGTGATCGCGGTGATCGGCGGCTCGGACAACGCCGGCTCGATCGGCCTGCATCGCTCCCTCGGCTTTGCCCATCAGGGAACGATGCCGGGCCTGGGCTTCAAGTTCGGACAATGGCGGGACATCGTGCTTATGCAGAGGGCGCTGAACGGAGGCCTGGAGACCGTGCCCGATGCGCCGGGCCTGTCGCTGTCCGGGGTGTAGGTCATTGCGTCCTTCGCGACGCGATCCCGAAGGATCGCTCCTCAGGATGACGGGCTGTTTTGCGATCCACTCTCCTTCGTCATCCTGAGGAGCCGCAAAGCGGCGTCGCGAAGGACGCAAGTCGCCATTGCAGCCCACCGTCTCGCTCCCTAGGTTCGCGTTATGCAGGCCCTGCGCATGCTTCTGCTGATCCTGATCACGGCGGCCTTCGCCGCCGGCGGGACAGTGCGCGCCATGCCGATGCCGGACGCCGAGCCGCCCTGCCACGAGGCCCCGGCCAGTCCCGACAAGCACAGGCCGGCCCAGCTGGCCGTGAACTGTTGCGTCGGCTGCATGCCGGCGCCGGGCGACGCGCCCGTCGTCCTGGCGGTGGTCGCCGCAGAGCCGACGGCCTACAGCGTCGTCCAGCCCGTGGTCGACGGCCGGCTCACCGCGCCGGACCCCCATCCGCCCCGCTCCAGCATCTGACGTCCGAAACCCGCCATCCTTTCGACTGCAGATGAGGAGGGTCAGATGACCTCCAATACCCGCGCGCGCCTGCTGGCGCCCGCAGCCTTCACCGCCTGCCTGGCGCTCGCCGCGCCCGCCCTGGCGCAGGAGCACGACCACCACGACATGACCCCGCCCGCCGAGGCCGCTCCCGACGGGGAGTCCATGCCCATGGACGACCACGGCATGACCAGCCCGCTGGGCGACTACCCGATGAGCCGCGACGCCAGCGGCACCAGCTGGCAGCCCCAGGCCGCGCCCCATGGCGGCCTGCACCTCATGGCTGACGGCTGGATGGTCATGGGCCACGCCCTGATCAATGGCGTCCATGTCCGCCAGGAGGGCCCGCGCGGCGACGACAAGGCCTTTCTGGCCGGCATGCTGATGGCCACGGCCACCCGCGACCTCGGACCGGGAAAACTCCAGCTGCGCGGCATGATCAGCCCCGACCCGTTGATGGGCGAGGAGGGCTATCCGCTGCTGCTGGCCGCCGGAGAGACCGCCGACGGGGTCGACCCGCTGGTCGACCGGCAACACCCGCATGACCTCTTCATGGAACTGGCCGCCAGCTACAGCCTGCCGCTCGGCCAGGGGCGAAGCGTCTTCGTCTATGGCGGTCTGCCCGGCGAGCCGGCGTTCGGCCCGCCGGCCTTCATGCACCGGCCGGCGGCGATCAACAGCCCCGAGGCGCCGATCACCCATCACTGGCTGGACAGCACCCACATCACCTTCGGCGTGGTTACGGCAGGCTTCGTCGCCGGCCCGTGGAAGGTGGAGGCCTCGGCCTTTCGCGGACGCGAACCGGACGAGAAGCGCTGGGACATCGAGACCGGCGAACTGGACTCCCGCAGCATCCGCCTGAGCTTCAATCCCACGGAGACCTGGGCGCTGCAGGCCAGCTGGGCCGACGTTGTCAGTCCGGAGGCGCTGGAGCCGCACCATGACGAGGCGCGCGTCTCGCTGAGCGCCCTCTACGCCCGGCGGATCGGATCGGCGGGCCTGGCCTCGGCGACCTTCGCCTGGGCCCGCAAGGAGAAGAAACCCGATGATCTGCAGCTGGACGCCTGGCTGGTCGAGGCCGCCTGGCAGCCGGACGACCGCTGGACGATCTTCACCCGCGCCGAGCAGATCGACACCGACGAGCTGACCCTCGGCCATGGCCACGGCCCGGTCTACACGGTGCGCAAGCTGTCGGTCGGCGCGATCCACGACTGGCGCCTGTCGGAGGACATCAAGCTGGGCGTCGGCGTGCTGGCGAACGGCTTCGACATCCCCGGACCGCTATCGACCGGCTACGGCGACGCCGGCGGCGGCATGGCGTTCGTGCGGCTGAAGGTGGGGTAGGCGTCACCGCAGCGCCTGCCCCAGCAGGGCAGAGCCTCGGGGCAGGTCGAGGGCCTGGGCAAGCTTCAGGCCTTCGACGGCCTCGCGGCCGGCGAGCGGAGCCGCGATCGTCGGGTGTCGGGAAGAATTGGCTGGGGAACTAGGACTCGAACCTAGAATGACGGTACCAAAAACCGCAGTGTTACCATTACACCATTCCCCAGCAGGAACGGCGGAGCCCGGACGAACCGGGTCGCGAGAGGCGGGTGAGATAGCGCAGGCGAAGGCAGGATGCAACGCCGGTGTGAAAGCCAATTTCCGAGCCCCGATATGGTTCTTGCAGGCCTGACGACTCGTCTCTATAAGCCCCGTCCTCTAGTCGGAGTGTAGCTCAGCCTGGTAGAGCACCGTCTTCGGGAGGCGGGGGTCGGAGGTTCGAATCCTCTCACTCCGACCAATTCTTCTGGTCCCCGACCAGATCCTTTGGAGCGCGTGCGAAACACGCGCTCCCGAGGGACCTCGCCCGGGCCCAGGCCGGGTGAAACACCCATACCGACAAAGAAACATTCTCCCGTGTTGCGGCGTGTTCATTTGACCGTAGCGCGCCACCCTGTAGCGTGGCTCCGAATTCCATCCGGGGCCCCCGATGAAGCAGTTTCTTTTGACCATGGCCGGCGTGTTCGCCGGTCTGCTGGTGTTTTTTGTCGTCGTACCGTTCCTCCTGATCATGTCGATCGTGGCGAGCGCCCAGCCCAAGGACACGACTCCATCGGCCGCCGTCCTGCAGCTCGACCTGCGCGACGGCCTGACCGACCAGGACCCGCATAACCCGTTCGCCATGTTCGGCGGCTCGGGCATGTCGGTGATCTCGGTCATCGAGGCCCTGAAACACGCCGAGACGGACGACAAGGTGAAGGGCGTCTTCGTGCGGCTGCCGGAAGGCGGCATGGCCCCCGCGGCCGCCGACGAGCTTCGCCAGGCCTTCCTGAGCTTCCGCCAGGCCGGCAAGCCGATCTGGGCCCACAGCCAGGGCCTCTACCCGTCCGGCGTGGTCTCCTCGACCTACATGCTCGGCGCGGCGACCGACCAGCTGTGGATGCAGCCCGACAGCGCCTTCCAGGCCACGGGCTTCGCGGTCGAGGACATGTTCTTCAAGCGCCTGTTCGAGAAGTACGGCGTCAAGGCCGAGTTCGAGCAGCGGCGTGAATACAAGAACGCGGTCAATCCGTACCTGTTCGACAACTACACGGCCGCCCACAAGGAATCTGAACTGTCGTGGATGACGTCCATCTACCGGACGGCGGTCCTGACCGCGGCCACCGACCGCAAGAAGGAGCCGATCGCCTTCGCCCGCGTGTTCGAGGCCGGGCCCTATTCGGCGGAGGAGGCGAAGGCCAAGGGCCTGATCGACGGCGTCGGCCAGGTTCGCGAAACCTCAGACGCCCTGCTGGCCAAGGTCGGCAAGAAGGCGAAGTTGGCCGACTTCGCTGACTATATGGCCACGGTGCGCCGCGAGGCGACGACCGGCTCGGTGATGGGCGGCAAGCCGGCCATTGCGGTGATCGGCGCCGAAGGCCCGATCATGACCGGGACCAGCGGCGGCGGAAATCCGTTCGGCGGCGAGGAAACCGTCTGGTCAGACGATGTGGCCGAGGCCTTCTACACCGCCATAGAGGACAAGGACGTGAAGGCCATCGTCTTCCGCGTCTCCTCGCCGGGCGGCTCGGACACCGCGTCCGAACAGATCCTGGCCGCCGTCCGAGCGGCCAAGAAGGCCGGCAAGCCGGTCGTGGTCAGCATGGGCACCTATGCGGCCTCGGGCGGTTACTGGATCTCCTCGGACGCCAGCAGCATCATTGCCCAGCCGACCACCCTGACCGGCTCCATCGGCGTCTACGGCGGCAAGTTCGTGCTGGGCGACGCCCTTGGCCGTTTCGGCGTCGACGTGCGCCAGACGGCGGTGGGCGGCGAATACGCCAGCGCCTTCGGGACCGGCGAGGCCTTCAATCCGGACCAGCGGGCGGCCTTCGCCGGCTGGATGGACCGCATCTACGAAGGCTTCGTGAAGCGCGTGTCGGAGGGGCGCAAGATCCCCGCCGCGCAGGTGCGCGAACTGGCCAAGGGCCGCGTCTGGACCGGCGTGCAGGCCCGCCAGCTGAAGCTGGTCGACCAGATCGGCGGCTACTACGACGCCATCGACAAGGCCAAGGCCCTGGCCAACCTGAAGGGCGACGTCCGCATCAAGCACATCGGCGGCGCCGGTTCGCCGTTCGAGGCCTTCGAGCAGATGTTCGGCGTCAGCTCGACCTCGCTGCGCACCCTGGCCGCCGCGGGCTGGGTGATGGGCGATCCCCGCGCCGAAGCCATCCTCGACGAGATGGCCACCGCCCGCCTGCGCGAGCGGGGGGCCACGGTGCTGGCCCCTACGCCGATCCACTAGACGGCGCGAAGGAACCATACAAAGGCCCCGGCGAGCGATCGCCGGGGCCTTTTTCGTGGCGGCGGCGGAGCCGACCGCGACCGCTGGACTGTCCCGACTGTCTCCCGGCGCGTTGAGACCGCGTCGCGCGGAACAGGGGCGCGTGGGAGATGAGGGGACTGAGCCGCGCCGGCGGGCGTCCACAGGCCCGTCGCAGACGACACACGACCCGGCCATGGGCAGGGCGCCAGCCGGCGCCAGGCAAGGGTTCGCAGGGACATCACAGCGTCTCATGCCGTGAGTATGGGCCCGTGCGCCGGAGCGGGGATCGAATCCGGCCCGGCGGGCCGGCGCGGGCGTCCCGGGAAGGGCGGAATGTCCCGCCTTCTCCAGAGGATCTGTCCCGGGAGTTTCCCCGTTCGGGCGCTCTGTGTCCTTCGACACGCCGCTGCGCGGCTGCACAGGATGACGTCCTGTGAAGGCTACCCACACACGTCATGCTGAGCAGCGCCCCGCGGGTTCGCCGAATGGCGGCCCGAGGGCGCGTGTCGAAGCACGCACGGCGGGAGTCGGGACAATGCCTGGACCGCCCCGCCCTCGCTCAAAAGAAAACGCGGCGGGGTTTCCCCCGCCGCGTTCCTGGAAGTCCAGTGCGGGAGCCGAAGCCTACCAGCGCTTGGTGATGTTGAAGAAGGCCCGACGGCCACGCAGGTCGTACCCGTTCAGCGCGGCGGTGCCGATGCGGAACTGGCCGGCCGACTGCGAGGGCGCGCCTTCGTCGAACAGGTTGTTCACACCGATCAGCAGGGACAGGTCGTCCCAGGTCTTGCGCACCGACAGCGTGTGGTAGGCGGTGAACTCGGTGTGCTGTTTCTTGTTCAGGACCAGCATGTACCTGGTGCTGCTGACGAAGTCGTTCCCCAGCTCGGAGTCCGAAGCCTTGCCGATCATGTCGACGCCCCAGTTCACGATCCAGTCGCCGCTTTGGAAGCGCAGGCTGGTGGTGCCCGTGAAATCCGATTCGGTGGTCGAGCCGTTGAAGTCGTTGGAACTGCCGGTCAGCAGTTGAACGGTATCTTCCAGCTGCCAGGTGAACTGGCTGTCAAAGACAAAACGCCCGGCGTCGATCTCGTGCTCGTAGCGCAGGCTCAGGTCGACCCCTCGGTTCGCCTGGCTGTTGATGTTCAGGTAGTTGTTGTTGATCAGCGTGATGTCGAAGGTGCCCGGATCACGATCGATCAGGGTGCAGTAGTCGTTCGGGAAGTCGGCAGCCTCGGCGCCGTAGCAGCCGCCCAGGATGTTGCCGGCGCCGAAGCGGGCCACCTGGTCGTTCACTTCGATGTCGAAATAATCGACGGCGACGCTGAGGCCGATGAAGGACGGTGTCCAGACGATACCGACCGTGGTCGCTTCCGAGGTTTCCGCTTCCAGGATGCCGAAACCGCCACCCGAAGACACCATCAGGGTGCCCCCAGAGCCGAGGTAGTTATCCGGAATGCCCTCGGCCGCGCAGTTGGCCTGGACGTTAGCGTTGCCCGACAGGCCCCAGTTCACGCAGGGGTCGCCCGCGGTGGTGAAGCCGGTCTGGCCCGCCAGGAACAGCTCGAACAGCGCTGGGGCGCGGAACGAGGTGCCGCGGGTGGCGCGGAACCGCCAGGACGGGGTGATCTGCCAGTTGACGCCGACCTTGTAGGTCGAACCGTCGCCGTAGCTTTCGTAGTCGGTGTAACGGCCCGAAACGTTGGCCGTCAGCGACTCGATGCCCGGCAGGCCGCGCGCGATCGGAATTTCGAACTCGGCGTAGGCTTCCGAAACGGTGTCGTCGCCGGCGGTGATGCCGCTGGTGCTGAAGCCCCAGTAGTTCTGGGACCGGGCATTGGCGCCCGGCGTGTCGTTGATCTTGTCCTTGCGGTAGACGACGCCCGCGGCGGCGCCGATCGGACCGGCCGGCAGATCGAACAGTTCACCGGAGATCGAGCCTTCGAACATGACCTGGTCGTAGGTCGTCTTGCCCTCTTCGCGGCCGGTCAGGAAGGCCAGCTCGGCGGCGTTGAAGTCACCGGCGAGAACGCGGGGGCTGAACCACGGCACGCCGCCCGGCAGGGAGGCGCAGCTGAAGCCGGACTTGTTGCCAAGGAAGGGCGTGTTGGTGCAGGCGACGCCGGAGTCGGTCGTGGCGTAGACGCGGTCCTGATAGGTGAAGTCCTGCGCATAGGTCGCTTCGGAGCGGCCCGCCATCACGTAGGCGTCCCAGTCCCAGCCGTCCAGGAGGCCTGCGCCGAACGAACCGCGCAGACCACCGACGGCGCGGGCGTAGTCGACCGTCTGCTCGAAGTTCGAGGGCAGGATGATCAGCGGGATCGCGTCGCCGCTGGCGCCCAGGCCATGGGCGACGAGCCCGGCGCCGACGGTGTTGTTCGGGTTCGTACGAGCGACGGTCTCGAAGATGTAGCGGTAGGAGTCGACCTCGTCTTCGCGACGGTTGAACAGCAGTTCGCCGTAGACTTCGGTGGTCGGCGTCAGGTCAAAACCGCCGGTGAAGTAGAGCGAGGTCCGCTTGATCGGCGAGATCACGTGCGTGTTGTCGTAGGCCTCATTGTCGTAGTTGGCGTACGGGTAGGTCTGCGGCTGGCCGGCGCGGGCGGCGCGGACCCAGTCAGGCAGTTGCGTGCGCAGGCCCAAGGCCGCGGCCGAGTAGCCTCCCGGAGGGGCGCCGGCCAGGGTCGGGTCGTACTGGAAGATGCCGCCGTAGACGTCAGCCGCCTGCCACGCATTGTTTATGGCGTTGTAGCACTTGAACTTGCCGGTATCGAGATCGATGAAGTCGGCGCGGGCGCCCGTCGTCCGGTTGACGTAGTAGTCCATGGCGCAGGCCGTGTCGTCGCGCTCTTTGATGCGCAGGCCCTTCTGGTCGTAGTAGCTGGCGCTGGCGCTCAGGTAACCCCGGTCGAAGACCTTGCCCCAGGTGGCGGCCAGCTGGAACACTTCACCGCCCTGTTCGGCGGGAACGCGGCCGAACACGTCCAGCTCGAGGCCGTCGGTGGAGGTCTTGGTGATGTAGTTGACCACGCCGGCGACGGCGTCGGAGCCGTAGATCGACGAGGCGCCGTCCTTCAGAATTTCGACGCGGTCGATGATGGTCGAGGGGATGACGTTCAGGTCGGCCGGGCCAACCGTGCCGCCGGAGCCCGAGGGCGGCAGGCGACGGCCGTTGACGAGAACCAGCGTGCGCTCGGCGCCGAGGCCGCGCAGCGAGATGGTGTTCACGTTCGTGCCGCCGGTGATCAGGTAGCCGCCGAGCAGCGAGTTGGCCTGGAACGAACCGGACGCGACGGACGACGACTGGATGATCTCGGCGGTGTCGACGAGGCCCTCGAGGACCGATTGCTCGGACGTGATCACCTGAATCGGCGCGGCGCTGGTGAAGTCGCTGCGCTTGATGCGCGACCCGGTGACGACCAGGGCTTCAACTTCAGCTTCTTCGTCGGACGCTTCGGTTTCCGCGGGAGCGGTCTGAGCGAACGACGCGGTCGGCGCGGTGGCGACAACCATGGCCGCGAGACCGGCGATGACGGTCGTCCCCATCAGGAACTTGCGATCAAGCATTTTACTACTACCCCCTAAAGGAAAAATCAGCCGAACGGACATCGTGGAGTCGGTTTGCCCCGATCCTGTGAGTCCCCTTTGGGCAACAGTAGCAGCCCGGACCGATGCGGCAAGGAAGGACCGCGTTTACGACAGGTTCTTGCCCCGATCCGTTACAATATCGCCACAGTTGCCCGGTCGGGCGGCGTTCGGGCCACAGTTGTTGCCCATGCGGGGGCGCGCGAGGGGTTGGCGAAACGCCAATCTCCGCTACGGTGGTTGGCAATGCGCTTCTTGTGAGCGTGAACCGCATTGCGCATGGCGGACCCGACGGTCCCGCGGCGGCGCAGGCAGCCAAGACACCCGCGAGGATACAGTGAAACTAAGTTGGAGACTTTTCCCGATCGCCGCGTTGATCGCCGCGATCAGCCTGACCTCGGCGCCGGCCAGTCTCGCCCGGCAGGCGCCAGTCCAGATTCCGACCGCGGAAGACTTCGGCCGCCAGGCCGCGATCCGCAACGTCTCGATCTCGCCTGACGGTCAGCACATCGCCGCCGTCACCTCGCCCGACGGAAAGCAGACCGTGGTGTCGATCTGGCGCACCGCCGCGCCCGGCGAGGCGCCCAAGACTCTGGGCGCCTCGGCCCCGAATGTCATCCAGAGCGTGCAGTTCATCAAGAACGACCGCGTCGCCGTGGTCGTTCGTCAGACCTACACCCAGAGCACCACCAAGACCCACGTCTTCCGCCTGTTCATCGTCGACTTCGACGGCAAGAAGTGGATGAACGCGCTGGGCGGCGACAACCAGAACGAGTTCATCGCGGCCAACGTCATCGACACCCTGCCGACCGACCCGAAGAACATCCTCGTTCAGGCCCGCGACGGCATCTACAAGGTCGACATCTATACGGGCCGCTCCGGCCGGATCTTCGCCGCGTCCGACAAGTTCGGCGGCGAGCTGATCGACCTGAAGGGCGAGGTTCGCGCCCGTCAGTCCGTCGATTTCGAGAACGGCAAGGTCTACATCGCCCAGTGGATCCGCAATCCGCGGACCAATGAGTGGGAAGAGCACTTCCGCTGGTTCGCCGCCGACCGCGAGCCCCGCGAGATCGTCGGCTTCACCGCCGACCCGAACATCATCTACGTCCAGAGCAGCGCCGGCCGAGACAAGTCGGTGATCTACGAATACGACATCGACGCCCGCAAGGAAGTCGAGGCCATCTTCGAGACCAAGCTGTTCGACGCCGGCGGCGTGATCCAGTCGCGGGCTCCGGGCGACTACGGCCGCCTGCTCGGCTTCACCTTCGAGGGTGAAGTCAGCCGCCAGTACTGGGTGGATCCGAAACTGGACGCCCTGACCAAGGGCCTGCGCAAGGCGCTGGGCGTCACCACCGTTCCGGTGGCCTGGACCGACATCGCCACCGGCGAACGGGCCCGGTTCTCCACCGCCGACGGCGCGGATGTCCGCATCAACAGCTGGTCCGACGACCTGACCAAGGCCATCGTCGTCAAGACCGGCCCGTCGCAACCGCCGGAATTCTACCTGCTGTCCGACGGCAAGCTGACGCTGCTGGGCCGCTCGGCGCCGTGGATGAACACCGCCGCCCTGGGCGACACCCGCCTGGTGCAGTACGCCGCCCGCGACGGCCTGATGATCCCGGCCTTCCTGACCACGCCGAAGAAGGAAATCTACGGCGCCGGGCCCTTCCCCACCATCATCCTGCCGCACGGCGGCCCCTGGGCCCGGGACGACATGGGCTGGGACGGCTCCGGCTGGGTCCAGTACTTCGCCGCCCGCGGCTATGTGGTCCTTCAGCCGCAGTTCCGCGGCTCGCAGGGCTGGGGTCAGAAGCTGTGGCGCGCCGGCGACGCCGAGTGGGGCCAGAAGATGCAGGACGACAAGGACGACGGCGCCAAGTGGCTGATCAGCCAGGGCATCGCCGCGCCTGACCGCGTCGCCATGCACGGCTACTCCTACGGCGGCTACTCGGCCATGGCGGCCGCGGTGCGGCCCAACGGCATCTACCAGTGCGCCATCGCTGGCGCCGGCGTGGCCTCGATCGAGAAGTTCCGCGAGATCGTCAACCAGAGCCGGATCCTGCGCGAGCTGCAGCGGCCGACGATCAACGGTCTGTCGCCGTTCGAGAAGGCGTCGACGGTCTCGATCCCGATCTTCCTCTACCACGGGGACCGGGACGTGACCGTGCCGATCAGCGAGTCGGAGCGCTTCGTCGCCATCCTCAAGTCGACCGGCAAGTCGTACCGCTACCTGCCGATCAAGGACATGGGCCACCAGTACAACCGCTGGGAAGTCGGCCAGGCCGCCGAGGTTCTGACGGCCATCGACTCCTACCTGACCACCGAGTGCGGACCGGGCGGCCTGTAGGCCCCACCCGCTTCAACGCAGACGCGGAGGGCGCGCAACCGCAGGGTTCCGCGCCCTTTCTCATTCAGCCGGCGGTGTTGACGGTCCGGCCGAACTGGCCCGACCGGAACTTCACGAGACGCTCGCGGAAGTTCAGCTCGATCGAGTCGAAGTGGCGCATCACGTCCACCCCGATCAGCAGCGCGGGCCGCGTGTCGAGGTCCCAGATGCGGAAGGTGTGCAGGTCGGCGAAGACGCAGGTCAGATTGCCCAGGCGCACGCCGCCGAGCCTTAGCGGCGGGACCGTCGCGATCTGCCCCGACACCAGCTGACCGGTGGCGCTGACCAGCTCCACCTGCGCGAGCCTGTCGGCCATGGCGCCCCTGCCCAGCAGCGCGTCGCGCAGCGCCGGGTTGCCCACCGTGTTCTCCGCCCCGGAGTCGAGGAAGGCCGTGAGCTTCACGCCGCCGATCTCCGCATCGACGATGGTCAGCTGGCCGAAGCGATGGCGGGCCTTGACGGTGATGGCGTCCGTCGCGTCACGGCCGATCCGCGGCACGACGGCGAAGTTGCGTGGGTCTTCGCCGGCGAGGAGCGAGAACGTCTGCCCCCTGAAGTCCAGGATCGCCCGCCGGCCTGGCATGACATCAACGCCCAGCAGGCCATCGGCGCCGAGGAACCGCCTGTCCAGAACCGGCATCGAGACGCGGCGCGAGACCAGGCCCGCGATCGCCAGCGTCTCGACCCGCACCGTCGGCGACGGCAGGACGCCGGCGATGCCGTGGACCATGGCCCGGCCCGTGGACTGAAGACCGAGCGCCGTCGCGACCTCTGTCGACAGCACCGAGCGGTTGGCGCCGGTGTCGACCACGAAGCGGTAGGGGCCCGAGCCGTTGATCATGACGGTGATCGTCATTCGGCTCACGGCGTCGAAACTGGTGCGAACCGCGGCGTCGCCCTCGGCGGCCGTCATGGCTCCGGGTGGCAGGGCGCTGGTCAGATTGACCTGGACGATGTCGCGCTCGCGCACCGCCGCTGTCGCGCACCCCGCCAACGGCAGGGTCGCGATACCGGCCATCACCGCGCGTCTGGTGGCCTGATCGTTCATGAGGCGCGCCTCCTGACCGGACGCCTCGCGCTACCGGTCCTTCGGCGTGAAGGTTAGCCGCGTAGGCCCTGTTCTGCCTAGGCTGGGCCGCCGGATCGTCGAGAAGGGCCCCGGACAACGAAAAAGGGCGGCGGAGCTTTCGCTCCGCCGCCCAATTCTCTCAAACGTCGCCTGGTTTAGAAGCGCAGCTTGATCTGGCCGAAGGCGCGGCGGCCGATGACGTCGTAGGTCGACGGATCGGTGCCGGACTGAACGTTCGGGCCGTACAGACGGGGCTGCTGGTCAGCGAGGTTGTTGATGCCAAGCTTGACTTCGATGCTGTCCGTCACGCCCCAGGTCACGTCGATGTCCGTGTACCAGGTCGCCGGCACGTTCGGGTTCACACCCGCCAGGCCGAGGTAGGTTTCGCCCGGGAACTGGGCGAACTGGCGGTTGATCATACCGTCGATGTAGCGGACGCGGGCGCCGATGGCGAGATCGCCAAACGGCAGGTCGCTCATAGCCCAGCGGGTGTTGAACACGCCCTTCCATTCCGGGAAGCTCGTGCCGAGACCGGCTCCGAAGTAGGAGATGGTGCCCGTGTAGTCGATTTCCGGCAGGAAGTCCTTGTCGGCCTGGGCGTACTCCAGCACGTTCGTCAGGATGAGGTTGGCCTGAACCGTGCCCATCCAGGACGGAAGGCCGAGCCATTCCCAGTCGAAGCCGTAGTCGATCTGGTAGTCGACACCCGAGGTGTTGATGCCGCCGCCGTTTTCACCCGGGAAGCGCTGGTTGGCATCCGGACCGTTGATCACCGAGCCCGAGCCGAGGCTGCCACCGCGCACCATAGCGGCGCAGCTGGCGTAGGTTGGGCTGTAGGTCGGGTTGGTGCCGTAGTAGTTGTAGCAGTCGGCGATCAGGCTGTTGGTGTCGATCGACAGGATCGGGTCGGTGACCTCGATCTGGTAGTAGTCGACCGTACCGCGCAGGCGGCTGAGCCACTGGTTCTCGAACGGCGAGTTGACCACCAGCCCCAGGGTCAGGGTGTTGGCCTTTTCCGGCGCAAGGTTGGTGTTGCCCGACACGTTGATGCTCAGCTGGGCGGCCGGCGGGGTGGTGGCGCCGGTGGCGGCAACGCCCTGGGCGACGCAGAGGCCACGGAAGTTGCCCGCGGCCGCGGCGGCGCTCTTCTGCCACGCTTGCGAGAAGGACACGCAAGGGTCGAAGATCTGCGGCGCGCTGCCGCCGGAGGCGAACAGTTCACCGAAGTTCGGCTCACGAACCGCGCGCTGGAACGAGGCGCGGACGCGGGCGTAGTCGACCGGAGCCCAGGTCATTTCGGCCTTGTAGGCCGCCGAACCGCGCGAGTCGCGGCCGACCTGCTTCAGCTTGTCTTCGAATTCCGACCAGCTGTAGCGGGCGCCGAGCGACAGTTCCAGGGTCTGGGCCCAGGGCAGGTCCTTGGCCAGCGGGATCAGCGCCTCACCGAAGATGTCGTAGAAGGCGTTGGTGCCGGCGTCGGGATCACCGACGTTGAAGCCGGAGAACGGACCCGGGCTGGACAGGAAGCGCGAGCTGTACTCGAAGCCGCGGTATTCGCCGCCGAAGACGACCTGCAGGTCGCCGGCCGGCAGTTCCATCACCGTGCCGCTGACGAAAGCCTGGGCGATCGACTGCTCCAGCGCCGTCTTCTGCGAAACGGGCGATTCAAGGAAGGCGCGGCAGGGCGCCGCGGTGTCGCGGTCCCCGAAGAAGTTGTTGGTCGCGCAGGCGGTATTGCCGCCCGGCGACTGGGTCGGGTGAGCCAGAACATCCTGCAGACGCTGGGTGTCGATGTTGCCGAACTGGGTCAGGTCAATCTCGGTCCGACCCTGCGACGCATAGGCCTCGAAGGCGAAGTTGTCGCCGAGCGGCACCTTCACGCCCGCCAGGTACTGCACGACGGTGTTCTGGTACTGTGACAGGCGCGGGCCGAAGCCAAGCGGGCGGAAGCCGAACAGGAACGGCTCGGTCGCGCCCGTGCCGGCGATGCGGGTATCGTCGCCAGTACGCTGGGCCAGCAGGAAGGCCAGATCCGCCGGAATGAACGGGTTGGTCGTCGGCACCAGCAGGTTGGTGCCGACGTTCTGGCCCGCCACGACGAGCGGCGTCTTGACCTGGAAGTTGTTGGTCGAGGTCAGCGACGCGATCGTGACGGTCGGCAGCGGAGTCGGGGCCAGGGCGCTGGAGGCCGTGTATTCGGTCCATCCGGCGCTGGCGAAGAATTCGACGCCGTTGTCCAGCTCGTAGTTGACCTTCGACATGAACGAGTAACGGTCCAGCGGGAGCGTCAGCAGGTTCAGGGCGTCGAAGTTGTAGCTATAGAAGTCCGGGAAGAAGCGCGTGTTGACCGACACGTCGACCGGATACTTGTAGTTCTGCACCTGCAGGGTCGGATTGCCCGCGACGCCGCCGTAGAACAGCGTGCCGTCGAGGTTGATCCCCAGCGTCCCGGAAGCCGAACTGACGGCCGTGCCCGCCACGCCGTAGCCGGCGAAAAGGGTCTGGATGGCGGCCAGCGGAATCGGGTTGGCGCTGCCCGGAGTGGTGGACCAGCGGATGTTGCCTTCCGGCGGGGTGCCGGTCGTCGAGGTGGCGATGGCCGAGAAGGCGCGCTGGCCCTTGTAGACGAACTGACGGAACGAGCGGTCGAACGCGATGACCGCGTTGCCCTTGCCGTCGGCGAAGTTGCCGCCGAGGACCATCGAGACCTGGTACTCACGGGCGTCCTGGAACTCGAGCGAGTCCTGGTAGCTGGCGCGGAAGTCGACGCCTTCGAAGTTGTCCTTCAGCTTGAAGTTCACGACGCCGGCGATAGCATCGGCGCCGTAGGTCGCGCCGGCGCCGCCGGTGATGACTTCGATGTTGGCGATAAGGGCCTGCGGGATCGTGTTCACGTCCACCGTCAGGGCGTTCGAGGACACCATCGGGCGACGGCCGTCGATCAGGACCAGGTTGCGGTTGGCGCCCAGACCACGAAGGTCGATGTTGGCGCGACCGGCGTTGCCCGGGTTGTTCGAGGTCGTGGTGCCCGCCGGGTTAATCTGCGGCAGGGTGTTGAGGTAGGTTTCGAGCGTGATGTCGGCGTTGGCGACGATCTGCTCGCCGGTCACGGTCGTGATCGGGCTGTTGGCGATGTAGTCCTGACGGGCGATGCGCGACCCGGTGACGACGACGGCTTCAACTTCCGTCGAGTCTTCCTGCGCGAGCGCGGGACTGGCGGTCGCGATGGCGACGACGGCCGCACCGCAGATGATGGTGGACGCCAGCAGGCGGCCGCGCGTGGTTTGGAGCCTCAAGATATTTCCCTCCGGATCAGCGCCGCCCGGGTCTCGGACGCGCCCCCTCAAGTCTGGACAAATTGCTTCCGGCGCACACAGCGCACGGCTGATGCTGATCCTTGCCCCCTGCCTGAATACCGGTCAACGAACATTGCAGGCCGGTAATGCGAACGACGTAAGATTGTCGCACTTTGGCAACAGCGTGTTCAACCGAGGGCAATTGCGGCGCCGATTGCCCCGCGAAAACGCACCGGCAAGGCATGGCGGCTCACCGATTCGCTTCCGGCGGGAAGATCGCCGCGCCCCCGCGCCCTACTTTACGCAGAGCCAGCGCGTGCGGTGGTGATCAGACAGATTCTCCACCCAGCCGGTGATCTTCGGGCTGACCAGGTTCTTGTTGATCAAATAGTAGACCGGCGCGATCGGGGCGTCCTCGAGCATCAGTTGCTCGGCCTGGGCCATGAAGTCGGCGCGCTTTGCGGGATCAGGCTCATTGTCGGCCCGTTCCATCAGGGCGTCGAACGCGGGACTGTTGTAGTCGCCGTAGTTCTGGGGGCCATACCAGGACCGCTGCAGGTCCAGGAAGCTGGTGGCGTCGTTGTAGTCGGCGACCCACCCCGCGTCGGCCACCTGGAAGGCGCGGGCGCGGTAGTCGGCGTAGGCGATCTGGGTTTCCTGCTGCGCCAGCGTGACCTCCACCCCGATCATTTTCCAGTCGGCCTGGACGGCGGGCATGTAAAGCATCGGATCGGGCGAGTTGCGGTGCTTGATCTCGACCTTCAGCGGCTTGTCCGGGCCATAGCCCGCCGCGGCCAGCAGCTTGCGCGCCTCGGCCTGGCGGCGCTCCAGCGGCCAGTCGAACCAGTAGGGCGGCCTGGCGGCGCGGTAGTTGGCGGTCCCCGGCGGCACCATGGTGAGGGCCGGAGTCTGGCCGCCCCGGAACAGCTTCTCGGTGATGAAGTCGCGGTCGATCGACATGGCCAGGGCCTGGCGCACGCGACGGTCGCGGAACGGCGGATAGCCGGTCTTGGGTCCGTTATTGAAGGCGAGGTAGGTGACGCCCAGGTAGGTGTTGGTCCGCACGTAGCCGGGCATCTTTTCCCGCAGGAAGGCGATGCGGTTCGACTGCATGTCGGTGTTCAGGTCCAGTTCGCCGCTGGCGACCCGGCGCTCGGCGGAGATGGCGTCGGTGGTCGGATAGAAACGAACCTCGTCGACGCAGACCTTGTCCGCTTCGAAGAAGCGCGGGTTCTTCACCGTCTTCAGGTGGTCGCCCAGCTTCCAGTCGACCAGCATGTAGGGTCCATTGCTGACCATCTTGCCGGGCCGAACCCAGGAAGGCCCCTCCCGCTCCACCACATGTTTGGGCACAGGGTAGAGGATGTGGTGCTTGGTCAGCTCCGGCAGGAAGGCGGCCGGATTGTTGAGCTCGATCTGCAGCGTCCGCGGATCGAGGGCGCGCACGCCGAGCGATTCGAGCGGCGCCTTGCCCTCGTTGATCGCCTGGCCGCCCTTGATGATGAAGATCAGCGAGGCGTACTCGGACGCCGTTTTCGGATCGAGCACCCGCCGCAGCGAAAAGACGAAGTCGTCGGCCGTGACCGGAACGCCGTCCGACCAGTAGGATTCGCGCAGATGGAAGGTCCAGGTCAGACCATCGGCGCTGACTTCCCAGCGCTCCGCCACGCCCGGCATCGTCGAGCCGTCGGCGGCCGACTGGGTCAGCCCCATGAACAGGTCGCTCTGGATGCGGTCTTCCCACACGCCGGTCGAGGTATGGGGGTCCAGCGTCGCCGGCTCGGTGCCGTTGCCGTACATCAGGCAGACCTTGCCCTCCGGACAGGGCGGTCGGGACGGGCCCGACGGCCCGCACCCGGCAAGCGCCAGAACGGCCAGCCCCGCAAGGAAGACATTGCGCAGAGTCGCCGGCGGCTCTTGAATGGAGGTCTGTCGGTTCAAGGAGTCACCCATGTCAACGCTCGCACGTGATCTGAAGTCGCCTGCCCTGCTGGCGGCCGTCGTCGCGACGGCGCTGGCCGCCGCCGCAGGCTCCGGCGCCCTGGCGGCCGATTCGCCCAAGGCGCGCGCCGCCGCGCTGCAGGCGCTGGTGGATTGCCGGACCATCGCCGACCCGACCCGGCGCCTGGGCTGCTACGACGCGGCCGCCGGCCGTCTCGAGGCGGCCGAGGCCTCCGGCGACGTGGTCGTGGTCGACCGGGCGCAGGTGCAGGAAGCCCAGCGCGCCGCCTTCGGCTTCAATTTCAGGATGCCCAGCTTCCTGACCGGCGGCGGAAGCGCCGAGGCGGCCAAGGCTCCCGCCGGCGAGGCCCGTGCGCCCGATGTCATCGACACGCTCGATGCGACGATCGCCACGGCGCGCAAGCTCAACGGCCGCTGGATCATCCGCCTGCCCGACGGCGCGGTCTGGGTGCAGACCGATGATACGGTCCTGGTCCGCGATCCGAAGCCCGGCGCCAAGGTCAGCATCAAGCGGGGCGCGATGGGCGGATACTTCCTGAGCGTCGACGGCCAGCGGTCCATGCGGGCCAAGCGCGAGAACTGACCGGTCGACGGTCATCGATCAGCGGTCCTTCGGGTCGAGCGCGTCCCGAAGGCCGTCGCCGATGAAGTTGAACGCCATCAGGGTGATGATCATCGTCAGCGACGGGAAGATCAGCAGCCAGGGGGCGATCTCCATGTCCTGGGCGCCGGCCGAGATCAGGGTGCCCAGCGACGCCATCGGCGGCTGGACGCCCAGTCCGAGGAAGGACAGGAAGCTCTCGGCGATGATGATCGCCGGGATGGTCAGGGTCACATAGACCACGACCGGGCCCAGCAGGTTGGGCACGATGTGCTTGAGGATGATCTGGCTGCCCGACAGGCCGGCGGCGCGGGCGGCCTCGACGAATTCCTTCTGCTTCAGCGACAGGGTCTGGCCGCGCACGATCCGCGACATCGTCAGCCACTCGACCGCGCCGATGGCCAGGAAGATGAGGAAGATGTTCCGGCCGAAGGTGACCATCAGCAGGATCACGAAGAAGATGAACGGCAGCGAGTACAGGGTGTCGACGATGCGCATCATCACCTCGTCCACCCGTCCCCCGACATAGCCGGCGATCGCGCCCCAGAGGACCCCGATCACCAGTGAGACGCTGGTCGCCACCACGCCGATGGCCAGGGACACGCCCAGCCCGGCGATCAGGCGCGCGAGCAGGTCGCGGCCGAGGGAGTCGGCGCCCATCAGATGTCCGCCCACGCCCGGGGCGGCCCAGACGTCGGGCTTGGTGACCGTGTCGTAGTGGAAGGGGACAAGGAACGGTCCGATGACGGCGACCAGCACCATCAGGGCCAGCACGATCATGCCGGCGACCGCGGCCTTGTTCGAAAGCAGGCGGCGGCGGGCGTCGTCCCACAGGGAGCGGCCCTTGACCGCCTTCTGCAGGAGCTCGGCGCGCTGCGGCGAGCCGGGGATCATCTCGGCGATGCTCACGACAGCCTCACGCGGGGATCGAGCGCCGCATAGATCATGTCGGCGATCAGGTTCAGGACGAGGATCAGCAGGGCGTAGACGATGACCATGCCCATCACGACGGTGTAGTCGCGCTGCAGGGCGCTGATGACGAAGAACTTTCCAAGACCCGGCAGGTTGAAGATCTTCTCCACCACCAGCGAACCGGTCAGCAGGCCGGCGGCGGCCGGGCCGAGGTAGCTGACCAGCGGCAGGATGGCGGCGCGCAGCGCGTGCTTGCGGACAATCAGGCTCTCGGGAAGGCCCTTGGACCGGGCCGTGCGGATGTAGTTGGAGCGCAGCACCTCGATCATCCCCGCCCGGGTCAGGCGGGAGATGATGGCGATCTGCGGCAGGGCCAGGACGGTGATCGGCAGGATCAGGTTGGCGAGCGCCCCGCCGTTCCAGCCGGCGGTCGGCAGCCAGCCGAGCTTCGAGGCGAACACCATCACCAGCAGCGGCGCGGTCACGAAGGTGGGGATGCAGACCCCCAGGATGGCCACGCCCATGGTGAAGTAGTCGGCGATCCGGTTCTGCCGCAGGGCGGCGATGACGCCCAGACTCATCCCGATCATGGCCGCCAGCAGGATCGAAACCCCGCCGAGGATCAGGCTGACCTTGTAGTTCTCCTTCAGGATGTCGAGCACGCTCTTGTCGCGGTATTTCAGCGAGGGACCGAAGTCGCCCTTCACCACGCCGGACAGGTAGTCGACGTACTGTTCGTGCAGCGGCTTATCCATGCCGAACTTGGCCATGACGACCGCTTCGATCTGCGGGCTGAGCTGGCGTTCGTTGACGAACGGGCTCCCCGGCGCGGCGCGCATCATGAAGAAGGCGACGGTGATCACCAGGAACAGCGTCGGGATCGCCACCAACAGTCGGCGGAAGAGGAATCGCAGCATGGGCGGCTCACTTGCGCGGACGGGGCCGCAAAGTCGGTTGCGAACCTTTCATTGGGTCCCGATGATGTCAACGAACCCCAGGCTGGATGAACGTGCGATGACCGACTTCCGACGCGTGACCGATGATTTTTCGGTCAGCCCCCAGATCGAGCTGGCCGATGTGACCGCCGCCGCGGCGCAGGGCTTCACGCTGGTGATCAACAACCGGCCTGACGGCGAGCAGCCGGGGCAGCCGTCCTCGGCGGAGGTCGAGGCCGCCGCCCGGGCAGCCGGGCTGGATTATGTACACATCCCGGTGGTCGGCTCGCCGACGCCGGACCAGGTCGAGGCCAACCGCGTCGCCGTCGCCGGCGCCGAGGGCCCGGTCCTGGCCTTCTGCCGCTCCGGCACCCGCTCGATCGTCACCTGGTCCATCGGCCAGGCGATCAGCGGCGAGCGCGGCCGGGGGGAGCTGACCGCGCTCGGCCGCGAGGCGGGGTACGACCTGTCGGGCGTGCTGGGAGGCTAGATGTCGTTTCCAAGAAGGTTGTTCACACGCTGCCATGGTGTGAGGCCGTTGATGCCGGAGTGAGGTCGGGCGGTGTTGTAGCGGTGGGTCCATGGGCGGATGGCGTCGGTTCGCTGGTCCGATGAGGCATAGGGCC
>JBEIDC010000043.1:0-22122 GCA_040383665.1 Caulobacter sp.
GCCGGCCAACCGGGGCGTGGGGCCCCCGGCGTGGGGGCGGGGGGGGGCGGGTTTTCGGGGGTCGGACCGTTCCGGCCCGGCACGCTGGCCTGCATGAGATTGAAGGGGAGGTCCCTTCCCTGAGCGGGAAGGGAGCGCGGCGGTCCTCGCCCGGGGACATGCACTTCAGTGCGTGTCCCCCGCCGCTTGAAGCTGCTGGGGACACGTACCGAAGACGGTACATGTCCCCGTCCCGCGCGCGGCACCGGCGCTTCCCCCCATTCCGTCATGGCCCGACGTGTTCGGGCCACCCATGCGTGGTGCGCACGTTGGGTATCTGGGGCGCTATCGGCGCCTCCCTTCCGAATGTTCGTTTTCATGGGTGGCCCGAACACGTCGGGCCATGACGGAATGGGGGGCGTCGAACAATCGCTGGCGCCCGCTCTATCCACCGCCTTCCCGATTATCGCCGAGATCCATGACCCCGCCCCAAGCCCTTGCCCGCATGGCCCCCGGCCCTCGCCGGGGACACGGCCAAATAGGGGGATGAACCACGATCCATCCCCCACCCCTCCCGCCGCCCGTAGTCTCAGCCCGTCCCCGTCGACGGGGAGGGCGCGGGATCCAGCGCTTCGCGACGTCGGGGATGTGGTCGAGCGGGATCAGGCGGAGGGGACGTAAGCCTCCGTTCCGGACGTGCGCTGGTTCAAGCATGTCCGCCCGTCCGTGGGCAGCAGTTCGAACCGTCCGGAGAGGCCGGGCGGGGAGAGTCCGGGACAAAAGGGTGAACAGCCCTGCGCGTCCCGGGCCTGCGGGAAAACGGCCGCGTGGAGCGCTTCGACGACGTCGAAACGGCCTTCACTACCCTTACGCCGGGCGTCGCCCGGGCGCTCCGCACCCTCCCCGCCTTCCGGGCCGCCGGCCCGGGGGACCGAGAACCCGTGTCCGCCACCCGGCGGGAAGAGGAACCCCATGACCGACGAAGAAGACTACCAGCACCGGATGGCCATGAAGGCCGACCTGGACGCCTGGGTGGCGGAGCTCAAGGCGGCGGACGCCGCGCGGCGCGCGGCGGCCCGCGCCCGGGGCGAGCCCCTCTATCCCGACCCCGGCTTCAAGGCCTCGCGCCTGGTCGAACCGGCCAGCCCGTTCGAGGACTTCGGCTACCTCACCGACGCGGACCTGCGCCGCAAGCGCCGCAACCCGGCCGCCGGTCCGACCCCCGACCCGCGCGAGGAGGCGGCGCGCGAACGGGCGGCGATGAGGGCGCTGAAGGCGCGCCGCGGCTGCCCGGCCTGCGTGGTGCAGGACTACGTCGAGGCCCTGCGCCGCGACGGCGCCTGGTGGAACGACATCCCGCTGTAGGGGGTGGGGGACTGCTTCGCGCAGCGTAGCTGTCCCTCGACACCGGCTGACGCTGTTGAGGGAAAGGAAATCGCGCCCCGGCGGGTCGCGCTATCCAGTCCCCATGGCCCGCCGCCGCACGGCCTTCACCAGCCGCCAGATCAGCCAGAGCAGCGCCAGCAGGGCGAGCGGCACCAGCAGCGGTGCGGCGAGGGCCAGGAGGACGGTGGCGAAGGCCAGCAGGTCCTCGACGATCGAGACCAGCGGGTTGGCCAGGCCTCCGGTCGTGGCGGTGCTGGCCACCCGCGTGCCGCTCTGGGCGGCGTGGAAGGCCAGGGCCGTGGGGGCGCCGATGATCACCCCGGCGACGGCGGCGATCACCGGGTCGACCCCGGCGAAGACGCTGCCGGCCGCGATCACGGCGGCGACCGGGCGGGTGATCGTGCCCAGGGCGGACAGGGCGTGGTCGAGGATGGGGGACCTTGTCGGCGGCCAGCTCCACCGCCGTGGCGATGGCCAGGGTGATGACGGCCACGTCGCTGCCCAGCCAGGCGGCGCGCTCGTTGAGGTCGACGCCGAACAGCTGGAACTTCGCGGCCAGGGCCAGAAGGAGCGGCGGCAGGAAGGCGCGCAGCCCCGCCGCCGCCGCCAGGCCGAGCCCGAGCAGCGCCGGCAGGACCCAGGTCTGGACCAGCTCCATCGGCATGGCGGCAGGAGACCCCGGACCGGCGCCCGTGGCAAGGGCGCCGACGGCTTGTCGCCCGCGCCGCGCCGGGCCAAGCTGTCCCATCATATCGGGGAGATCCATCATGACGCGTGCGACCCTTCTGGCGACCGGCTGCGCCGCCCTGGCCCTGGGAATGGGCGCCTGTTCGAAGCCGGCCGGGGACGAGGCCCCGGGGGGCGGGGCGGCCGCGACGCCGGCTTCGGTTTCGGCCTCCGCCTCGGCGGGCGAGGCGATGAAGCCGACCCCCGGCCAGTGGAAGATGACCACCGACATGGAGGGGATGCCGGCCGGGGCCATGCCCGCCATCGAGGTCTGCCTGACCGCGGACGACCTGAAGGGCGACGCCTGGGCGACCGGCGCGCGGCGTCAGGACAACTGCTCGAAGATGGAGAGCAAGGTCGTCGGCGGCGTGGTGACCACCCACGCGGTCTGCGCCTCGAACGGCATCACCACCACCATGGACATCAAGGCCACGGGCGACTTCTCGAAACGCTACACGGTCGAGACGGTGATGAAGATGGAGCCGGCGGCGCCGGGCGCGCCCAATCCCATGAAAATGAGCGTCGTGGCCGAGCGGGTCGGCGACTGCTAGCCGGCCGCGGGGCGGAAGCGCGCCTGCCGCTGCGTCAGGCGATTGACACCGCCCCGCGCCGTACCTCAGTTTCGAATCCACACCGCAGCGCAAGACTGCGGGGGATGCCGGAGGAGACCGTATGACCGAAGCCGTTGCGCCCGGAAGCGCGATGTCGGGCCTGACCGCCCTGGGGGCCCGCCCCCGGATCGGCCTGGGCACCAAGGTGCTTTACGGCTTCGGATCCATCGCCTTCGGCATCAAGGACAACGGCTTCCGCGTCTTCCTGCTGCTGTTCTACAACCAGGTCATCGGCCTGCCGGCCTCGACGGTGGCCATCGCCATCGGCATCGCCACCTTCGTCGACTGCCTGATCGATCCCTGGATCGGCCAGCTGTCGGACAACCTGCGCACCCGCTGGGGGCGACGCCACCCGTTCATGTACGGCTCGGCCATTCCGGTGGCGCTGTCGTTCCTGCTGCTGTGGAACCCGCCGACCGGCTGGAGCGACCCGGCCCTGATCGCCTATCTGGCCGTGGTCGTGGTCATCGTCCGCACCTTCATCGTGCTCTACGAGATCCCGTCCTCGGCGATGTCGGCGGAGCTGTCGACCGACTACAACGAGCGGTCGGCGATCCTGGGCTGGCGGTACTTCTTCGCCTGGTGGGGCGGCCTGACGCTGACCGTCGTCATGTTCTTCTTCTTCCTTCAGCCGACGGAAAAGTATCCGATAGGCCAGCTCAACCGCGACGGCTACGCCCTCTACGGCTACGTCGGGGCGGCGCTGATGTTCGTGTCGATCCTGGTGTCGGCGGCGGGCACCCACCGCTTCATCCCCTGGCTGCCGCAGCCGGCGCCCGACCGGGGTCTGACCTTCGTCCAGACGCTGAAGGAGATGGGCTCGACCCTCTCGATCCGGCCCTTCCTGGTCATCACCGGCGTCGGCCTGTTCGCGGCCATCGCCCAGGGCGTCGGCTTCTCGCTGGCCTTCTACTTCTCGACCTACTTCTGGGAGCTGAGCTCGACCTGGACCGGCGTGCTGGTGCTGGACAGCTACATCTCCTCGGCCGTGGCCCTGATCGCCGCGCCGATGCTGACCAAGCGCTCGGGAAAGAAAAAGGCCGGCGCCGTGCTGCTGGCCGCCTCGGTGCTCATCGGCTTCCTGCCGCTGGTCCTGCGGCTGATCGGCTTCTTCCCCGACAACGGCGACATGATCGCCGGCACCCAGATCCCGCAGATCGTGCCCTGGCTGTTCCTGGACGGCGTCGTGCGCGGCATCCTGGGCATCACCGCCGCCATCCTGATCACCGCCATGCTGGCCGACGTGGTCGAGTACAGCGAGGAGCGCACCGGCCGCCGCAACGAGGGCCTGTTCTTCGCCTTCACCAGCCTGGTGCAGAAGGCGGTCAGCGGCGTCGGCGTCATGGTCGCCGGCCTGATCCTGACCCTCGTCGCCTTCCCGATGGGGGCCAAGCCGTCAGAGGTGCCGCAGGAGGTGGTGACCAACCTGGCGCTCGTCTACATCCCGGTGATCATGGTGCTGTACGGCGCGGCCCTGGGCGTCATGACCTTCTACAACATCACCCGCGAGAGCCATCAGGAGACCCTGAGGACCCTCGCGGCCAAGGCCCAGGCCGCGGAGGACACGGCTACGAGCCAGATTCCGTGAAGGCGCTATAGACCAGGGTGCGCAGCTCCCGCCGGACCGCATAGGCCGACGAGGGCAGCAGCTGGGTCATGAAGACCACGGTCAGGTCCTCGACCGGGTCGACCCAGAAGAAGGTGCTGGCCGCCCCGCCCCAGAAGAAGTCGCCCTTGCTGCCGGGGATCATGGTGGCGGCGGGATCGACGGTGACGCCGAAGCCCAGGCCGAAGCCGACGCCGGCGTAGGTCGCCTCGCTGAACAGCGACTTCGACATCTGCGTCAGGTCCTTGCCGCCGGGCAGGTGGTTGGCGGTCATCAGCTGCAGCGTCTTGGGGCTGAGCAGCCGCGCCCCGTCCAGCTCGCCGCCGTTCAGCAGCATGCGAGCGAACCGCATGTAGTCGGCCATGGTGCTGGTCAGCCCGCCGCCGCCCGACGGGAAGTCGGTGGGGGTCAGGTAGGGGCTGGTCTCCGGATCGTCCTGCAGCGGCGGCGGCCCGGCCTTCACCGCCTTGGATCCCAGCACGCCGGCGGCATAGCAGGCGGTCAGCCGGTGCTTCTTGTCGGCCGGCACGGTGAAGGCGGTGTCGACCATGCCCAGCGGCTGGAAGATGTTCTGCTGGAGGAAGTCGGCGAACGGCATGCCGCTGATCTTCTCGACCAGATAGCCGAGCACGTCGGTGCTGACCGAGTAGTTCCAGGCCTCGCCCGGCGAGAATACCAGCGGCAGCCTGGCCAGCTTGTCGATGAACTCCTGCAGCGTCCCCAGACGCAGATCCTCGGCGACCTTCAGCTTGCGGTAGGCGGCGTCGATATTGCCCTGCATCTGGAAGCCGTAGGTCAGGCCGCTGGTGTGGCGCAGCAGATCGATCATCAGCATCGGCCGGGCCGGGGGCGTGGTCGCCCAGCCGGCGTCCGTGCCCGCCGCGAAGACGCCCAGGTTCGCCCATTCCGGAATGACCTTCGCCACCGGATCGTCCAGCGCCACCAGTCCCTGCTCGACCAGCATCATGAAGGCCACCGAGGTGACCGGCTTGGTCATCGAGTAGATGCGGAAGATGGCGTCCTTCTCCAGCGGCCGGTTCCGCTCACGGTCGGCCAGGCCCAGGACCTCGTCCAGGGCCAGCGCCCCACGCCGCCAGACCTGCACCTGGGCGCAGGGCAGCTTGCCGGTCCTGATGTATCGCTCCTCAAGGAAGGCCGGGATCCGGGCCAGGCGTTCGGCCGACAGGCCGATACTCTCGGGTTTGGTCATGGTCAGCTCCGCTGGGCGTTGAGGCCCCACTTATCGAACCGGCGGTATGTCGCAACTCAAACTTTACCCTGTCAGGCGCATGCTTCCTGAACGTAAGGGATGAAAATGACGCAGGCGCCCAAAAACGACGCGCCCTCCGAGTTGGACATCGAAGCGGCACGCTGGTTCTTCCAGAACTCGGTGGACGTCTTCGCACTGATCCGGGGCGGTCAGATCGCGCGCATCAATCCGGCCTGGCCGGAGCTGACGGGCTGGTCGATCGAGGAGACCCTGGGCCGTCGGTTCGAGACCTTCGTCCACCCGGAGGACCTGGGCGTTGTCCGCGACATTGTCGGCGCATTGCGGGTTGACGGACAAGCCCGGGGCGAACACCGGATCCTGCATCGCGACGGTCATGTCATCTGGGTTCGCGCCCGCGCCAAGAAGGCGCTGGTCGACGCCACGGTGATCGTGCTCGAGGACGTCTCCGACGCCTACAAGCGGCGCGAGGACGCCGACGACGCCTCCCGGGTCAACGAGCTGCTGCGCGAAACCAGCGGCATCATGTTCTGGCGCTTCGATCCCGACGCGGGCCGCTACGTCATCGATCCCGACCTGTCGCGGCCGGGCGGCATAGGCATGGTCGGACACCGCACCCTGTCGGTCGAGGAGATGACCGCAGAGGTCCATCCCGATGACAACGCGCGCATGACCCGCGCCTTCTCCCGGTCCCTCCGGACCGGCGAGCCGATGATGGTCGAGTACCGGCACGCCGCCGGCGAGGGCCATTGGTCCAGCTTCCGGACCGCCTGGCGCGGATTGAGACAGGGCCCTTCCGGCGCATGGCAGATTCTCGGCATGACCCAGGACGTCACCGAGGTGGCGGAGGCCCGTGACGCCGCCCTGGCCGCCGCCGAGGCCAAGGCCCAGTTCCTGGCCAACATGAGCCACGAGATCCGGACACCCATGAACGGCGTGCTCGGCGTGCTGCATCTGCTGAAGAGCGAACCCCTCAGTGAAGACGGCCGGCGCCTGCTCGATGAGGCGGTGGGCTGCGGCCACATGCTGGCCGAGCTGCTGAACGACGTCATCGACTTCTCCAAGATCGAGGCCGGTCGGCTGGAGCTGTCGCCCGAGCCGATAGATCCCGTGGCGGTCCTGCGCAGCGTCACCGACCTGCTGAGACCGCAGGCGACCGCCGCCGGACTATGGCTGCGTATCGATGCCGACGACGACCTCGGCTGGCGCGCCCTCGATCCGGTCCGCCTGCGCCAGGTCCTTTTCAACCTCATCGGCAACGCCGTGAAGTTCACCCAGACCGGCGGCGTCGACATCCGTCTGAGCGCCTGCCGGCGCGGCGAGGCGCCGGCGCTGCGGTTCGAGGTGACGGACACCGGCGTCGGCATATCGGACGAGGCCCAGGCCTCTCTGTTCCAGCGCTTTCATCAGGCGGACGGATCGACCACGCGCCGCTTCGGCGGATCAGGCCTTGGCCTGGCCATCAGCCAGAGACTGGCCGAGCTGCTCGGCGGCGAGATCACCGTGCGCAGCCTTCCCGGCGTGGGATCGGTGTTCACTGTCGAGATCACCGCCCCGCCGGCGCCCGCGCCGAAGGTCGAGGCGAGCGCCGGTGGCGACCTTCTGAGCGGCCTTCGGGTTCTGGTCGTCGAGGACAACCCGACCAACCGCCTGATCGCCGGCCGCCTTCTGGAGCACCTGGGCGCGCAGGTCGAGACGGCGGACGACGGTCGGATGGGCGTCGACGCCGTCGCCCGCGGCTCGTTCGACCTGATCTTCATGGACATCCAGATGCCTGTGATGGACGGAGTGGAGGCCACCCGACTGATCCGCGCCATGCCCCTGCCCGCGTCGGCCACGCCGATCCTGGCCATGACCGCCAACGCCCTTCAGCACCAGACGGAGGCCTACCTCGCCGCCGGCATGAACGGGGTGGTTTCCAAGCCCCTGTCACCCAGCGCGCTGATCGGCCGGATAGCGGCCGTCCTGGGCGACAGCGACGCCGCCGCAGCCTGAGTTCACATACTCAGCCTTCGAACTTATTGCATCCCGGCCCGCCACCCCCTTAAATCAGACGAAGGGCGGGCGGGGGTCCGATACCCGACCTGCGAAGCGGGGCGCCGAAGAGCGCGGATCGAGGGAGCGACATGGCCTGGGATTTCGAGACCGACGCCGGGTTTCAGGAGACGATCAGCGGGATAGCCGTCGTCGGGGAAGCCGCGTGACCTCCTGGCCGGCCATGACCATCGACGCGGCGCATGCGATCCTGACCGCGCCGGGCTCCCGGTTCGAAACCGAAGATCTCGTCATCCGGGGCATCCCGACGACGGTTTGGAAGAACGCCCCGCCGACGCTGCGCGACATGGTGACCAACGGCCGGGCGTTTCCCGACCGGGAGTTCATCGTCCACGAGGACGAGCGGGTGACCTTCGACGCCTTCCACCGGGCCGTCGCGGCCCTGGCCGAACGGCTGGCCGCCGACGGGGTCGGCAAGGGCGACCGGGTGGCTCTGATCATGCGCAACCTGCCGGAATGGCCGGTGGCCTTCTTCGCCGCCGTCAGCCTGGGCGCCATCGTCACGCCCCTGAACGCGTGGTGGACAGGGCAGGAGCTGCACTACGGCCTGACCGATTCCGGCAGCCGTATCGTCATCACGGACCCGGAGCGACTGGAGCGGATCGCCGAGCATCTGAAGGATTGCCCGGACCTGGAAGGCGTCTACGTCTGTCGCGAGGACGATCCGTACGATGACCCGCGTGTGCGCCGGCTGGAGTCGGTGATCGGCGCCCCCAACAGCTGGGCCGACCTGCCGGACCGGTCGCTGCCGACGACGCCGATCGCGCCCGATGACGATGCGACCATCTTCTACACCTCCGGCACCACCGGAAAGCCGAAGGGCGCGCTGGGCACCCACCGGACCATGACCACCAACGTACTGACGACCGGCGCCGCCCTGGCCCGGCCGTTCCTGCGCCGGGGCGAGACCCCGCCCGCCCCCGATCCGAAGGCGCCGCAGCGGGTGACGCTGCTGGTCGTGCCGATGTTCCACGTCACCGGCTGCTCGGCGACCCTGGGCCCCGCCCTCAACAACGGCGGCAAGCTGGTGCTGATGCGCAAGTGGGATGCGCTGGAGGGCATGACGCTGATCGAGCGCGAGCGGGTGACCAACACCGGCGGGGTGCCGACCATCGCCTGGCAGCTGATCGAGCATCCGCAACGCGCCGACTTCGACCTCAGCTCTATCGACGGCATCACCTATGGCGGGGCGCCGTCTGCGCCGGAGCTTGTGCGGCGGATAAAGGACGTCTGGCCGAAGGCCTCGGCCGGCAACGGCTGGGGCATGACCGAAACCAGCGCGACCTTCACCAACAACAACTCCGACGACTATGTGAACCGGCCCGACAGCTGCGGTCCCGCGCCGGCGGTGGGGCAACTGAAGATCATGACCGTCGAGGCGCCGCACCGCGAACTGCCCGTCGGCGAGGTCGGCGAGCTGTGGGCCAGGGGGCCGATGGTGGTGAAGGGCTACTGGAACAAGCCGGAGGCCACGGCCCAGACCTTCATCGACGGCTGGGTGAAGACCGGCGACCTGGCCCGTCTCGACGAGGACGGCTTCTGCTTCATCATCGACCGGGCCAAGGACATGCTGATCCGCGGCGGCGAGAACATCTACTGCATCGAGGTCGAGAACGTCCTCTACGACCACCCGGCCGTGATGGACGCGGCGCTGATCGGCATTCCGCACCGGACCCTGGGCGAGGAGCCGGGCGCCGTCGTAACGCTCAAACCCGGCGCACGGGCGAGCGAACAGGAGCTGCGCGCCTTCGTGGCCGACCGCCTGGCGGCATTCAAGGTTCCGGTCCGCGTCGCCTTCTGG
Source organism: Caulobacter sp. (assembly GCA_040383665.1). GTDB lineage: Bacteria > Pseudomonadota > Alphaproteobacteria > Caulobacterales > Caulobacteraceae > Caulobacter. Next base: position 9,393 of record JBEIDC010000043.1, read on the forward strand.
CATGAGACCCTCCCTCGAAACGCCAACGGGAAGATCATGAAGTCCGAGCTGAAGGCCGTGTTCGCCGGAGACGCCGTCGCGTGACCATGCCGGCCGCCACCGCCCGTTACGCCGCCAAGAAGGAAGCCATCCTGACAGCGGCCACGACGATCCTGAACCGCGAGGGCGTGAAGGGCATGACCCTGGCCGACGTGGCGGCGGAGGTCGGCCTGATCACCACCTCGGTGACCTACTACTACCGCAAGAAGGACGACCTGGCGGCCGCCTGTTTCATGCGCGGCATCGACATCTTCACGAGCCTGGCGGTCGAGGCCGGCGCGGTCAGCGGCGCCCGGGCGCGGCTGGCGAAGTTCCTGGAGCTGTTCTTCGACATGGCGGCGAAGATCCGCCTGAAGCAGGCGGCGCCGATCGTCGCCTTCAGCGAGATGCGGGCGCTGAACGAGCCGCTTCGGGGCCAGGTGGCGGCGGCGTTCAACGACCTGTTCCGCACCATCCGGGGTTTCTTCGACGACCCGGAGTTCGCCGGCCTGTCGCGGCTTGAGGCCACGGCGCGGACCCATCTGCTGCTGGAGCAGGCCTTCTGGACCGTGACCTGGACCCGGCGGTATGACCTGGAGGACTATCCGCGCATCCGCGACCGGATGTTCGACATCCTCTGCGGCGGCCTGGCGGTGGGCGCCCGCGCCTGGGCCCCGCCGGCCCTGCCCGACCCGACGCCGCCGGAAGCGGCCAGCACGGACGTCTCGCGCGAGACCTTCCTGGTCGCCGCCACCCGGGTGATCAATCAGAAGGGCTATCGCGGCGCCTCGGTCGAGGACATCTCGGCGGCGCTGAACGTCACCAAGGGCAGCTTCTACCACCACAACGACGCCAAGGATGACCTGGTCGTCGAGTGTTTCGAGCGCACCTTCGCCATCAAGCGAGCCGTGCAGTTCGCGGCCCGGGACCTGAAGACCGACCAGTGGACGCGGCTGGCGGCGGCGGCGGCGGCGTTGGTCAACTACCAGCTCTCGGACCACGGCCCATTGCTGCGGGCCTCGTCGATGGGCGCGCTGCCGCAGGAGATCCGGCCGGATATCGTCGACCGCTACGCCCGGGTGTCGGAACGCTTCGCCGGCATGGTCTCGGACGGCATCGCCGAGGGCTCGATCCGGCCCGTCGACCCGCTGATCGCCGCCCATATGCTGAGCTCGATGATCAATGCCGCCGCCTCTCTTCAGGTCTGGGCGCCGTCGGCCGAGCTGGACGAGGTCGCCGCCCTGTTCGCGCGGCCGCTGCTGCTGGGCGTGTTCACCCGGTAGGGGTCCGACCTTCACCCGTCATGGTCGGACTTGTTCCGACCACCCATGAACACTGGGTTGGCTGTGCGTCCTTCGACACGCCGCTGCGCGGCTGCTCAGGATGACAAAGCTGGAAGGCTACCCACCATAGTCATGCTGAGCAGCGCTCGAAGAGCGCGTGTCGAAGCACGCAGGGCGGTTTCCGCCGCCAAAAAAAAAGAGGGCGGCCCGAAGGCCGCCCCCAAGGGACAGATCGTTTCCTGAGGAAATCTAGAACTTCTTGGTCAGGCTGACCTTCCAGTTCCGGCCCAGGCCGCTGGCCGTGAACGGATCGTAGTTCAGGTCCAGACGGGCGAAGGGGGGATCTTCATCAAGGATGTTCTCGACGGTCAGGGCCCCGGTCACATCCCACGGCAGGAACACCCGGTAGGTGAAGTCGTGAGTCGTGAAGGAGTCGATGTCCTTGCCGGTCGAGACGGTGAAGGCGGTGCCCGCCGGGTCGGAGCCGCGGTAGGCTCCCGTCAAGAACGGCGCGGTGCGCTGATCGGTGTAGCCGTCGATGTAACGGATGGTCCAACGGGCGTTGTGCTGCCCGCTGTTCCACTCGAAGTACAGGTTGCCCTTCATCTGCGGCAGCGGATAGGCCGTCGTCTGGTAGTTCAGAAGGCCAACGGCGTCGAAGCCCGGCGCCACAAGGAACCCTTCGACCGAGGTGTCGTCGGTCGTGTACTCGATGACGTAGGTGGCGGTCGTGCCGATGGTCAGGCTGCCGCCCAACACATCCTCGATCCGGTAGTCGGCGATCAGGTCGATACCGGAGGTCTTCACCGCGGCGCCGTTAACCGTCTTCGTCTGCAGGCGAGCAATGTTCGTCGCCGAGCAGACTCCCGTGAAGGTGAACCGGTTCTGGATCGGGGCGAAGGCCGCGACGCCGCAGTTGTTGGCCCCGCTGGCGCCGTTCGGGAACAGGGTGTTGACCAGGCCCGCGACCGGCTCGGTGGTGATCGGATCCTGGAAGTCGAAGTTCCAGTAGTCGATCGTGGCCTTGAAGGCGCCGAGATCGAGGATGGCCCCGACGCTGTAGGTGGTGGCCGTCTCCGGGGTCAGGTCTTCGTTGCCGTAGATGTCGACAGCGCGGAAGACGCCGAGGATGGCCTGCAACGAGGTGACGAAGTTCGAGCCTTCGACCTGGCCGGCGGTGGGGGCCCGGAAGGTGGTGCCCAGCGAGCCACGAACGGCGAACTGGTCGGTCATCTGCCAACGCGCCGAGATCTTCGGATCGAAGGTGTTGCCGACACTGCCGCCGTAGTCCTCCACGCGCGCCGCAAGCGTCACATTGAAGGTGTCAGTGAAGGGCAGCATAACTTCCGTGAAGATCGACCGGACATCCTGCGACAGGTCGACGGGACCGCCGACGCCGAGGAAGCCGAACGGTCCCTGCGGCGCCGCGCAGGTGGTGCTGCCGTTGATCGGCGTGTTCAGGCAGGGGTTCAGGTCCCGGTTGGCGATGTCGTTGTACCAGGTTTCGAAGCCCGCCTTGCGGTACTGAACGCCCACGGCCCAGGCAGGGTTGCCGCCAGCCAGTTCGATCGGCGTGAACTGGCCCGACAGCAGGCCTTCCAGCACGAACAGGGTCGAGGTCTGCTCGGTTTCTTGTTTCGGGAAGACCCACTCGGCCATCGCGGCTGTGTTGGCGAGACCCGCGTTGAAGCCCGGGTTGGCCACGCCGGCGATTTTGTTGCTGGGGATCCCGTTCGAGAACGGATTGATCCATCCGCAGGTCGAGCCGGGTTGGCCGGCGACGATGCCGTTGCAGTTGGCGCCGCCCAGGCCGCGGAGACCCAGCTGGTAGCGACCGACGATCGTGTCATAGCCCGACCGGTAGCCGGTTTCCTCGCTGTACTGGGCGCCGAAGCTCCAGTTCACGCCGAGGTCGAACTCACCGGAGATGTCGGCGGCGACGCGGAAGGCATCGTAGGTGCGCTCGCCGGTCGAGGGGCCGTAGTCGAAGGCAGGATTGCCGCCGATGAAGAACGGACGGTTGGCGAGGACCAGGGCGCCGGCTGTGAAATTGAGGCCGGCGTTGGCGGGCAGAGCCGCATAGGCCGCCAGGCCTGGGTTGGTGAAGGGCACGAAGTAGCGCCCAGGAACCGGCGAGGTGACCGAGTCAGGCACGGCCAGGAGGGCGTAGGACGGCGTGGTCTTCCACTCCGGCACTTCGGTCCTCGAATAGAAGGCCTCGCCGTGGAACTTGGTGGTGTCGTCGAGGTCGACGTCGATCTGGCCGTAGACCTGCCAGCGGTCTTCCTTTTCGACCAGATTGTCCCACGCGGTGTACTGCATCTGGCAGACAGGCGTCGTTCCGCTGAAGCCGGTGCGCCCGCCGAGATCGGCGCAGCCGCGATCGCGGTGAATGGAGGCAAGTCCGTTGGCCAACGATACGACTGCCCCGGGGTTGCCCGCTGAAGACCAGCCGCCTTCGGGGTTGGCCTCGTAGGACTGGGTCGCCCAGTCCCGCTCGAGGAGCGACAGTTCGGAACGGCTCTGGAAGCCGACGGCGCCGAACAGGCTGAACCGGTCGCTGCTCCAGCCGCCGATGACGCTGAAGGTGTAGTCACCGTCGGAGCCGTCGATGTTGCGGTAGGAGGCGCTGGCCTCGAGGCCGCTGAAGTTGGTGCGGGTGATGAAGTTGACCACGCCGCCGATGGCGTCGGAGCCGTAGGTCGCCGCCGCGCCGTCCTTCAGGACTTCGATCCGGCCGATGGCCGCGACCGGGATGACGTTGGTGTCGACGGCGCCGGCGCCGGCCAGGGCGAACGGGTTGATCGCCATCCGCTTGCCGTTGATGAGCACCAGCGTCCGCGTCGGGCCAAGCCCGCGCAGGTTGACCGAGCCCGAGCCTTCCGAGCCCTGGGCGCGGGAGTCGAACTGGTTGGTGTCGCCAAGGACGCCGTTCGACACCGACAGGCCCTTGATCAGGTCGACGGTGGTGGGCGAGCCCTGCTTGGCCAGTTCTTCGGCGCCGATCACGTCGACCGGCAGCGCGGCGTCTTCGGGGGTGCCCCGGATCAGCGAGCCGGTGACGACGACCGCTTCGACTTCCGTGGCGTCTTGCGCAAGGGCCGTCGATGACAGACCCAGTGACAGCGCGATGGCGAGGGCGGACCCCCCGGCCAGATAGCCAACTCTTCGCATACTACCCTCCCTGTTGTTCCCTGTGCCGCGCCGCCATTTTTTTCGTGGTGGCGGTCGCGGCGGTTTTTCGTGAGCGTCTACGGGCCCCCTTCGGCGGTCGTGGACACACAGTCTTCAGCCGCGCGCCCGGCGGGCGTCGCGGATGATCCCATTGCGATGTTGAAGCATGACAGGGGGCAGCGGGCGCCCGGCGCCCGTTGGTCAGATCCAGAAAGGGTCACCGCACGCTGCGCCAACCAGCCCCCGCAACACTCGCTTCGCCGCCTGCGCCGCCACCCCGGAAACCAGAACGCGGGGCGGGCAGTTTCAGACAGCCATCAGAATTCGATGATGCGGTATGATCTGACCCGGCGTCAATCGAAGTTACGCGAGACCGTCCAACTATTGCGGCGCCGAAACGCAGGCGCCGCAATCGGGCCGAAAATGCGCTGAATCGCCGGGCTGAGGCAGGATTATGCGCCCCTATACCCCCAGAAAGCCGGTGATCGCCGATCAGGAGCGCGGAGGTAGAAGCCCGGTTTGGGGATAATTCGACATGACGGTTCGCCGGACCCGGACGAGCGCCTCAGAAAATCGACGCCCCGGCGTCGGACGCTCCGACCGTACGCCGGAAGGCGGCGAACAGGTCGCGGCCGTAGCCGGTCCCGGACAGCGGCGCGGGGGCGTCCTCCCGACCTGTCAGATCGGCCTCGATCGTCAGCGTGCCGGCCGCCGCGTCCAGGGTGATCAGGTCGCCGTCGCGCACCCGCGCCAGCGGACCGCCGACGGCGGCCTCGGGCGTGACATGGATGGCCGCCGGCACCTTGCCCGAGGCGCCGGACATCCGACCGTCGGTGACCAGCGCCACCCGATGTCCACGATCCTGCAGCACGCCCAGCGACGGGGTCAGGTTGTGAAGTTCGGGCATGCCGTTGGCGCGCGGCCCCTGGAAGCGCACCACGACCACGACATCGCGGTCCAGGGCGCCGCGCTTGAAGGCCTCCACCATCGCGTCCTGGGTCTCGAACACCGCTGCCGGGGCACAGATCACCCGGTGCTCTGGCTTGACGGCGGACACCTTGATCGCCCCCCGGCCCAGCAGCCCGGTCAGCTGGCGGATGCCGCCCTCGGCCTCGAACGGGGCGGCGACCGGCCGCAGGATGTCGGTGTCGAGGCTTGTGCTCGCGCCGTCCTTCCAGACCAGTTCGCCGTCTTCCAGGTGCGGCTCACGGGCGTAGTGGCTCAGCCCCCGGCCGGCGATGGTCAGCACGTCCTCATGCGCCAGCCCCGCCGCGAGCAGTTCGCGGATCACGAAGGCCATGCCGCCGGCCGCATGGAAGTGGTTCACGTCGGCCCCGCCGTTGGGATAGACCCGCGCCATCAGCGGCGTGACCCGCGACAGGGCGTCGAAGTCCTCCAGGGTCAGCACCACCCCCGCCGCAGCCGCCATGGCGATCAGGTGCAGCAGGTGGTTGGTCGAGCCTCCTGTGGCCATCAGCCCGACCACGCCGTTGACGATGGCTTTCTCGTCGATCACCTGGCCGGCCGGGATCCAGTCGTTCGAGCGCGGTCCGATCCCAGCGCATCGCCGCGCCGCCGCCTTGACCAGAGCGTCTCGCAGGTCGGTGTTGGGGTGGATGAAGGCCGAGCCCGGCAGGTGCAGGCCCATCATCTCCATCAGCATCTGGTTGGAATTGGCGGTGCCGTAGAAGGTGCAGGTGCCCGGACCGTGGTAGCTCGCCTGCTCTGCGGCCAGCAGCTCATCACGGCCCGCCTTGCCCTCGGCGAACAGCGCCCGCACCCGGGCCTTCTCGGCGTTGGGCAGTCCGGAGGTCATCGGCCCGGCCGGCACGAACACCGCCGGCAGGTGGCCGAAGGCCAGGGCGCCGATCACCAGCCCCGGCACGATCTTGTCGCAGACGCCCAGGAACAGACCGCCGTCGAAGGCGTCATGGGTCAGGGCCACAGCCGCCGCCATGGCGATGACGTCGCGGCTGAACAGCGACAGCTCCATGCCGGGCCGGCCCTGGGTGACGCCGTCGCACATGGCCGGCACGCCGCCGGCGAACTGCGCCGTGGCCCCGACGTCGCGCGCCGCGGCCTTGATCAGGGCCGGATAGCGCTCAAGCGGCTGATGGGCGCTCAGCATGTCGTTGTAGGCCGAGACGATGGCCAGGTTGGGCGCGTCCGGATCCAGCGCCCGCAGGCGGTCCTTCGGGTCTGATGCAGCGAAGGCGTGGGCCCAATTGGCGCAGGACAGCTTGGCGCGGCCCGGCTCGGCCCCGCGCGCGGCCTCGACCTGGGCGAGGTAGGCGGCGCGTCGGTCGCGCGAGCGGTCGACGATGCGGGCGGTGACCGCCGCGACGACGGGATGAATCGGGACAGCCATGGGCGTCTCCTTGTTCACGATGGCGACCAGAGGATGCGGACCGGCGTCTCGCCCGCGGCGTCGAGCAGCGCATGGATGGGCAGGCCTGTCTGCTCCTCGATCACCCGCCGCTTGGCCTCGCCGCGGATCAGCACAAGGATCAGGTAGGACTGCCGCAACGCGTAGAGCGTCAGGCTGAGGCGGTCCTGCGGCGGGGCGGGGTCGCCCTTGGGCGCGGCGATCACCAGGCTGCCGCCGAGCGGATCCAGCCCCTCTTCCAGCACCGGGCTGCCCGGGAACAGCGAGGCGATATGCCCGTCCTCGCCCATGCCCAGAAGGACGACGTCGGCCGGCAGCAGCTCGGCGATCGCCGCCTCGGCCGCCTCGGCGGCGTCCTCGGCGGAGGCCAGGTCCGACCACAGCGGCACGAAGTTCGCCGCGGCGGCCGCCCCGACCAGCAGCCGCTCGCGCAGCAGCCGCGCATTCGACTCCGGCTGGTCCGGCGCGACCCAGCGCTCGTCCGACAGGGTGACGCTGATCTGCTCCCAGGGCAGCGGCAGGGTCGACAGCAGGTCGTAGACCTCGCCCGGCGTCGACCCGCCGGTGGCGACGAAGCTGGCCTTGTCGTCCTCCGCCAGGCCCGCGACCAGCCAGTCGGCTATGGCCTCGGCCGCCGCGCGGGACGCCTCCGACGCATCGACGTAGGCCTCGATCCTGTAGCGATCAGTCATTCCAGGCCCGCCCGCCACGCTCGATCAGGGCGAAGGCCCCGGCCGGACCCCAGGAGCCGGCCGGATAGGGCCGCGGCGCCAGGTCAGCTTCGTCCCAGGCATCGGCCACGCCGTCGACGAAGGTCCAGGCCGCCTCGACTTCGTCGCGGCGGACAAACAGGGTCTGGTCGCCGCGCAGGGCGTCGAGCAGCAGCCGCTCGTAGGCGATGCGCCGCCGGCCGCCGTCCTCGCCGAGGGTCCGGGACAGGCTGAGCGATAGAGGCAGCGGCTGCAGTCGGATATCGCCCAGCCCCGGACGCTTGTTCATGATGGTGAGCGAGATGTCCTCGTCCGGCTGCAAGGCGATGACCAGACGGTTGGCGACGAGATCCGCCTCCGCCGCGCCGCCGAAGATCGAGTGCGGCACCGGCTTGAACTGGATGACGATCTCGGTGCGCCGCTCGGGCATCCGCTTGCCGGTGCGCAGGAAGAAGGGCACCCCGGCCCAGCGCCAGTTGTCTACGCGGGCGGTCAGGGCGACGAAGGTCTCCGTGCGGGTCAGTCGCCCGACCTCGTCCAGATAGGCCGTCACCGCCTCTCCCTCCACCGCGCCGGCCGTGTACTGGCCGCGGACGCTATCCAGCGGGGCCGAGGCGCGGGTGAAGGGCCGCAGCGAGCGCAGAACCTTGACCTTCTCGTTACGCACCGCATCCGGCTCCAGGTCGGACGGCGGCTCCATGGCCACAAGGCAGAGCAGCTGCAGCATGTGGTTCTGCAGCATGTCGCGGATGGCGCCGTAGTCGTCGTAGTAGGGCCAGCGGTCGCCGACGCCCTGCGTCTCGGCGACCGTGATCTGCACATGGTCGATGGTCTGGCTGGTCCAGAGCGGCTCGAACAGGCTGTTGGCGAAGCGCAGAGCGATCAGGTTCTGGACCGTCTCCTTGCCCAGGTAGTGGTCGATGCGGAAGATGTTGCGCTCGGTCGCCACCGCGCCGACGGCGTCATTGATCGCCCGCGAGGTCTCCAGGTCGCGGCCGATCGGCTTCTCCAGCACCAGCCGCGTGTGGCCCTCGATCACCCCGCCGGCCCGCAGCGTCTCGCAGGCGGCGGTGAACAGGCTGGGCGACAGGGAGAAGAAGATCAGCGAGGCGCCGCCCTCGCCGACCGCGCCTTTCAGGCAGGCGGCGCCGTCGGCCCGGGTGACGTCGCCGGCGCAGTAGTCGAGCCGGGCGGAAAAGCGGGCCCAGACGCCGGAGTCCAGGTCACAGCGGCCTTCCAGGCCCGCGCGCACCTCGTCCCGCCAGCGCCCCGCGTCCCCTGCGCCCCGGGCGACCCCGACAATCCGCAGCGCCGCCGGCAGCAGCCCGTCGGCGTCCAGGTTGTAGAGCGAGGGCAGCAGCATCCGCCGGGCCAGGTCGCCGGAGGCGCCGAGGATGACGAGGGTCGTGGAGTCGGTCGTGGGCATCTGGTCCCTGGCGATGACAGCGGTGTCGGACGGCAGATCTCCGTCATAGCGACCCGGCGACCCTGCGTCAGCGTCCGGGGGCGCGATGGGTTCAGAATCTGGCGGTCAGACCGCCACGCGGCGCCGGACGGGTCGGTCTGTCACAGTCCGGCCGCGCCGGGCAGGTCGAGGACGTCCCGGACCCGCTGGCTGACCGGCCCGGCCACCACTTCGGCCGGAGGCCCGATCTGAAGCAGGGCGCCGTGATCGAGCACGGCCAGTCGATCCGCCAGCCGCACCGCTTCGTCCAGATCATGGGTGACCAGCAGGATCGGTATCCGCACCTCCTGGCGCAGCTGCTGCAGCTCGTCGTGCAACCCTCTCCGGGTCGGCCGGTCGACCGCCGAGAACGGTTCGTCCAGCAACAGGGCCAGGGGGTCGCGGGCCAGAGCCCTGGCCAGCGCGACCCGCTGCTGCTGCCCACCCGACAGTTCGGCGGGCTTGCGCTGCTCCAGGCCGGTCAGGTGGACCATCTCGATCAGCGCCTCGGCCCTCGCCTGGCGTTCCGGCCGGGGACGATGGCTCATGGCGGCCATGACATTGCCCAGCGCCGTCATGTGCGGAAACAGCGCGTAGGCCTGGAACACCAGTCCCGCGCGCCGCCGATGGGCCGGCAGGGCTATGGACCGTTCTGTGTCGAACCAGGTCTCGCCGTCGCAGGTGACATGGCCGCTCGAAGGCCGATAAAGGCCGCAGATGCTGCGCAGGATGGTCGACTTTCCGGCCCCGGACGGACCCACCAGGGCCAGCAGCTCGCCGGGCGGGCAGGCCAGAGAGATATCCAGCGGAATCGGCCCGGCCTGCCGCAGCCTGACCACCAGCCCCGGAGAGTCGACCGGCTCACCCACGACGCTGACCCACCCGTGCGCCCAGGGCGTGCACGATGACGATGGCGGTGATGGAGAAGGCCAGCAAGGCCGCCGACATGGTCCCGGCGGCGGCGGCATCGAAGGCCTGGGTGCGGTCATAGATCGCCAGAGCGATGGTCTTCGTCTCCCCGGGAATCCCGCCGCCGACCATAAGCACGACCCCGAACTCGCCCATGGTGTGGGCGAAGGTCAGGACCAGCGCCGACAGGACGCCGGGCCAGGCCAGCGGCAGCTCGACCCGCCAGAAGGTCGCCCAGGGCGACAGGCCGCTGACCTGGGCCGCCTCCCGCACGTCCAGCGGCAGAGCCTCGAACGCCCGCTGCATCGGCTGCACCGCGAAGGGGATGTTGACCAGCACCGAGGCCAGCAGCAGGCCCTCGAAGCTGAACACCAGGCCTTGTCCGAAGACCCGCGTCCAGGCCTGGCCGATGGCCGAGTCGCCGCCGAGGCCGACCAGCAGATAGTAGCCCAGCACGGTGGGCGGCAACACCAGCGGCAGGGCCACCAGCGCCTCCAGCAAGCCCTTGCCGCGCCGCACACGGAAGGCCAGGGCCCGCGCAGACAGCAGACCGAGCGGCAGCAGGACGGCTGCGGTCCAGGCGGCGAGCTTCAGCGAGAGGGCGAAGGCGGTCCAGTCCATCGGATCGGTCTCAGCCCCCTTCGCCGGGGAGCACGAAGCCATGGCGTCGGAAAACGCCGCGCGCCTGTGGCGACTGCACGAAGGCGTAGAAGGCGCGCGCCGTGGCCCCGGCGCCCTTCAACACCACGGCGCGCTGGCGCAGCGGCCTGTGCCAGTCGGCGGCGATGATCGCGAAGCTTCCCGCGGCCTTCACCTGCGGGGTCAGGGCCAGCGACAAGGGGATAATCCCGCCTTGCGCCGAGCCCGAGGTGGCGAACTGCGTCGCCTGGGCGACATTCTCGCCCAGCACCAGCCTGGGCTCGATCACCCTCCAGAGCCCGGCATGCTGGAGCGCTTCCCGGGCGGCCCGTCCGTAGGGCGCATGCTCCGGATTGGCGATGGCGAACTTGCGCAGGCGACCGTCACGCACCGCGGCGGCGAGATCGACAAGCCGGCTGTCGGCGCGGATGCCTGATCCCCGGGCCTGGAAGAGCCCGATGCGACCGATGGCGTAGAGCGCGCCGTCGTCCTCGGTCTTGCCCGCCGCGGCCAGCATCCGGACATAGCCTTCGTCGGCGGACAGGAAGACCTCGAACGGCGCGCCGTTCCGGATCTGCTGGGCGAAGTTTCCCGACGAGCCGAAGGTGAGTTTCACGGTTTTGCCGGTGGCTGTTCGGAACAGAGACGCCACCTCCGGCAAGGTGGCGTTCAGGTCCGAGGCGGCGGCGATCGGCGGCGCGTCGTCGGCATGGGCCTGCCGCCAGGCCACGGTCGCGACCGTCGCTCCCGCGCCGATCAGGCCCAGGACAGAACGACGGCGAAAGGACGCTTCCGACTCCATGAGTTTCCCGTTCGTTCGATATAGCCGGACGACTATATCGGCTGCGTCGCGATTGCGCGAGGCCGCCGGTCAGGCGTCGGGGTCGCGGGCGACGAGGTCAGCGAGCCGGTCCAGGTCCTCGGCCACCGCGGCGGCGGCGCGCGCCTCCATGGCCCGATAGCGATCCAGGACCGTCTGGCCCATCGCGGTCAGCCCGGCTCCGCCGTGACCCCGCCCGCCCTTCACGGTCTCGACAACCGGCTCCCGGAAGCAACGGTTCATGGTGTCGATCAGATACCAGGCCCGCTTGTAGCTCATGCCCATGCGGCGGGCCGCGGCCGAGATCGAGCCGGTCTCGGCCAGCGCCGTCAGAAGGTCGGCCTTGCCGGGCCCCAGGGCCACGGTGCGTCCAAGCAGCAGCCTGAATCGGAATCGGAGCGGATCGGCCATGGCCCATCCTATCGCGGCCGATCCGGTTTGGCGGCGCCTTTCCCGGCTCGCCAAGGCGGCGCTTTGGCGCGATCCTGCGGCGCCAGATCGCCTCAATTCCGTCCGGGGACAGCAGACCTTGAGCACCGCGACCCTCAGCCCGTTCGGCCCGGAGATCTGGATCAGCGGCGGTCCGACCGTATCCGTCGCGGGCTTCACCTACCCGACACGAATGGCGGTCGTCCGGTTGTCGGACGGCGGGCTGCTGGTCTGGTCACCGGTGGCCCTGACCGGGTCGTTGCGGACCGAGGTCCTGGCGCTGGGCGAGGTGCGGGCGTTGATCGCGCCCAACAGCCTGCATCACCTGTTCCTGACGGAATGGCGAGCGGCCTTTCCGTCCGCGAAACTCCATGCGGCGCCGGGCTTTCACCGGCGCTGTCCGGACATCGCGGTCGACGCCGACCTGGCGGACGAGGCGCCGCCGGAGTGGGCGGCGGACCTCGAGCAGGTCGTCGTGCCGGGCAACGCCATCACCACCGAGGTGGTGTTCTTCCATCGCGCCAGCCGCACGGTGCTGTTCACCGACCTGATCCAGCAGTTCGATCCGGGCTGGTTCAGCGGCTGGCGGGTGATCGTCGCGCTGCTGGACCGGCTCACCGGGCCGGAAGCCGCCGTGCCACAGAAATTCCGTGTCGCCTTCACGGACCGGCGTGCAGCGCGGCGGGCGATCCGGCGCGTCATGGCCTGGCCGGCCGAGCGCGTGCTGATGGCGCACGGCGCGCCGGTGATGGCTGAGGGTCAGGCCTTCATCCGCCGCGCATTCGGGTGGCTGAAGGCTTAGGGCCGCCGCCTTGCGTGCTTCGACACGCGCCTGCGGCGCTGCTCAGCATGACTTGGGTGAGTAGCCTTCAAACGACGTCATCCTGAGCAGCCGCGAAGCGGCGTGTCGAAGGACGC
>JBEIDC010000044.1:0-21750 GCA_040383665.1 Caulobacter sp.
CATTATCTGCGGATCATGGCGAACTCTCACGACACCCCGGCCGAAGGCCTCAAGCTCTCGAACCAGCTGTGCTTTCCGGTCTACGCGGCGGCCAACGCCATCCAGAAGGCCTACCGCCCGCATCTGAGGCCGCTGGGCCTGACCTACCCGCAGTATCTGGTCATGCTGGTGCTGTGGGAGCGCGACGGCCTGTCGCTGGGCGACATCGGCCGTCGGCTGCACCTCGACTCCGGCACCCTGACGCCTCTGCTCAAGCGGCTGGAGGCCGCCGGGCTGGTGACGCGCACGCGGGCGGAGCGTGACGAACGGGTGGTGCTGATCGCGCTGACGGAGATGGGGAGGGCGCTGAAGGTGCAGGCCGAGCCGATCCCGTATCGGCTCGCGGAGGCGATGCACCTGGAGCCGGCGCAGGCGCTGGCGTTGAAGGATGGGCTAGAGGCGTTGTTTCAACGCTGATCGGGGACATGCACTTCAGTGTGTGTCCCCCGCCGCTTGAAGCTGATGGGGACACGTACTGAAGTACATGTCCCCGGCTGAGCTACCCCAGCAGCTCCATGATCGCCTTGCGCGCCGCCGCGCCGAGGTCATCGCGCTGGAGCGCGAAGGCCACGTTGGCTCGGAGCAGGCCGATCTTGTCGCCGCAGTCGTAGGTGGTTCCCTCGTACTCCAGCGCGTGGAAGCTCTCGATGGCCATCAGGCGGAACATGGCGTCGGTCAGCTGGATCTCGCCGCCGGCGCCCTTCTGCTGGTCGGCCAGCAGCTTGAAGATCTCCGGCTGCAGGATGTAGCGGCCCGAGATGAACAGGTTCGAGGGCTCGGTCCCCGGCGCGGGCTTCTCGACCATGCCGGTCATGCGGTTCAGGCGGCCGTCCTGGCCGTCCAGCGCCACGATGCCGTACTTGTGGGCCTCGCCCTCGGGGGCCGGCTCGACGACGACGATGTTGCCGCCGACCTTGTTGTAGGCGTCCATCGCCTGGGCCAGGGCCGGGCGCTGCGGCGCGTGCATCAGCATGTCCGGCAGCATGATCGCGAACGGCTCGTCGCCGATGATGTCGCGGGCGCACCAGACGGCGTGGCCCAGGCCCAGCGGGGCCATCTGGCGCACGAAGCTCATCTCGCCGGGGCGGGGCAGCTCGCCCTGGATGTCGGCCAGCATCTCCAGCTTGCCCTTGGCCTGCAGCTGGCTCTCCATCTCGATGTGATGGTCGAAGTAGTCCTCGATCGCGCCCTTGCCGCGGCCGGTGACGAACACGAAGTGCTCGATCCCCGCCGCGCGGCCCTCGGCCACGATGTAGGACAGGATCGGCCTGTCCACGACGTTGAGCATTTCCTTGGGCGTGGTCTTGGCCCCGGGCAGCACGCGGGTGCCGAGGCCTGCGACCGGAAGGACGGCTTTACGAACAGGTTTCATGGGTTCGACGTCTACTCGACCGTTACAGACTTGGCGAGGTTGCGTGGCTGGTCGACATCCGCGCCCTTCAGCACGGCCACATGGTAGGCCAGCAGCTGGATGGGCGCCGACATGATCAGCGGCGCGATCAGCGGGTCGCTGGCCGGGGCGGTCATCACCACCTTGGCGCCGGCCGGGGCGTGTTTGGCGCCCTCCGGGTCGGTGATGAACACCACCTGTCCGCCGCGGGCCATGACCTCGCTCATGTTTGAGGCCGACTTCTCGTAGTAGCTGTCGTAGGGGGCCAGGATGATGATCGGCGTATGCTCGTCGACCAGCGCGATGGGCCCGTGCTTCAGCTCGCCCGCCGCATAGCCCTCGGCATGGATGTAGCTGATTTCCTTCAGCTTCAGGGCGCCTTCCAGGGCCAGGGCGGACATGGTGCCGCGACCCAGGTAAAGGACATCGCGGGCCTTGGCGATGTCGACCGCGACGGCGCGGACGGCCTCCTCCATGCCGATGGCCTCGCTGACCAGGCGCGGCGCCTCGAGCATCACCTTGACCAGGCGCGCCTCCTCGGTGGTGTCAATGCGGCCGCGGGCGGCGGCGGCGGCCACGGCGATGGCGGTCAGCACCGTGACCTGGGCGGTGAAGGCCTTGGTCGAGGCGACGCCGATCTCCGGTCCGCAGTGGATCGGCCAGACGACGTCGACCTCGCGGGCCATGGTCGATTCCTGGGCGTTGACCACCGCGGCCGTGCGCATGCCTTTGCTCTTGCACAGGCGCAGGGCTGCCAGGGTATCGGCGGTCTCGCCCGACTGCGACATGGCGATGGCCAGCGATCCGGCGCGCAGGGCCGGCGAGCGATAGCGGAACTCGCTGGCGATCTCGACGTCCACCGGCAGGTCGGCCAGCTGCTCGATCAGGTACTTGCCGACCATGCCGGCGATGTAGCTGGTGCCGCAGGCGACGATCTGGATGCGCTCGATGGCGGAAAAGTCGATGCCGCCGGGGACAGCGGTGCGCGAGGTGATCGGGTCGATGTAGGCGGAGACGGTGCGTTGCACCCCTTCCGGCTGGTCATGGATCTCCTTCTCCATGAAATGCCGAAAGTTGCCCTTCTCGACCAGGGCGGCGGAGGCGGACACGACCTTCATCGGGCGATCGACGGGCGTGCCCGTGACGTCAAAAATCTCGGCGCGGTCGTGGTCGATGGCGACATAGTCGCCTTCCTCGAGGTAGGTGACCTTGCTGGTGAACGGGCCGACGGCCAGGGCGTCGCTGCCCAGGAACATCTCGCCCTCGCCGGTGCCGACCACGAGCGGGCTGCCCTTGCGGGCGCCCATGATGAAGTTGTCGCGGCCCTCGATCAGCACCGCCAGGGCGTAGGCGCCGGTCAGCCGGTCCAGCGCCATCTTGAAGGCGGCCAGCGGGGCCTGGCCCTTGTCCAGGTAGTGGTCGATCAGGGCGGCGACGACCTCGGTGTCGGTGTCACTCTCGAAGGCGCGGCCTTCCTTCTGCAACTCGACCTTCAGGTCCGCGAAGTTCTCGATGATGCCGTTGTGGACCAGGGTCACCCGGCCGGCGGTGTGCGGATGGGCGTTGCGCTCGCTCGGCGCGCCGTGGGTGGCCCAGCGGGTGTGGCCGATACCGACCTGCGAGGTCAGGGGGCTGGCCTCCAGCACCGCCTCCAGCGCCTTGATCTTTCCCTGGGCGCGGCGCCGCTCGACCCGCCCCCCGGTCTGCACCGCGACGCCCGCGGAATCATAGCCGCGATACTCGAGGCGCTTGAGGCTCTCGATGAGACGGTCGGTGACGGGCGCCTTGCCCACGATGCCGATGATGCCGCACATGCCGGTTTCGTCGTCTCCGATCGGGAGGTTATGATCTTGCGGGAACGAACCGTACCCGGGTCGGCGTTTAACACCGGCTGAACGTCCGGCGGCATAAAAGTGCGTTGCAAACTGTTGCGCGGGGTTCGCGCGGGGGAGTCTGCTCGATGAGCAAGCGGAAGTATTTCGGCACCGACGGCATTCGCGGCCTTGCCAACAGCCACCCGATGACGGCCGAGGTCGCGCTGCGCGTCGGCCTGGCCGCCGGCAAGCTGTTCCGCCGCAACCACGGCCGGCGGCACCTCGTCGTGATCGGCAAGGACACCCGGCTGTCGGGCTACATGATCGAGCCGGCCCTGGTGGCGGGCTTCACCAGCATGGGCATGGACGTGCGGCTGTTCGGGCCGCTGCCGACGCCGGCCGTGGCGATGATGACCCGCTCCATGCGCGCCGACCTCGGCGTGATGATCAGCGCCTCCCATAACGCCTATACCGACAACGGCATCAAGCTGTTCGGGCCGGACGGCTACAAGCTGAGCGACGAGCGCGAGCTGGAGATCGAGGCCCATATGGACGAGGGCCTGCAGGAAGGCCTCGCCGCCGCCGACGGCCTTGGCCGGGTGCAGCGCGTCGACGACGCCCAGGCCCGCTATGTCGAGATCGCTAAGGCCAGCTTCCCGCGCCACCTGAACCTGAACGGCCTGCGGGTGGTCATCGATTGCGCCAACGGCGCCGCCTACAAGGTCGCGCCCGCCGTGCTGTACGAGCTGGGCGCGGAGGTGCTGAAGGTCGGGGTCGACCCCAACGGCTTCAACATCAACAACGACTGCGGCTCGACCCATCCGGAGTCGATGGTGGCGGCGGTGCGCGAGTACCGCGCCGATATCGGCATCGCGCTGGACGGCGACGCCGACCGGGTCGCCATCTGCGACGAGAAGGGCCAGGTCGTCGACGGCGACCAGATCATGGCCATCATCGCCGGGGCCTGGGCCGCGGAGGACCGGCTCACCGGCGGCGGCGTCGTCGCCACCGTGATGTCGAACCTTGGTCTGGAACGGTTCATGACCGACAAGGGTCTGAAGCTGGAACGCACGCCGGTCGGCGACCGGGCGGTGATGGAGCGGATGCGGGGCGGCGGCTTCAACCTCGGCGGCGAACAGTCCGGCCACGTGATCCTGTCGGATTTCTCCACCACCGGCGACGGCCTGATCGCGGCGCTGCAGGTGCTGGCCGTGCTGGTGCAGAGCGGCAAGCCGATGAGCGCCCTGGCCCGCCAGTTCGAGCCGGTGCCGCAGAAGCTTGAGAACGTCCGCTTCGCCAAGGGCGGCAAGCCGCTGGAGGACGAGAAGGTCAAGGCCGCCATCGCCGAGGCCGAGGCCCGGCTGAACGGCAAAGGCCGCGTGCTGGTCCGCGCGTCGGGCACCGAACCCCTCATCCGCGTCATGGCCGAGGGCGACGACAAGGCCCTGGTCGACCAGCTGGTCAAGGACATCGCCGGCGCGGTGAAGGCGGCGGCCTAGAGGGTCAGCCTTCGAACGGGTTCACCGTGGCGACGCCGAGCGTTTCGAAGTCGCGGGTGTTTCGAGTGGCGACTGTGAGACCGTGTACTTGAGCGGTCGCCGCGATCAGGGCGTGCATGATCAGGTCTTTGGAGCGCCGATCCATGAGCCGCGCCCACTCGCGAAAGACGTGCTCATCGGCGGAGAGAACTCTTGAGACCGAAACGAGCTCATTCAGCCAGGTTTCGATCTCCGCGGCCTTCTCCGGGTTCGTGATGCGCGCCAGTTCCAGGCCCTGCTGAATTTCGCCGACGGTCGCCGCAGAAACGAACAGGCTTTGCCGGGCTTGCCCGGACATCCATGCGACCACGCTTGGGTGGGGGCGGGGTTTCCGCATCTCCGAGACTACGTTCGTGTCGAGGAGCCACATCTCAATCGTCGAGATCGACAGGCCGTAGCCTGTAACCCTTGCGGTCCGGCAGTTCGAGGTCGAAGCGAGGGCCATCGCCCAGCAGGAAGTCTTTCAGAGACGGCTTGTCCAACTTCTGCATACGCCGCCACTCGTCCGCCGGCACGAGCACGGCGGCTTCCTGACCACGCAGCGTGACCATCTGCGGACCCTCGCTGAGACTGGCGCGCAGCAGCTCGCTGAAGCGCGCCTTTGCGTCCTGTACCGGCCAGTGCTTCATCGCAACCTCCTGACTAGTCAGGAGACTAGTCATCAGGGCCTGGATTGCAAGCCGCTGGCTAAGCCTCCAGCGCCAGCAGGGCGAAGCTCGCCAGCCAGTGCTCGCCCATGTAGTCGCCGGCCACATGGGGCAGGGCGCTGGCCAGATGGGTCTCGGCGGCGGCCAGGGCCACGTCGCGGGCGTCGTCATGCTCGGCCAGGGCGCCGGCGATGCCGCGCCAGCACCAGGCGCGGCTGAGGTTGAGGCCGTCGAGGTGTGCGATCTTGCCGTCGCTGCGGTCGCTGACCGTGGCGGGCGTGAACAGGGTCGCCGGCTGGCGGCCCGCCGTCCGGGGCAGGAAGCCGGAGAACCAGGCGCGGAACTGGTGCGGCGGCAGCATGCGGCGCAGGCATTCGGCGACCATCAGGGCGGGGGACAGGAACTCGTCGCCGCTCGGCTCCCAGGCCTGGCAGTCCGCGTCGTCGGCGTGCCAGTGCAGGGCGGTGTCCCGGGCCAGCGTGGCAAGGGCCGGGTCGCCGCAGGTCTCGGCGTAGTCTATGGCCAGCCGCAGCGCGAAGGCGGTGTTGGAATGCACCCCGGCCCTCAGCGGATAGGTCGCCTTTGGCAGGAAGGTTTTGAACCGGTCGGCGAAGGCCACGGCCAGCGGCGCGAGCGTTTCATACGGAGCCGTATCCTGGTGCGCCTTTAGCTCGGCCGCCAGCTTCAGCAGCCAGGCCCAGCCGTAGGGCCGCTCGAACCCGGCGCTCATGGGCCGGTCGAGATAGGCCAGCTCTCCGGCGACCTTTTCCGGCGTCAGGCTGTCGGCGAACAGGGCCCGGATGGCGTCCGCCTCGGCAAGGTTCGGGAACCGACGCAGGATCGTCGCCAGGGTCCAGTAGCCGTGGACGCAGCTGTGCCAGTCGAAGCTGCCGAAGAAGATCGGGTGGTGCTCGCGGTGCGGGGCGACGTCCTGCGGCCCGTTGAAGACGTGGTCGGCCTTGTGCGGGTAGGCGCGGTTGACATGGCCCAGCGCCACCCGCGCGAAGCGGCCGGCGATGTCGGCCGTCAGGCGGGTCTCAGAAGCGGAAGGCGAAGGCATACATGAGCACCGTGTTGGTCGCGAGCAGGGCCAGGGCGGTCGGGATCTGGACCCGGATAACGCCATTGCGGTCGGGGAGGTCCAGCAGCACGGCCGGAACGATGTTGAAGTTGGCGGCCATCGGGGTCATCAGCGTGCCGCAGAAGCCCGACAGCATGCCGATCGCGCAGACGATGGCCGGATCGCCGCCGTACTGACCGATGATCAGCGGCAGGGCGATAGCGGCGGTCATGACCGGGAAGGCGGCGAAGGCGTTGCCCATGATGGCCGTGAACACCGCCATGCCGACGGAATAGGCGCAGACGGCCATCAACGGGCCGTTGAGCGGCAGGTACTCGCCCGCCAGCAGGCCGATGACGTCGCCGACCTTGGCGGCCACGAACACCGCGCCCAGAGCCGCCAGGGCCTGGGGCAGCAGCCCGGCCCAGCCGACCTGGTCCATCAGGCGGCGGCCCTCGCGGACGGCGACGGCGGGCGAGGCGCGGAACATGACCAGCGCGAACGCCGTGGCCAGCACGATGCCGAGGCCCAGCGAGACCAGGGTCACCTGCTTGGGGTCGACCAGCGGCTGGCCGCCGATCTCGACGCCCTTGAGCAGGAAGGTGCCGGCCAGGGTCACCGCCGGCGGGATCAGGGCGGGGACGAACAGCCGGTTGCCCCAGCGCTCGGCGCGCTCGGCCCGGTCAATCTGCGGAACGGGCTGGCCCTTGCCCAGCAGGTTGAAGCCGGCGGCCAGCGCCATGGCGACCAGCAGCAGGCCGTTGAGGGTGTCCGACAGCCAGGTCCCGGCCAGGAAGCTGATCGCGAACAGGCCCCAGAACGCGGCGTTGCCCCAGCGCTTCGGGTTGCTCCTGTCCGTCGCCGAGCCGATGGCGAAGATCGCGAACAGCAGGCCGGCGAGGGCGTAGAGGACGGGAAGGCCGATCATCGGGCCGCCTCCCGGTTCAGCGCCCGGTCGAGCAGGATCAGCCGCGTCCCGTGGATCAACAGCGCGGCGATCGCGGTGGGAATGGCCCAGACCGACAGGGCGAACGGCGTGACGATGATGCCATTAGCCTCCAGGAAGCCCTTGATAAGCAGGATCGAGGCGATGGCGATGAAGATATCCTCGCCGAAGAACAGGCCGATGTTGTCGGTCGCGGCGGCGAAGGCCTTCACCCGGTTGCGGCTGCCGTCGCTGATGGCCGGGTCCCGCGCCTCGGCGGCCGCCTCGGCCATCGGCGCGATCAGGGGGCGGACCATCTGCGGATGGCCGCCCAGCGAGGTCAGGCCCAGCGCCGCCGTGCCCTGGCGGATGACCAGATAGATCAGCAGCAGCCGGCCCGTCGTCGCCGACTTCAGCCGCTGGATCAGGGTTTTCGCCCGCTCCTGCAGGCCCTCGCGCTCCAGCAGCCCGATCAGCGGCAGGATCAGCCAGGTGACGCTGATGTAGCGGTTGTCCTTGAAGCCCTTGCCCAGCACGGCCAGCGTCTCGCCCGCTCCGGCCAGCAGCGCCGCCGCCGTCACCCCCGGCGCGACGACCGCCGCCACACCCGTGACCAGCGCCGCGACGACAACGATCAGCAGCGGGTTCTGCCGCGCGGCGAACCCGACCACGACCACCAGCACCCCCAGCAACACCCACATGCAGCGACTCTCCTCCGCCCGGGCGGATGGTAGGGCCAAAGCCGGGGACATGCACTTCAACCGGGGACATGCACTTCAGTGCGTGTCCCCGGACGGATCTACCCCCGACCCACGCTCGTGTACCGGAACCCGCGCGCCCGCATGTCCTCTGGGCGGTAGATGTTGCGCAGGTCGATGACCGTGGGGGTCTTCATCAGCAGCTTCATGCGGTCGAGGTCGAGCGCCCGGAACTGGTCCCACTCGGTGATGATCACCACCGCGTCGGCGCCCTCGACGGCTTCATAGGCATTGGCCTTGAACGCGACGTCCTTGAGCATCTGGCGGGCCTCGTGGCCCTCCGGATCAAAGGCCTGGACGGTCGCGCCCAGCGCCTGCAGCGCGGGGATGATGTCCAGGCTGGGGGCGTCGCGCATGTCGTCGGTGTTGGGCTTGAAGGTCAGGCCCAGAACGCCGACGGTCTTGCCCTTCAGGTCGCCGTCGACCGCCTTGGCCACCTTGCCGGCCATGGCCTTCTTGCGGGCGTCGTTCACCGCCACAGTGGCCTCGATCAGCTTCACTGGCGCGCCGGCGTCGCTGGCGGTGCGGACCAGGGCGAGCGTGTCCTTCGGGAAGCAGCTGCCGCCGTAGCCGGGGCCGGCGTTGAGGAACTTGCCGCCGATCCGCTTGTCCAGGCCGATGCCCTTGGCCACCTGCTGCACGTCGGCGCCGACGGCCTCGCACAGGTCGGCCATCTCGTTGATGAAGGTGATCTTCATGGCCAGGAAGGCGTTGGCGGCGTACTTGATCAGCTCGCTGGTCCGCCGGCCGGTGAAGATGATCGGCGTCTCGTTCAGGAAGAGCGGGCGGTACAGCTCGTTCATCACCGCCCTGGCGCGCTCGTCGTCCGCGCCGACGACCACGCGGTCGGGCCGTTTGAAGTCCTCGATCGCCGCACCCTCGCGCAGGAACTCCGGGTTCGACACCACCGCGAACTGCGCGTCCGGCCGAACCTTGCGGATGATGGCCTCGACCTCGTCGCCGGTGCCGACCGGCACGGTCGACTTGGTCACGATGACGGTGAAGCCGTCGATCAGGCCGGCGACTTCCTCGGCGGCGGCGTAGACGTAGCTGAGGTCGGCATGACCGTCGCCCCGGCGGGTCGGCGTGCCCACGGCGATGAACACCGCGTCGGCGGCCTTGATCGCCTGGGCCCCGTCCAGGGTGAAGCTCAGCCGGCCCTCGCGCACGTTGCGCTCGACCAGATCGTCCAGGCCCGGCTCGAAGATCGGGATCTCGCCCTTCAGCAGGCGATCGATCTTGCCGGCATCCTTGTCGATGCAGACGACGTCATGGCCGAAGTCGGCAAAACAGGCTCCGGACACCAGGCCGACGTAGCCGGTGCCGATCATTGCGACGCGCATGCGGTGGAATCCTCAGATTTCCTGATTGTATGAGCCGATTTCCGGGTGCTTGCCCAGCCGCGGCTTGACCTCTTCATGGAAGAGGGCGCGCATGTCGTCCTCGGAACGGGTGCTCTCGACGACGACCACGACCTCGGGTTTGTTCGAGGACGCGCGGACCAGCACCCAGCTGCCGTCTTCCAGCGCCACGCGGACGCCGTTGACGGTGATCACCTCGGCGATCTTGCGGCCGAGGATGGTCCCGCCGGCGGCGGCCAGGGCCTCGTACTCGGCGACGACTCTGTCGACGACGCCGTACTTCACCTCGTCACCGCAGTGCGGGCTCATGGTGAGCGAGGTATACGCCACGGGGAGCGCCGCCTTCAGGTCGGCCATCGACTTGTCCGGGTTGCGGTCCAGCATCGCCAGGATGGCGGCCGCTGCGGTCAGGCCGCAGTCGTAGCCCCGGCCCAGAGGCTCATTGAGGAAGAAGTGTCCGCTCTTCTCGAAGCCCGCCAGGGCTCCGATCTCGGCCGTCTTGCGCTTGATGTAGCTGTGGCCGGTCTTCCAGTAGACCGTGGTGCAGCCGTTGGCCTCCAGCACCGGATCGGTGGCGAACAGGCCCGTCGACTTCACGTCGACGATGAACTTGGCGCCCGGGTTCAGCGGGGCCAGGTCGCGGGCCAGCATCAGGCCGATCTTGTCGGCGAAGATCTCCTCGCCGGTGTTGTCGACCACGCCGCAGCGGTCGCCGTCGCCATCGAAGCCCAGAGCCAGGTCGGCGCCGTGTTCCTTAACGGCCACGGCCATGGCGTGGAGCATCTCATGATCTTCGGGGTTGGGGTTGTACTTGGGGAAGGTCCAGTCGAGCTCGCAGTCCATCTCGATGACCACGGCCACGCCCATGGCGCGCAGGGCCTGGGGCGCGAAGGCGCCGGCCGTGCCGTTGCCGCAGGCGGCGACCACCTTCAGCGGACGCTTGACCTGCACCCGCCGGGAGACGTCGTCGATGTAGCGCTCGCGCACGCCATCGATCTGGGTGACCTTGCCGCCGGCGCGTTCGACGAAAGCGCCGCCCAGCACGATCTCCTTCAGGCGGCCCATTTCCTCGGGGCCGAAGGTCAGGGGACGGTTGGCGCCCATCTTCACGCCGGTCCAGCCGTTCTCGTTGTGGCTGGCGGTGACCATGGCCACGCAGGGCGCGTCGAGGTCGAACTGCGCGAAGTAGGCGGTCGGCGACAGGGCCAGGCCGATGTCTAGCACCTCGCAGCCCGCCGCGACCAGGCCCAGCATCAGGGCGTTCTTGATCGACAGGCTGTAGGAGCGGAAGTCGTGGCCGACGACGATCTTCGACTGGCCCAGCTCGTGGATATAGGTCCCGAGGCCGAGACCCAGCGCCTGGACGCCCAGCAGATTGATGTCCGGTCCGAACAGCCAGCGCGCGTCGTACTCGCGAAAGCCCGTCGCCTTGACCAGCGGCTCGGTCTCATAGGCGAGGGTATTGGGGACGAGGTCGGCGCGGGGAAGGAACGGCATCAAGGAGGACTCGCGTTGCGATGGGCTCCCTATAGCGCTCCTGTGACGGGTTGGTGAGGGGGCGGAGCGAAATTAGGCGGTCGCCGCCATGCCACGCCGTTTTCGAGGGCGGGGCAGTCGCCGCGCTCACACGACGCCGGCGCTCAGCACGTCGTGGACGTGAAGCACGCCCACAGGCTTCCCGTCACGCACCACGAACAGGGCGGTGATGCGACTGTCGTTCAGGATACGGGCCGCGTCGCCGGCCAGGGTCTCGGGCGTCACGGCCTTGGGATTGCGGGTCATGATCTGGCCCACCGTCTTGCCGGCCAGGTCGTCGAAGTTGCGGCGCAGGTCGCCGTCGGTGACCACGCCGATCAGCGCGCCATCAGCCGAAACCACGCCCACGATGCCGAGCCGGCGCTCGGTCATGACCCGTAGCGCCTCGGGCATGGGCGTATGCTCGGGAGCCAGCGGCGCTTCCTCCAGCTTGTGCATCAGGTCCCCCACCGTGCGCAGCATGGCGCCCAGCTTGCCGCCAGGATGGAAGACGTGGAAGTCGCGGGCCGTGAAGCCCCGGCGTTCGAGCAGGGCGACGGCCAGCGCATCGCCCAGGGCGATCTGCAGCGTGGTGGAGGTCGTCGGCGCGCTGACCTCGCCGGTCGCCTCGGGCGCGTCCGGCAGCTTGAGCACCAGGGTCGCGGCCTTGCCCAGCGCGCTGTCCGGGTTGGCGGTGATGGCGATCAGCGGGATGCCGAAGCGGCTGGTGTAGGCCAGGATGTCGGCCAGTTCCCGCACCTCCCCGGACTTGGAAAGACCCAGCACCACGTCGTCCACGCCGATCATGCCAAGGTCGCCATGGCTGGCTTCGGCCGGGTGCACGAACATGGCCGGCGCGCCGGTCGAGGCCATGGTGGCGGCGATCTTCCTGGCGACGTGACCGCTCTTGCCCATCCCGGTCAGGACGATGCGGCCCTTGCAGGCGAACAGGACCTCGACAGCCCTGACGAAGGCCTCGCCCAGTCCATCGGCCATCGCGCCCAGGGCCTCGGCCTCGGTGGCGAGCACGCGGCGGCCGACCGCGACGGCGTCGAAACTCACTGGGTCTTCTCCTGGGCCTGGACCGCTGGTTCGGGTCGAGCGGCGTCCGGGGCGCCGGGGCTTATCATGGCAAGCGCGATCATCGTGATCGCCGCGGCGGCGCAGAGCGGAAAGAAGAGGCGGTCTCGCATGGCGACGGTATATCAGCGGTCCCAGCGATGGGCGAGGCGTGGACGCGTTCTGTTGTCCGCAACCATCACCAGTGATATATACAGACGGGATATACATTGCCGGGAGCGCCCCATGTCGCGGACCACGCTGTTCAAGTCAAACCGCTCCCAGGCCGTGCGCCTTTCCAGGGATGTCGCCTTTCCCGAAGGCGTGCGGGCGGTGACGATCCTCAAGGATGGTCGCCGCCGGGTGATCGTTCCGGCAGATTCGGTCTGGGACGACTTCTTCGACGCTCCGGGCATTGAGCTGGGCGACCGCATCCAGCCGACGGCCGACGGGCGCGAGCCGTTCTGATGTTGCGCTACATGCTGGACACCAACCTTTGCATCCGGGTGCTGAGGGACAGGCCGGCGGTCCTGCGCGAGCGGTTCAACGCCAACGCCGACGGCCTCTGCATCTCGACCGTCGTGCTGACCGAGCTCCTGCACGGCGCGGCGAAGTCGGCACGTCCCGATCATCACCGCCAGGCTGTCGAAGGGTTCATCGCTCGATTGGAGGTCCTGCCCTTTGACGCCAACGCGGCCGGACACGCCGCCGATATCCGCGTCGATCTCGAGCGCAGGGGAACGCCGATCGGCGCCTATGATCTTCTGATCGCAGGGCATGCCCGATCTCGCGGTCTTGTCCTGGTGACCGGCAATCGCGGAGAATTTGGCCGCGTCGACGGCCTTCGCTGCGAAGACTGGATGGCCGCCTGAGTTCGGCCTCAAGCCTTGACGCCTTCGGTCCCGCCCCTTAGCCCGTGCGCCCATGTCAAAGCTCGTTCTTCTCCGCCACGGCCAGAGCCAGTGGAACCTTGAAAACTGCTTCACCGGCTGGGTCGACGTCGACTTGACCGCCGAGGGCGAGGCCCAGGCCAGGCAGGGCGGCGCGCTGCTCAAGGCGGCGGGCGTGCGGTTTGACCGCGCCTACAGCTCGGTCCTGACCCGCGCCAACCGGACCGGCGAGATGGCGCTTGCCGAGGCCGGGCAGGGCGACCTGCCGCTGATCAAGGACTGGCGCCTGAACGAGCGGCACTACGGCGGCCTCACGGGCCTGGACAAGGCCGAGACGGCGGCGAAGCACGGCGATGAGCAGGTCAAGATCTGGCGCCGCAGCTACGACATTCCGCCGCCGCCGCTCGATCCCGCCAGCGAATGGAGTTTCGCCGGCGATCCCCGCTACGCCGGCCAGGCGATCCCCGACACCGAGAGCCTGAAGACCACGCTCGACCGGGTGCAGCCCTACTGGGACGCCGAAATCGCGCCGAAACTGAAGGCGGGCGAAACCGTCCTGGTCGCCGCTCACGGCAACAGCCTGCGGGCCATCGTCAAGCTGTTGTTCTCCGTGCCCGACGACCGGATCGTCGAGGTGGAGATCCCGACCGGCAACCCGCTGCTTATCGAACTGGACGGCGACCTGAAGCCGACCTCAGCGCGGTATCTGGACACGGCGCGGGCGACGCCACTGCCGGCGATCTAGCGCGGACCGGGGACATGCACTTTAGTGCGTGTCCCCATCAACTGCGGGGGACACGCACTAAAGCGCATGTCCCCTTCAGTGCGGAACCCCGGATGTCCGACGAAACCTTCATGCGCCAGGCCATCGCGGTGGCGCTCACCAACCTCGGCAAGACCGCGCCCAATCCCGTCGTCGGCTGCGTCATCGTCAAGGACGGCGCGGTGCTCGCCCAGGCGGCCACCGCGCCTGGCGGAAGGCCACACGCCGAGGAGCAGGCGCTGGTCGGCGTCGATGCCCGGGGGGCCACCGCCTACGTCACCCTCGAACCCTGTGGCGAGCGGTCCACGGGCGCCGCCTCCTGCTCCCTCAGGCTGGTCGATGCCGGCATCGCGCGGGTGGTGATCGCCTGCGAGGACCCTTCGCCCTTCGCGTCCGGCCAGGGCATCGAACGGTTGAATGGCGCCGGCGTTGCAATCACAAGCGGAACACTGTGCGACGAAGCGTGGAAAGCCCTTGAATATCAACGCTGGAAGGAAGGCGTTAATCCGGGAGGTGCATAGGGTTGTCTCCAGAGGAGATGCTCCATGGTCGCCGTCCCGGCGCCGAACAACTCACGTCGACGCCTGACGCAGCAGGAGGTCGAAATCATCTGCGCCAGGCATGATCGCCTGTTCTCGGCGCGGATGGGCGGAGCGCGCGCGGTCTTCGCCTGGTGCGAGTTGCACGGACTGGACCTCTCGGGACGCAATCTGTGCGACGCCGACTTCACCGGCGCACACCTCGTCGACTGCAGGCTGGTCGGCACGAAGCTCGACAACGCCAGCTTCTTCGGCGCCGACATGCAGGGCAGCAACTTCACCGACGCTTCGCTGCGGCGGGCCGATCTGCGCGGGTCCTGTCTGCGCGGCGCCAACCTGTCGGGCGCCGACCTGTTCGAGGCGGACCTGCGTGAAGGCGCCATCGCCTCGCTCGACCGCGACAAGGGCCTGCGCATCCACGAACACGAGACCCGCAGCGGCGACGCGCGGGGCGCGATCCTGGCCGGGGCGAACCTGGAGCGGTCCAAGCTGTCGGGCATCATGGCCGTGAAGGCTGACTTCAGTGACGCCATCCTCAAGGACGCCAAGCTGGTGCGGGCCAAACTCAAGCAGGTGAACTTCAACGGCGCCAACCTTGCCGGGGCCGACCTCTCCGGCGCGGACCTGGCCGGCGCCGATATGCGGGACGCCGTGCTGGTCGGGGCCAAGACCTACGCCTGGAACGTCAAGGACGCCGATATGGAGGGCGCGCTGACCGACGCGCCCGCGGGCCGGGCGCTGAACGATCTGCCGTATGAGGAGATGCTGCGCGAGCACATGCTCTGGTGCGAGACCGGCGGGGCCAGGGGCAAGCCCTCCACCTTCGACCGCGCCGACCTGCGCGGTTTGGGTTCGGCGCGCGGCTTCGACCTGACCGCGCTGTCGGCGCGGGGCGCGGTCTTCTACGGTCTCGACATGGAGGGCGTGCAGCTGCAGGGCGCCCAGCTTGAAGGCGCCGATCTCCGGCACTGCAACCTGCGCAGGGCCGACCTGCGCGGCGCGCGGCTGGCCGGGGCCAAGCTGTCAGGATCTGACCTGCGGGACGCCCAGCTCGGGCCGCTCATGATCGCGCCCGATCGCCTGCTGGCGGCGGACCTCAGCGGGGCGCAGCTGAAATCCACCGACCTGGCCCGCGCTGACCTTCGGCAGGCCAACCTGACCGGCGCCGACCTGTCGCGCGCCAACTTCGTCAACGCCCAGCTCAAGTCGGCCATTCTGACGGGGGCGACCCTCGACGCGACCCGGGGCCTCGAAGGCGTCATCTGACGCCTTAACCTGACGTTCGGCGACCCTCGTTATCCTCCGCCGTCGCCATTTCCACCAACGGACCCTGGGAGGGGCCTTGAGCGTTTCGCACACCAGCCTCGCGGGCCGTCGTCGTCTGACCCAGGCCGAGCTCGACCTGATGGTTGCCGCGCACGAGCGCTTTCTGACCGGCAAGCCCGGCGGTAAGCGCGCCTCTCTGCGATTCCTTGACCTGAGCAGGTTGGACCTGGCCACCCGCGATCTGACGGACGCCGATCTGTCGGCCTCGATCCTCGACGGCGCCCGGCTGATCCGCACCAAGCTCGAGCGCGCCAACCTGTTCGGCTGCGACCTGCGCAAGGCCGATCTGCGTCAGGCCAACCTCCGACGGGCCGACCTGCGCGGCTGCTGCCTGCGCGGCGCCAACATGAGCCAGGCAGACCTGACCCAGGCGGACTTCCGCGAGGGGCAGATCGCCATCCCGCACCCGCGCAAGGGGCTGAGCGTCCTGCAGCATGAGGCCCGCAGCGGCGACGCCGAGGGTGCCAACTTCTCCGGCGCGACGCTCGACGGGTCGCAGTTCAACGGCGTCTCGGCCTTCGCCGCCGACTTTACCGACTGCTCGCTGCGCGGCGCCAAGCTGACCAACTGCAACATGAAGGACGCCAACATGGCGGGCGCGATCCTCGAGGGCGCGGACGTCGGCGGGGCCAACTTCACCGGCGCCAACCTTTCGGGCGCCATCCTCGGCAGCCTCGACATGGCCGTCGCCCATATGGGCGGGGCGAAACTGGAAGGCTGCCTGCGGGCGCCGACCGCCGCCGCCCTGGCGCGGGTCGCGACCTTCGTCGCCATGGTTCAGGGAAACCGGGCCTGGTGCGAGAGCGGCGGCGTTCGCGGCGCCCCCGCGAAGCTGGACGGAGAGGATCTGCGTCCGCTCGGCGACGCGCTCAAGGGCTCGCGGCTGACGGCGATGTCGGCCAAGGGCGCCTGCATGGTGGGGCTGGACCTCAGCGGCGCCCAGCTGCAGGGCGCCAACTTCGAAGGCGCGGACCTGCGCGGCGCGTCGCTGACCAAGGCGGACCTTCGCGGCGCCAAGCTGGCCGGCGCCAATCTGACCAAGGCGGACCTGCGCGGCGCGATCCTGGGGGTGTTGCCGATCGGGCCGGGCCGTGAGAACCCGGCCTCCCTGGCCAGCGCCGCCATGCGCTACGCCTTTGTTCAGGCGGCGGACCTGACCTCCGCCGTGCTCGACAACGCCGACCTGCGTGGCGCGGATCTTACCGGGGCGCGGATGGAGAAGACCTCGTTCCGCGACGCCGAGATCAGCACGACCATCGGCCTGGAAGCGGCATAGCAAAAGGGCGACGCACCGCGCCGCCCTTTTCCCGCTACCCGAGGTAGCCGTCTGTCATCAGAGGCGGCCTACGCGGCCTTCTTACTCTTGGCTTCTATCAGCTTCTCGCCGCCGGTGGAGATGGCGATCGTCCGGGGCTTCAGGGCCTCCGGAAGCTCACGCTTCAGCGACACCGAGAGCAGGCCGTTGTCGAGCGCGGCGTCGGTGACGACCACGTAGTCGGCCAGCTGGAAGCGGCGCTCGAAGTTGCGCTCGGCCAGGCCGCGATGAAGGAACTCGCGGGCGTCGTCATTGGCGGCCTTGCGGCCGGTGACGGTCAGCAGGTTCTCCCTGACCTCGATGGTCAGCTCATCGGGACGGAAGCCCGCGACGGCGATCTCGATTCGGTAGGCATTCTCGTCGGTGCGTTCGATGTTGTAGGGCGGGTAACCCGCGGCGCTGTCCTGGGCCGCAGCCTGGTCGAGCAGGTCGGCGAGACGGTCGAAGCCGACGACGGAGCGATACAGGGGGGAGAAATCGACAGTACGCATGTGCGTTACATCCTTCTTGAACAAGCAAGGTTGCGTTGTGTGGGCGGATCGTCGCCGGGCCCGAAGCGCCCGCCTGTGATCCGGAAGGCCCGGAATCCAGCGCCTTCATCAATCGAGGTGGGCGCCGCCGCCCGCGGTTTCAAGACCTTCACTTGATCGTCCATCGCTGATCGATAGGTTGGCCTGCGACAACGATCAGGGAGCAACGGCAATGATGACGCGCAGACTGGCGATCGCCCTTTCAACGGGCCTCCTGCTGGCCGGAGGTGCGGCGATGACCGCCCGGGCCGCCGACGACGCGGCCCTTAAGGCCGCCGTGGCCAGCGCGGACCGCGCGCCCGCCAACGTCGCCCGGGACGGGGCCCGGCATCCGTACGAGACCCTGAAGTTCTGGGGGCTGAAGCCTGGCCTGACCGTGATCGAGGTGTCGCCCGGCGGCGGCTACTGGACCGAGATCCTCGCCCCCTACGCCAAGGCGACCGGCGGGACCTATGTCGCCACGGCCGCCGACCTGAACAATCCGAAGCTCTCCGACGCCGCCCGCAAGAGCCGCGCCGACTTCGAGGCGAAATTCAGCGACGCCGGCAAGTACGGGGCGATCCAGTACGCCGGCTTTGGCCCGGTCTCCGGCCCGCTCGGCGCGCCGGGTTCGGCGGACATCGTCATCACCGCCCGCAACATCCACAACTTCATGTACCAGGACGGCATGCTGTCCAAGTCGATGGCCGACTTCTTCGCCGTCCTGAAGCCGGGCGGCGTCCTGGCTATCGAGGAGCATCGCGCCGATCCCCGTCCGGAAGTTCCGGGCGTCACCGACGGCTATGTCGCGGTCGCCACGGTGGTCGCGGCCGCCGAGAAGGCCGGCTTCAAGCTGGCGGCGCAGTCCGAGATCAACGCCAACCCGAAGGACACCAAGGACCACCCCTTCGGCGTCTGGACCCTGGCGCCGGTCAAGCGCACCGCGCCGGCCGGCCAGCCGGCCAATCCCGCCTTTGACCGGACAAAATATGACGCTATCGGCGAGAGTGACCGGATGACCCTGCGGTTCGTGAAGCCGAAGTAGCGGCTTTTGACCTCGGGGGACGGTCGCTGTAAGCCGTCGGCAGACGGTGCGGGGGCGGCCTTGTCGGAAAAGTTCATGTCATTGTCCGCGCCGGAAGCGTCCCGTCGTCTGTTTCTCGCCGGCGGGATCGGCCTGGCGCTTGCCGGTTGCGGTCCGGCCAAGGACGGCAAGTCCGAAGCCCAGGCCCCGAAAGCCAAGGGCGGCCCGGACACCGTCGCCGAGGCCCTTGCCGGCGACTGGCGGTCCGCCGCGGACAAGGCGCGCGACGGCTGGCGCCATCCGGTCGAAAGCCTCGCGTTCTGGGGCCTCGCCCCCGGCATGACCGTCGTCGAGTTCTGGCCCGGCGCGGGTTGGTACACCGACATCCTCGCCCCCTATTTGGCCGAGACCAAGGGCAAGCTCTACGCCGCCAACCTGCAGCCGACCGACGAGATGACCACCCGGATCGTCGAGGCCTACAAGGCGCGGCTGGCGGCCAGGCCGCGACTTTACGGCGAAGTCGAGGTCACCGCCTTTGGACCGATCAGCGGACCGGTGGCGCCCGCCGGTTCGGCCGACCTGGTGCTGTTCCTGCGCAACCTGCACAACTGGATGGCCGCCGGCATCGCTGACAAGGCGTTCAAGGCGGCGTTCGCAGCCCTCAAGCCGGGCGGCGTCCTGGGCATCGAGGAACATCGCGCCACGCCGGGCAAGGTGCAGGACGTGCTGGCCGCCGACGGCTATGTGCAGACGGCCTTCGCGCTGCAGCTCGCCCAGGAGGCCGGCTTCAAGCTGGCGGCGCAGTCCGAGATCAACGCCAACCCCAAGGACACCAAGGACCACCCCTTCGGCGTCTGGACCCTTCCGCCCACCCGCCTGTCGGCCCCGCGCGGCCAGCCGCCGCAGCCGGGCTTCGACCACAGCAAGTACGACGCGATCGGCGAGAGTGATCGCATGACCCTCAAGCTGGTGAAGCCGGCATGACCCCGCGCCGTCGAGAATTGATCCTGGGCGCCGCGGCCCTGGCCCTCGCCCCCGGCGCGGCGATGGCGGCGGACGAGAAGAAGAAGCCGGCGCCTCCGCTCAAGAAGGTCTTCCCCTATTACGACCTCTACCTCGGCATCCCGGCCGCCGAGCGGTCGCGGTTCGTGATGGCCTACTACCTGAAGGTCAACGGCAGGCCGGCCGGGGGGCAGAACCTGTTCGTGGTGATGCCCGGCGGAGGGCGGACGTCGCTGACGCTGGCCGCGGACGGCCGCGTCACCCGCATGCCGACCCTGGCCGAGATGAAGGACGGCGTGCTCGACGTCGACCGGAAGAATCCGACGGACAAGTTCTCGATCTCTATGGAGATGCAGCCGGTCGTCCGGCTGGGCGAGACGGTGGCCGCCGCCGACCTCGTCGCCGCCATCGACCAGTGCAACGCCGCCATCAAGAAGCGCGCCGGCGTGATCGGCTTTGCCGTGCCGAAGATGGAGCAGGTGCTGTTCGCGGGGGCGCCGTCGGGAACCGCCCTGCTTGGCGAAGGCCGGAACGCGCCGCTGCCCCAGTTCAAGGGCATGGCCATTTACCGACCCGCGGCCTTGCCGGGCGCGCAGGTGCTGAAGTTCGCCAAGGCCCCCACACGGGCGCTTCTGTCGGGAAAGACGAACTAGTC
This sequence comes from Caulobacter sp., assembly GCA_040383665.1. Lineage (GTDB taxonomy): Bacteria > Pseudomonadota > Alphaproteobacteria > Caulobacterales > Caulobacteraceae > Caulobacter. The sequence goes on from JBEIDC010000044.1 coordinate 20,130, forward strand.
CTGCCGGCCGGCCCACGGCAAAGGCGCCAAAAGTGGCGCTGGTGTCATCTTTTTTCTTTGGCCGGCCGCAGTTCGCTTGTGCGTTGAACGCGGCCAGTTTATCGGTTTCTCCGCATCATAACGGGAGGCCGCCAATGGCTACGCTGCAAGAAATTACCGATCGCGTGAAGACCGCCGTTGGCGCCGATTCCGGCCTCGGCAAGTCGCTGAAGTTCGACCTCAAGGGCGACGGTTTTATCCACATCAACGGTGGTGAAGTTTCGAACGAAGACCTGCCCGCCGACCTGACCATGACCATCTCGCTGGCCGACCTCATGGAAATGGGCGCCGGCAAGCTCGACGCCACGATGGCCTTCATGTCGGGCCGCCTGAAGCTGTCGGACATGGGTCTGGCCATGTCGCTGCAGCCGCAGATGGGCGCCCTCTTCGCGAAGATGGCCTAACGGTCTCATGAGCGAACAAGCGCCTCTGGTTTCAACCGCCGAGGCGCCCGTTCCGGCTAACGGAACGGCGGAATGGTTCAGCGGCGCGGGGGCGGTTCGCCTCCGCGCCGCGTTGTTTTCGCCCGCGGGTCAGCCGCGTGGCTCGGTCGTCCTGAGCGGCGGCCGCACCGAACCCATCGAGAAATACTACGAGGTCGTCAGCGAGCTGCAGGCGCGCGGCTTCGTGGTCCTGGTCCACGACTGGCGCGGGCAGGGGCTGTCCCACCGCGCGCTGGAGGACCGGCTTAAGGGCCATGCGAAGGGCTTTGGCGATTTCGTCGAGGACTACCGGGCCCTGCTGGCGCATTTCGAAACCCGGCTGCCGAAGCCCTGGATCGCCGTCGGCCATTCGATGGGCGGCTGTCTGACCCTGCTGGCGCTGGCCCACGGCGTCGGCGACTTCAAGGCGGCGGTGCTGTCGGCGCCGATGCTGGGCCTGCAGACCGGAAACCGCCCCAAGCGCGCCGCCCGGGCGCTGGCCTGGGTGATGGGCCGGGTGAAGGCCGAGGACTACATCCTGGGCAGCCCGGGCGATCCGCATGGCGAGACCTTCGAGGCCAACATCGTCACCCATGACGCGCGCCGCTACGCCCGCAACAAGGGCCTGACGGTCGCCGAGCCGCTGCTCAGCCTGAACGCCGGCACCTGGGGCTGGCTGGACTTCGCCTTCTCCGCCTCCGCATGGCTCAAGCGCGCGCCCGAAGTGGCGGCCATCGACATCCCGGTGCTGGTCATGGGCGCCGAGCAGGAAAAGCTCGTCGACAACGCCGACCAGCAGCTGATCACCGCCCGCATCCCCAGGGGCCGCTGGATCGAGATCCCCGACGCCTATCACGAGCTGTTCCAGGAGACGGACGACATCCGCGCCCTGGTCTGGCGTGAGTTCGACGGGTTCGTGGCGGGGCTCTAGCTGGGTCGTTTACTCATAAACTGCTCGCCAAGGCGGCAGTGTTGAGGCGTGACATGGCGAAGCGACCAAGCAGCAAGCCGACACTATGAATGTCGCCAACGGGTGATGGGGTGGACGCCCCCCGACGGCATCTACGTGCCAGAGTGAGGGTGTTGATCTTCACTCAAGGGAGGCGTCCATGGGAGACGTTACCATCATTGGTCTGGATATCGCCAAGTCTGTGTTCCAG
>JBEIDC010000045.1:0-21602 GCA_040383665.1 Caulobacter sp.
GAGAGCATTGCCGGGATCAGGCCCGCTCGAATGCCGCGTCTTCCGCCGCCAGCGGGTGATCGATGCGGCCGACCATCTCCTTTGGGCAGACCTGCCAGAAGCAGCCGCGCATGCGGTCCCAGTCATTGAGCAGGCCGGCGGCGAAGGCCGACCCGGTCTCGTGGGCGTGTTCCCGGATCAGGCGCCGGAGCTGCTCCTCCCAGTGCGGCGAGGCGAGGCGCTGGACCACGACGCTGTCGGGATTGACCTGGGCCTCGAAACGGTCGGCGAGGTCGAGGACATAGGCCATGCCGCCGGTCATCCCCGCCGCGAAGTTGCCGCCCACAGGCCCCAGGATCACCGCCGTCCCGCCGGTCATGTATTCCAGACCATTGGCGCCGCAGCCTTCGACCACCGTCACGGCGCCGGAGTTGCGCACCGCGAACCGCTCACCCGCCTGGCCGGCGGCGAACAGCTTGCCGTCGGTGGCGCCGTAAAGGCAGGTGTTGCCGATGATGGCGTTGCTTTCGGGCGCGAGCAGATGTGGCGAGGGCTTCACGACGATGGTGGCCCCCGACAGCCCCTTGCCGACGTAGTCGTTGGCCTCGCCGGTCAGCACGATCCTCAGCCCCCGGACGGAAAAGGCGCCCAGACTCTGGCCGGCCGAGCCCTTCAGCTCGACGGTCAGGTGGCCGGACGGCAGGGCGCTCATCCCGAACTTCCGGGTGATGTGGCTTGAGACCCGGGCGCCGATGGCCCGGGCGGTGTTCCGCACCGTGTAGGTCAGCTGCATCTTCTCGCCGCGCTGCAGGAAGGGGGCGGCGTCGCGGACGATCTGGGCGTCGAGGGTGTCGGGCACCTCGTTGCGACCCTCGACCGTACAGTAGGGCTTGTTGGACCCCGGATCGGCGCGGACCAGCAGCGGGTTGAGGTCGAGGTCGTCGAGATGCTCGCCTCCGCGGCTGACCTGGGTCAGCAGGTCGGTGCGGCCGACGATGTCCTGCAGCGAGCGGAAGCCCAGCCGGCCGAGGATCTCGCGCACCTCCTCGGCGATGAAGGTGAACAGGTTGACCACCTTGTCCGGCGTGCCGGTGAAGCGCGCGCGGAGGGCCTCGTCCTGGGTGCAGACCCCCACCGGGCAGGTGTTGGAGTGGCACTGTCGGACCATGATGCAGCCCATGGCGATCAGGCTGGCGGTGCCGATGCCGAACTCTTCGGCGCCCAGCATGGCGGCGATGACCACGTCGCGGCCGGTCCGGATGCCGCCATCCGTCCGTAGCCGGACGGAATGCCGCAGGTTGTTGAGCGTCAGGACCTGGTTGGCCTCCGACAGACCCATCTCCCAGGGCGAGCCGGCGTACTTGATCGAGGTCTGCGGGCTGGCGCCCGTGCCCCCGACATTGCCCGAGATCAGGATGGCGTCGGCCTTCGCCTTGGCGACGCCGGCGGCGATGGCGCCGATGCCTGTCATCGAGACCAGTTTCACCGTCACCCGGGCGACCGGGTTGATCTGCTTCAGATCGTAGATCAGCTGGGCCAGGTCCTCGATCGAATAGATGTCGTGGTGCGGCGGCGGGCTGATCAGCATCACGCCGGGGGTGGCGTGGCGCAGCCGGGCGATCATCTCGGTGACCTTGAAGCCGGGCAGCTGGCCGCCCTCGCCGGGCTTGGCGCCCTGGGCGACCTTGATCTCGATCTCGCGGCACTCGTTCAGGTACTCGGCGGTGACGCCGAACCGGCCCGAGGCGATCTGCTTGACCGCGCTGTTGGGGTTGTCGCCGTTGGGCAGCGGCCGGTAGCGGGCGCGATCCTCCCCGCCCTCGCCGCTGACGCTCTTGGCCCCGATGCGGTTCATGGCGATGTTCAGCGCGCCGTGCGCCTCCGGGCTCAGGGCGCCCAGACTCATGCCGGGGGTGAGGAAGCGCTTGCGGATCTCGTTGACGCTCTCGACCTCGTCGGCGCTGATCGGGGCGCGGTCGCTGCGCCAGTCCAGCAGGTCGCGCAGCTGGATCTGAGGCAGCTGGCCCATGCCCTCGGAGAAGCGCCTGTAGCCCTCGTAGTCGCCGGTGTCGCAGGCGTGCTGCAGCGTGTGCATCAGCCGGGCTTCGAAGGCGTGGGCCTCGCCCTTGCGGCGGGCCTTGTAGAAGCCGCCGACCGGCAGGGCGACGAAGGCCGGGTCCCAGGCGCGGCGGTGCAGGTCCACGGCGCGGCTCTCCAGGCCCGCCAGGCCGATGCCGGAGATGCGCGACGGCATGCCGGGGAAGAACTCGGCGACCAGCGCGCGGCTCAGGCCCACGGCCTCGAAGTTGTAGCCGCCGCGGTAGGACGAGATCACCGCGATGCCCATCTTGGAGATGATCTTCAGCAGGCCCTGTTCGATCGAGGTCTTGTAGTTGACGCAGACCTCGCGCAGCGACGCCTCGCCCAGCAGGCCGCGGTCGAGACGGTCCTGGAAGCTCTCCTGGGCGAGCCAGGCGTTGACCGCCGTGGCCCCCACCCCGACGAGCACCGCGAAGTAGTGGGTGTCCATGCATTCAGCCGAACGCACGATGATCGAGACGTAGGAGCGCAGGCCCTTGCCCACGAGATGGGCGTGAACCCCGCCGGTGGCCAGGATCATCGGCATGGCGATCCGGTCCGGCGCGATGGTCTCGTCGGTCAGGACGATGGTCGAACAGCCGCGCAGGGCGGCGTCCTCGGCCTCGGCGCGGATGCGGTCGAGGTTGGCGCGCAGGGCGTCGCCGGGCCGGGCCTCCGGCGCCGGGATCGGCATGGTGCAGTCGATGACGCCCAGATTTCGGTCGCCGATATAGTCGAGGATCCGCTCGTACATGCCGGTGGTCAGCACCGGGCTCTCGGCGACATAGACGTCGGTCTGGGCCTCGTCCTCGGCCAGGATGTTGCCGAGGTTCTTGAAGCGGGTCTTCAGGCTCATCACCCCGGTCTCGCGGAGCGGGTCGATGGGCGGGTTGGTCACCTGGCTGAAGTTCTGGCGGAAGAAGTGGCTGAGCGGTCGGTAGCCCTCGCTGAGCACGGCGAGCGGCGTGTCGTCGCCCATCGAGCCGATGGCTTCCTTGCCGTCCTCGACCATGGGCGCCAGGACCATCTCGAGGTCCTCGAGCGTCATGCCGGCGGCGGCCTGGCGGCGGACCAGGTCCTCGCCGGCCAGGCGGCGCGGCTCGGGGCCCGGGCCTATGGTGGCCTGGAGATCGACCATGTTGCCCAGCCATTCGGTATAGGGGTGCTGGCCGGCCAGGCGGTCGACGATGGCCTCCTCGTCATAGAGCCGCCCCTCGACCAGATCGATGGCGATCATCCGGCCTGGCGAGATATTCAGCTTGCGGACGATGCGGCTCTCGGCGACGCCGCACATGCCCGCTTCCGAGCCCATGATCACCAGACCATCATCGGTGTAGGCCACGCGCAGCGGGCGCAGGCCGTTGCGATCCTTGCCCGCCACGACCCAGCGGCCGTCCGTGGCACAGACGGCGGCCGGGCCGTCCCAGGGCTCCATGACGGCGTTGCAGTAGCTGTAGAGCGCCCGGTGCTCGGGCTTCATCTGGGCGTCGGACTTGCTCGCCCAGGCCTCCGGAATCAGCAACGCCTTGGCCATGGGCGCATCGCGGCCGGCGCGGACCAGGATCTCGAAGGTGTTGTCGAGCGCCGCCGAGTCCGAGCCGCTGGGCTGGATGACCGGCTTCACGTCCTCTCCGAACGCGCCGAACGCCTGGGCGGCCATGCGGATCTCATGGCTCTTCATCCAGTTGGCGTTGCCCTTGAAGGTATTGATCTCGCCGTTGTGGGCCAGCATCCGGAACGGCTGGGCCAGCCGCCACTGGGGGAAGGTGTTGGTCGAGTAGCGCTGGTGGAAGATGGCCACCGCCGCCGAGAACCGCTCATCCCGCAGATCCGGGTAGAAGGCGTCGATGCTCTCGGCCAGGAACATGCCCTTGTAGATCAGCGACCGGGCCGACAGGGAGCAGATATAGAACTCGTTGATCGCCGAGGCGGCGACCTTCTTCTCGATGCGCTTGCGGCACAGGTAGAGGGCGCGTTCGAGCGCCTCGCCCTCCAGGCCGGGCGGCGGCGACAGCATGATCTGCTCGATCTCGGGCCGGGTGGCGTTGGCCTTCTCGCCGATCACCGAGGTGTTCACCGGCACCTGCCGCCAGCCGTAGATGTAGAAGCCGAAGCGCAGGGCCTCGCTCTCGACGATGGTTCGGGCCGCTTCCTGGGCGCCGAGGTCGGTGCGCGGCAGGAAGACCTGGCCCACGGCGATCGGGCCGGGACGCGGCGTGTGGCCGGTGTTCTTCACCTGGTTGATGAAGAAGTCCTGGGGCACCGAAAGCAGGATGCCGGCCCCGTCGCCGGTCTTGCCGTCGGCATCGACTGCGCCCCGGTGCCAGACGGCCTTCAGCGCCTTGATGGCCAGCTCGACCACCTCGCGGCGCGGCTGGCCGTCGATGGCGCAGACCAGGCCGACGCCGCAGTTGTCGCGCTCGCTGGACGGATCGTAGGCGTGGCCATCGATCAGCAGCTTGCGATTGGCGAGATAGCGGTCGAGTTCGAGGCTCATGGCGGTCACTCCGCCGCGACCAGGGCCGGGGCCCTGGCCAGCAGGTAGCTGTGGATGGAGTCGGCGGCGTCGCGGCCGTCGCGGATGGCCCAGACGACCAGCGAAGCGCCGCGGGCGATGTCGCCGGCGGCGAACACGCCGCCCAGGTTGGCGGCCTGGGTCTTGCGGTCGATCTTCACCGTACCCCAGCGACTGACCGCCAGGTCGGGCGCGGCCAGCGTGGCGGGCAGATCCTCGGGGTCGAAGCCGAGCGCCTTGATGACGAGCTGGGCCGGCAGATCGAACTCCGAGCCTTCGACGGCTTCCGGCGCGCGGCGGCCGGAGCTGTCGGGCGGGCCAAGCCGCATGCGCACGGCGCGCACGGCGCGGACCGCCTCGGCGTCGCCCATCAGGGCGCGGGGCGCGGCGAGCCATTCGAAGACCACGCCCTCTTCCTCGGCGTTGGCGACCTCGCGCAGGGAGCCGGGCATGTTCTCCCGGTCGCGCCGGTAGAGGCAGGTCACCGAGCGGGCGCCCTGGCGGACGGCGGTGCGGACGCAGTCCATGGCCGTGTCGCCGCCGCCGACCACGACCACGTCCTTGCCCTGCGCATTGAGCGCGCCGGAGTCGTAGTCGGGAACCTCATCGCCCATGCCCTTGCGGTTGGAGGCGATCAGATAGTCGAGCGCGGCGACCACGCCGCCGGAGCCCACACCCGGTACCTCCAGGTCGCGCGCCGCATAGACGCCGTTGGCCAGCAGCACCGCGTCGTGGCGGTCCCGCAACTGCGGCAGGGTCGCGTCACGACCGACCTCGAAGTTCAGCTGGAAGACGACCCCGCCCTCGGCCAGCCGCCGGGTTCGCCGCTCGACGATGTCCTTTTCCAGCTTGAAGCCGGGAATGCCGTAGATCAGCAGCCCGCCGGCCCGGTCATGGCGGTCATAGACGGTGACGGCGTAGCCCTGCTCGCGCAGCACCTCGGCGGCGGCCAGGCCCGCGGGGCCGGCGCCGACGATGCCGACCGACTGGCCCCGCTCGGCCAGGGGGGTGAGCGGCTTCACCCAGCCCTCCTCCCAGGCCTTGTCGCTGAGGTAGCGCTCGACCGCGCCGATGGTCACCGTGCCGTGGCCCGACTGTTCAATGACGCAGTTTCCCTCGCACAGACGGTCCTGAGGGCAGATGCGGCCGCAGATCTCGGGCATGTTGTTGGTCGCCTGGGACAGGCCGTAGGCCTCCTCCAGGCGTCCGGCCGCGGTCAGGCGCAGCCAGTCCGGGATGTTGTTGTGCAGGGGACAGTGCGTCTGGCAGAAGGGGACGCCGCACTGCGAGCAACGCGAGGCCTGTTCCGTGGCTTTGGCGTCGATGAAGTCGGCATAGATTTCGAGGAAGTCGTGGCTCCGCCCCCCGGCTTCCCGCTTCTCGGGAGTCCGGCGTTCGATGGTCGTGAACTTCAGCATCCGCTCGGCCATGCCGCCCTCCCGCCGTGTTGGAGAAAACCCTCGCCTCAAGGGGTTCATAGGGCGCGGACACTCGCCCCAGAACGCGTTGGTCAGCAAAATTGACCTAAAAGGCCCGCGCAACCGGACCGCCACGCAGCTTACGCCATCCCGACTCGCCGTTATTGTCCCATTTGTAGACCATATGTCCGATCGGAAACACCCGTGAACAGCTTCCTCGCCGCCGTCATCCTCGGGCTCGTCGAGGGCCTGACCGAGTTCATCCCGGTGTCCTCGACCGGCCACCTGCTGCTGACCAAGATGGCGCTGGGGCTGACCGACCCGTCGTGGGACAGCTTCATCGTCCTGATCCAGCTGGGCGCGATCCTGGCCGTGGTGGCGCTGTACTTCACGCGCCTCTGGGCGGTGCTGATCGGCCTGCCGACCGACCCGGCGGCGCGGCGCTTCGCGCTGAGCGTGCTGATCGCCTTCCTGCCGGCGGTTTTCCTCGGCGTCCTGCTCTACGACTTCATCAAGACGGTGCTGTTCGCCAGTCCGGAGATCATCTGCTGGTCGCTGCTGATCGGGGGCTTCGGCCTGCTGGCGCTGGACCGCTGGAGCCCGGCGCCCCGGCATGACGACGCCATGAAGCTGCCGCTGAAGACCGCGCTCGGCGTGGGGCTGATGCAGTGTGTATCGATGATTCCCGGCGTATCGCGCTCGGGCGCGACCATCGTCGGCGGCGTGCTGCTGGGCGTGGACAAGCGGGCGGCGGCCGAGTTCAGCTTCTTCCTGGCCATCCCGACCATGATGGGCGCCTTCGCCAAGGATTTCTGGGAAAGCCGCGAGAGCCTGATGGTCGGCGACCACCTGCCACTCCTGGCGGTCGGGTTCGTCGTGTCGTTCCTGTCCGGCCTGGTGGTGGTGAAGGTGCTGCTCGACTTCGTCAGCAAGCGCGGGCTGTCGCCGTTCGGCTGGTGGCGGATCGTGGTCGGCGGCCTGGGGCTGGCCTGGATCTACCTGGCGTAGCGAGAACGGGGACACGCACTGAAGTGCATGTCCCCGCCGGTCAGATCGCGCCTTCCGGCGTGGCGGCGTACTGGCCGCCCTTGCGGTAGCGGTAGAGGTAGGACGGGACGATCGCCTCGACCGCGCGAGGCTCGATGCCCAGATCGGCGAGGCCCGCCGCGCCGTCGGCCACGATATTGTCGACGCGCAGGCTTTCGACCTGGTCGCTGGTCAGCTGCGGCGGGATGATCGGGACCGCCGCCTGGAGATCGCCCACGGCGCCCAGCATCTTCGCCGCGAACCACGGCACGGGAACCAGCAGCCGCATGCGGCCTGTCTCGCGCAGGATGAAGGCCAGCAGGTCGCGGAAGCTGTAGACCGTCGGGCCGCCCAGTTCGTAGGTGCGGCCGGCCGCGGCCGGATCGCCGAGCACCTTCGCCACCGCCGCGGCGACGTCGCCGACAAAGACCGGCTGGAAGCGGGTATGGCCGCCGCCGATCAGCGGCAGGGCCGGGGAGAATGTCGTCAGGCCGGCGAAGCGGTTGAAGAAGGCGTCCTCGGCTCCGAAGACGATGGACGGGCGCAGGATCACCGCCGAGGGGAGGACAGCGCGCACGGCGGCCTCGCCGGCGGCCTTGGTGCGGGCGTACTTGGCGGGCGAGGCCGCATCGGCGCCGATGGCCGACATCTGCACGAAGCTGGTGATTCCCCGGGCGGCGGCGGCCTGGGCGATAGCGCCGGCGGCCTCGGCGTGCAGGGTCGCAAAGCCCTGGCGGCCGCTCTCGTAGAGCACCCCGACCAGGTTCACACAGGCCTCGGCCCCGTCCAGCGCGCGATCCACCGAGGCGGCGTCGCGGATATTGGCCTGGACCACCTCGATCTGGCCGACGTCGCCCAGCATGCGCAGGCGGTAGCCGCGACCGACGTTCCGGGCCGCGACGCGGATGCGCCAGCCCTGTTTCGCCAGCGACCGGACGACCTGGCGACCGACGAAGCCGGTGCCTCCAAAGACGGTGACGAGCCCACGCATGTTGCGGCCTTTGAATTCCAGTGAGAATGCGCCCGGATAGACGTAACGGGCCCGACGCGCAATGCGGCGTTGACGGCCCCGACGGGGCGCCCTAAGAGGCACGCCTTCGCGCCGGTCGGGCTTCCCGACTGGTCAGCGAGCCCAGGTGGCGGAATTGGTAGACGCGCTGGCTTCAGGTGCCAGTGGCTTAACGGCCGTGGAGGTTCGAGTCCTCTCCTGGGCACCACCCTCCTCTTATATATGTTACGTGGAATGAGTGAGGGAGCGGTCCGACTTGGCCAACCATCTGCATGAAGGCGATATCCCGGCGGGCCTGTTCGCGGGCGTGACTTCAGTGGCCGTCGACTCCGAGACCATGGGCCTGTCCCTGACCCGCGACATGCTGTGCGTGGTGCAGATCTCGGCCGGCGACGGCGACGCCCATATCGTCCGGCTGAACCGGCCGGCCTACGATTGCCCCAACCTCAAGGCTCTGCTGACGGACCCGTCGGTTCTGAAGATCTTCCACTTCGGCCGCTTTGATATCGCCATGTTCGAACGCCACCTCGGGGTCGAGACCGCCCCTGTCTGGTGCACCAAGATCGGCTCCAAGATCGCCAGGACCTACACCGACCGCCATGGCCTCAAGGACGTGGTCAAAGAGCTCGTCGGCGTGGACCTCTCCAAGGCCCAGCAGAGCAGCGACTGGGGCGCGGCCGTGTTGTCGCCCGAACAGCTGGCCTACGCCGCCTCCGACGTGCTGCATCTGCACGGGGTGAAGGCGAAGCTGGAGACCATGATCGCGCGCGAGGGCAGGACGGCGCTCGCCCAGGCCTGTTTCGACTTCCTTCCCGTCCGCGCCCGGCTGGACCTGGCCGGCTGGGAAGAGACCGACATCTTCGCCCACAGCTGAGCCTCGTGACAGACGCCCCCCACCCCGCCCGGCCGACAGACCACCGCGAAGCGGCCTTCGCCCGCTGGCAGGCGCGGGAGCGACTGATCGCAAGGATGCGGGTCGGCCTTCCGGCGGTCATGGCGTTGATCGTGCTGGGACTGGTGGGCTGGGTGATCGCCAGCACGCTGCAGGCGCCCAAGCCCCTCCGTATTGAAGACCCGATCATCCGCATGGTCGGCGCCCGGTTCCAGGGTCGCACCGAGGACGGCCGCAGCTTCCTGATCGGCGCCCGGCAGGCGGTCCGCGACGAGCGCGAAGCCAACAGCGTGGCCCTGATCGAGCCGATCATGGTGGTGGGCGCCGAGACCCCGACGCCGCGCCGGATCATGGCGCGCAAGGGGACCTACGACGAAAAGACCCGCCTTCTGCGCCTGACCGGCGAGGTGCGTATCGACGACGGCGCGGGCAACCGGGTGGCGACCAACGACACGGTCATCGACACCCGCACCGGCCTTGCGGTCGGCCAGAAGGGCATCGAAAGCGACGGCCCGGTGGGACAGGTCTCGGCCGACAGCTACACGGTCAAGGACAAGGGCGATCGCATCGAGTTTCAGGGCAGGGTTCGCACGCGCGTGAATCCGGAATAAGAACGGGCATGGTCATGTCGAAGTCGCGCCGCCTCGGCGTCAGCGGAAAATTCGGGTTGGCGGGCGCCATCGGCGCCGCCGCGCTTCTTGTCGCCGGCGGGGCCGCCGCGCAGCTGGACCCGCGCGCGCCGATCGACATCACCGCCGACGCCTCCGAGACGATCCAGAGCCAGTGCCTCTCGAGCTGGTCGGGCGCGGTGGAGGCGCTCCAGGGCCGCACGCGGCTGCGCGCCGACCAGGTCACCCTCTACTCGGCGAAAAGGGCCGACGGTTGCGGCGCAAGCGAGCGGATGGAGGCCCGGGGCCAGGTCTATTTCGTGACGCCCGAGCGCACCGTCCGCGCCGACAGCGCGGTCTATGTCTTCACGACCGAGACGATCACCCTGACCGGCGGCGTCATCGTCGTGCAGGGCAAGAGCGTGGTCCGGGGCGACCGCATGGTCATCAACACCGGCACCGGCCAGGCCAGCATGAGCTCGTCCACGACCGGCCGGAACAAGGCGGGCCGGGTGCGGGGCGTCTTCTATCCCAACGACACGGCGTCGCGCTGACGTGGCCGACACGCTGGACCAGCCTTCCGATGCGGGCCTGGTCGTCGAGGGTCTGACCAAGACCTTCGGCGAGCGCCAGGTGGTGCGCGGGGTCAGCCTGATCCTGGCCCGCGGCGAGGTCGTCGGCCTGCTGGGCCCCAACGGCGCCGGCAAGACCACCTGCTTCTACATGATCACCGGCCTGATCCCGGTCGACCAGGGCTCGATCGCGCTGGATGGCCGCGACATCACCGCCCTGCCGATGTACCAGCGCGCCCGCATGGGGGTCGGCTACCTGCCGCAGGAAGCCTCGATCTTTCGCGGGATGACCGTGGAAGAGAACGTCCTGGCCGTGGTCGAGATGCGCGAGCCCGATGCGGACAAGGCCCGGACCACGACCGCCGCCCTGCTCGAGGAGCTGCACATCGGCCATCTGAAGGCCTCGCCGGCGGTGTCGCTGTCGGGTGGCGAGCGGCGGCGGGTGGAGATCGCGCGGGCCCTGGCCAGCGAGCCCAGCTTCATGCTGCTGGACGAACCCTTCGCCGGCATCGACCCCCTGGCCATCGCCGATATCCGCGAGGTCATCGGCTATCTGAAGGGCCGGGGCATCGGCATCCTGATCACCGACCACAATGTGCGCGAGACGCTCGACATCATCGACCGCGCCTCGATCATCCACGCCGGCGAGGTGCTGTTCGAGGGCGCGCCCCAGGCGGTCGTCGACAATCCCGATGTCCGCCGCGTCTACCTGGGCGACCGGTTCTAGCGGTTTCGTCATCCTCGCCCCTGCGGCGAGGATTCCTATGTCCGTCCGCAGGTGAGCGTGTGATCGCCCTCTCCCGTGGAGGCTGAACCAGGGGTCCTCGGGACGAGCCCGAGGATGACGCAGCCGGGTTGGGCGCGTCGCCGCAACCTGCAATTAGCATGCCGCTTAAGGGCGACGTTAACCCTCGGCGTTCGATCCTGACCCCCTGTTCGATTTCAACGACTGGGGGAAGCGCGTGGCGCTCGGTCCAAGACTGGAGCTGAGACAAGGCCAGAGCCTTGTGATCACGCCGCAGCTGCAGCAGGCGATCAAGCTGCTGCAGCTGACCAACCTCGAGCTGGAGGCCTATGTCGAGGCCGAGCTCGAGCGCAATCCGCTGCTCCAGCGCGATGAGCGCGACGCCGATCCCGAGCCCGAACCGGTCAAGGCCGAGACCCCGACCGCCGACTACTCCGTGGACTCCGTGCCCGACGGCGCGGCGCAGGCCGACATGGACGCCGGGCCGACCGACCTGTCGCCCGGCGAGCGCGACAGCGGCGACGGTGACGGCGGCGAGGGCGCCGGCCAGGCGGGCGGCCAGGTCGACTGGTCGCGGGCGGGCAGCGGCGGCTCCTTCGAGGGCGACGACGACATGGAGGGCCGGCTCACCCGGGCCAGGACCCTCAGTGAGCACCTGCACGACCAGCTGGCCGTGGCGCGGCTGAACGAGGCCGAACGGGTCGTCGCCGCCGTGCTGATCGACGCCGTGGACGACGGCGGCTACCTGCGCGCCGACCTGGAGGAGATCTCGCTGCGCCTGGGCTGTGACCAGGCCCTGACGGAAAAGGTGCTGGTCGCGCTCCAGGGCTTCGAGCCGACCGGCGTCTTCGCCCGCGACGTGCGCGAATGCCTGGCGCTGCAGCTGAAGGACCGCAACCGGCTGGACCCGGCCATGGAGGCGCTGCTCGACAATCTCGAGCTGCTGGCGCGCCGTGATCTCGGCGCGCTGCGCAAGGTCTGCGGCGTCGACGACGACGACATCCGCGAGATGATCGCCGAGCTGAAGGCCCTGACGCCCCGCCCGGGCGCGGCCTTCGGCGGCGAGCCTTCGCAGCCGGTGGCGCCGGACGTCTTCGTGCGCGAGGGGACCGGCGGCCTGTGGCTGGTCGAGCTGAACACCGACACCCTGCCGCGCGTGCTGGTGGACAAGCGCTATCACGCCCGCATTTCGGGCGGGGCGCGCAGCGAGGCGGACAAGACCTTCGTCTCGGACTGCCTGGCCAACGCCAACTGGCTGGTGAAGAGCCTCGACCAGCGGGCCCGCACCATCCTGAAGGTGTCGAGCGAGATCGTCCGGCAGCAGGACGGCTTCCTGGCCTATGGCGTGGAGCACCTGCGGCCGCTGAACCTGAAGACCGTGGCCGACGCCATCGGCATGCACGAGAGCACCGTGAGCCGGGTGACCTCCAACAAGTACATTTCGACGCCGCGCGGCGTGTTCGAGCTGAAGTTCTTCTTCACCTCCTCGATCGCCTCGTCCTCGGGCGGCGAGGCCCATTCGGCCGAGAGCGTGCGGCACAAGATCCGCCAGCTTATCGACGCCGAGAAGGCCGACACCGACGTCCACTCTGACGACGCCATCGTGGACATCCTGAAGGAAGCCGGGGTGGACATCGCGCGGCGCACGGTCGCCAAGTACCGCGAGGCGATGCGCATCCCCTCGTCGGTCGAACGTCGCCGGATGTTGCGGGCGTCGGTCTGATTCCCCAAGTCGTGCGTCAGGACCGGAGCGTCCGGAGTCCAGAATGGAAACGCCCGAGCGCCGGCTTTCGCTGTCGGCGATCCTGCTCGATATCTGCGACGACCCTGATCCCACGGTCACGGTCGGCGAGATCGTGCACCGGTTCGGCCGCCGGGCCTTCGGGGCGCTGCTGTTCTTCTTCTCCGCCCCGAACTGGCTGCCGCTGCCGCCCGGCTCATCGACCTTCCTGGCGCTGCCGCTGGTCCTGCTGACGCCCCAGGTCGCCTATGGCGTCCAGGGGCCCTGGTTGCCGCGCTTCATCGACGACCGGGAGATGAAGCGCGCCACGCTGGCCCGGTCGATCCGCAAGATCGTGCCGATGCTGCAGCGGGTGGAAAAGGTCTCGCGCCCCCGGCTGCTCTGGATGTTCGGCCCCATCGGCGACCGGGCGATCGGCCTGACCTGTTTTCTGCTGTCGCTGGTGCTGCTGCTGCCCATTCCGCTCGGCAACATGGCGCCGGGCGCCGCCATCGCCGCCTTCGGGCTGGCCATGGTGCAGAGAGACGGCGTCCTGGCCCTGATCGGCTACCTCATCACGGCGGTCAGCGCAGCGCTGCTGGTCATCGGCGGCGCCGCCGCGATCCACGCGCTGCGCGAGCTCCTCGGGTGGCTGGCGATCAGCTGACCCGTGACGCTCACGATCCGGCGAGCAGCCCCCGGGAACGCTTGACACCCTTTGCCGCCAGGCGCGTTCTTGTCGCCATGCAAGTGCACGTTTCCGGCAAACATGTCGACGTCGGTGAAGCCCTGCGAACGCGGGTTTCCGACGAACTCAACGCCACCATCGGCAAGTATTTCGACCGCGGCGGCGCCGCGGATGTCGTGGTGACAAGGGATGGCTACGAGTTTCGGGTGGACTGCGCCGTCACCCTGGCCTCGGGGCAGCATCTGCGCAGCCACGGGCTGGGCGGGGACGCCCATGCCGCGTTCGACGCCGCCCTGGGGAAGATCGCCACCCGGGTGCGACGCTACAAGAACCGGCTGCGCAGCCACACCGCCCAGGCCACGGCGCGACAGGCCGAGACGGCGGCGGCCTTCGTGCTGAAGTCGCCGGCGGAAGAGGATGTCGACGACTGGCAGTCCGAGGACCACGCCCCGCCGGCCGCCATGGTCATCGCCGAGACCGAGGAGGTTCTCAAGACGATGACCGTTTCGATGGCGGTCATGGAGCTGGACTTGACCGAATCCCGCACAATCGTGTTCAGGAACGCCGCCCACGGTGGTTTGTCCGTGGTCTATCGCCGGCCGGATGGAAATATCGGCTGGATCGATCCAGAGCGGACCAAGTCACACAACGGCAATGGAAAGCGGGCAAACGCCTGAACGGCGACGTCCACTTCCCGTGAGCCGTCCCGGAAATTGCGAGCGTAAAGTGTCATGAACATCGGAGATCTGCTGGAGCCGCGCGCGATCTCACCGCGCACCGGGGGCGGCAGCAAACGGCAGGTCCTGTCGGTGATCGCTGACGTGATGGCCCGAAACTACGGGCTGAAGGCGGAAATCGTGCTCGACGCGCTGCTTGAACGCGAGGCGGCCGGCTCCACGGGCGTTGGCCATGGCGTGGCGTTGCCGCACGCACGCCTCGCCGGACTGGACCGCATGCGCGGGGTGTTCCTGCGACTGGAACAGCCGGCGGGCTTTGAATCGGTGGACGACCAGCCGGTCGATCTGGTGTTCGCGCTGTTCGCGCCGCTGGAAGACAATACGGCCCATCTCCGCGCCCTGGCGCGGGTTTCCCGGCTGCTCCGTCAGGGCGAACTGCGCCAGCAGCTGCGCCAGGCGCGGACGCCCGACGCGATCCTGTCGCTGCTGGCCCGCGAGGCCCGGCCGTCGGCGGCCTGACGCCCTTCTAGAGCGCGTCAGGCGGAAGTGTACGCGGTTCCGCCGCCCGAACGCGCCCTAAGTGTTTGAATCTAGAGCATGCCCGGGTCAGATGATTCCATCTGACCCGGGCATGCTCGAGTGGACCGAAACCGGCGCCAGTTCGTGCGCCAACGCGGCGGCCACCGCCGAGTCACGGTCGCTCATCACGGCCAGGCGCTCGCCGTCGGCGCGATGAACCGCATACAGGGTCCGGGCCGGATCGAGGGTGAAGCCCTTCAGGTGGGCCTTCGGGGTCTCGGCGATCACCTGAGCGGCGCTCACCGGGCGCACATAGACCAGGTCGGGCGCGCCGAGCGCCGCGAAAGCTTCCTTCGTCATCAGTATCTGGGGCGTCATGGGAGCACCTCCTTCATTCACGCAACACGGCCGCGCGCCGCCGAGTCAGCCGGACGCGGCCTACAGGGGGACGGGATCGTCAGTCGGCCGTCCGGATCGGGATGCGCCGAACCAGCCGCTCGGGCTCGGGCCGGGCAAGGTCG
This sequence comes from Caulobacter sp., assembly GCA_040383665.1. GTDB lineage: Bacteria > Pseudomonadota > Alphaproteobacteria > Caulobacterales > Caulobacteraceae > Caulobacter. The sequence goes on from JBEIDC010000045.1 coordinate 14,969, forward strand.
ATATGCAGCAGGCCATGCTCCAGCACTGCCGCGTCCACCACCATGCCGTCCGCCAGCACGAAGGCGCGGACGAAGCCCCTGGCCGCGATGCCCCGGTGCAGAAAGGCGCGGTCGCCCGCCTCGGCCGCCTCGCCGCGTCGTCCGGCGACGGTCAGCTGGTTGCCTTCCACGGTGACCTCGAGCTGGTCGGGCGCGAAGCCGGCCACCGCCAGGGTGATCCGGACGCCGCCGTCCTCGCGCGCCTCGACGTTGTAGGGCGGATAGCTCTCGCCGGCGGCCTTGGCCGCCCGCTCGATGAGCGCCCGCGTGTGGTCAAAGCCCAACAGGAAGGGGCTGTCGAAAAGCAGGGGTCGTGTCGTCATCTTATCCGTCGGAGTCCTCGTCCAAGCGACTCACCGCCCGGATCGGCCTCCGAAGGGCGCCGGCCGGGCGGCCTGCATCCAAGGTGGAGATTGGCCGCTCCCGCCGCAAGGCCGCCGCCTGTCGCGACCGGAAGACCTTTCCGCTTGTTTTGACTCGATAATCGCGGTTAGGTTGTGCGTCGTATCGAGACCGGGGACTTCCCGCAATGACTCGCCTAGCAATGCTTGCCGCCGCCTGCCTGTTGCTGGCCGCCTGCACCACCACCACCGTAAAGTCAGCCGACGGCCTGCCGACAGCGCCGCCCCAGAACGCCCGGGTTCTGATCGCCCAGCCCGACATCGAGCTCAGTGTTCTGACAGCCCCGGGTCTGCTCGAACCGCGCCCCGACTGGGCCGCCTCGGCCAGGACCAACATGCAGGCCGCCGTCGAAGCGACGCTGAAGGACCGGTCGCACAGGGTCACGGCGCTTGACCCGGCCACCGCCATGGAGGGTCGCGAAGGCCAGGTTCTGCGCCTGCACGGCGCGGTCGGCGCCTCGATCCTCGCCTATGGCCTCTACGGCGCCGGCCTGCCGTCAAAGACCGGATTCGACTGGACGCTCGGCGAAGGCGCCCGGCTGCTGGCGGTCAGATACAGCAGCGACTATGCCCTGTTCATCCACGGTCGGGGCTCCTTTTCCAGCGGCGGACGCGTGGCGATGGTGATCGGCGCCGCCGCGCTGGGTGTGAGCCTTCCGATGGGGGGGCAGGAGGCGTACGCCTCGCTCGTCGAGTTGCAGACCGGAAGGGTCGTCTGGTTCAACCAGGCCGTGGCCGGCCCGACGGCCGACATGCGTTCGCCGGAAGGCGCGAAGCTTCTGACCGAGGCCCTGCTGAAAGACCTGCCGCTGTGACGCGGCGGCCGGTCCTGCGGGCGGTCGTGCCCCGCCTCAGGAAGATCAACGAAGGCGCCCCGTCATGATCGCCCGCACCCTGCGCACCGCCGCGGCCATGGCGGCCGTCATCTCCCTGTCCGCCTGCGCCGCGATGGAGGCTGTCCCGGCGGGACCCTACGTTTCGGGCCGCAACCAGATCACCGTCGGACGCACCTGGACCGACATGGGCCGCCCGCTCGACGCCTCCAGGCGCGTGCAGGTGTTGTCGATCGACGGACCCCGGCTCAACCGCCTGTTCGTGATCGACGGACTGGCGCCCGGCGAGTTCATCGTCCGCCCGGCCAGCCGGGAACGGCCCACGCCCACCTGGACGGCGGGCCTGACCCCGACCGAACAGGTGGAGTTCGTCGCCGACAGCCTGGCGGCCATGCAGCACCACCGGGTCGAGACCGACAACCTGCGGCCGGTGAAGGTAGGCGAGCGGAGCGGCCTGCGGTTCGACATCAGCGCCCAGACCGTGGACGGGCTGAAGATCTCCGGGATCGCCCAGCTGGTGGAGGCGGGAGGCCGCCTCTACATCCTGCTCTACCTCGCGCCGACCGAGCACTATTTCGACGCCACCCGGGCCGAGGTCGAGTCGATCATGGCGTCGGCGAGGGTGGCCGGCTGAGCGGCCCGCCCCCAGGGGTTGAATTTTTCTCCATTCGGCGTTAACCCTAAGGCATTCGGGAAGAAAATTCCTTCGGTTGTCGGAGGAGTGCACCTTTCTGCCAATCGGCCGCAACGTCGGCCCTCGCGGCTCAAGCCGCCGCGAGCCCCGAGCCCCCGCCTCGAGACGGGGACCGGACCTGTCGAAAGGGAAACGCACCATGGCCATGGCCATGGCCATCAATGACTTCGAGAACCCGGAAGGCGGCGCCCGCGACCGTCTGTCCCGCACGCTGGCCGTCGCCGGCGCGATCTACGGCCTGATGGCCGCCATAACCGGCGCGGTGGCCATCGCCGGCGTGTTCGGCCTGGCCGGCCTGTCCGTCGACCCCGCGTCGGCGGCGCCCGCCCAACTGCTGGGCCTGCCCTGGAGCCTGGCCGTCGGCGTCGCCGGAAGCGATCCGGCGATCAGCGTCCTGATCACCCTGGGGTCGCTGGCGCTGAACCTGGCGGTGCTGCTGGCGGGGTCGAGGCTGGTCCGCGGGCGGACGAGCCGGGCCTGACGCCGGATCGTCAGGGCCCTGAAATGGCAAAGGCCGCCCGGTTTACCGGGCGGCCTTTGTTGGTGGAGCTAAGCGGAGTCGAACCGCTGACCTCTTGAATGCCATTCAAGCGCTCTACCAGCTGAGCTATAGCCCCGAAAGTCCGGGTTCCCGCGACCGGTTGCCCGGCGGCGAGGGCGCGACTTCTATGCCGTGATCCCTCGACGATCAAGGCCCCGCGCCGGTATTTTTTGCGGGGCCCTGTCGTTGCGGATTCTAGCGGTCGTCGGTGTCGTCCTCGCCCGGCAGGCCGTCGATTTCGTCCTCGGGGAAGTCGTCCTCGTCCTCGTCCTCGAGGAAAGGCACGTCCTCGTCGGCGTCATCGGCGAGATCCTCGTCCACGGCGAAGTCGACGCCCAGGTCGTCGGCGGCCGGCGCGGGCGCCACGCCTTCGGCGTCGGACTCGTCGTCGTCGGTCTCGATCGGCTCGACCGCGGCCTCGTCGTCGATCTCCGGGGTCTGATCGGGCTCTTCCTCGAAGCCGTCGGCGTCGGGGTCGGGCGTCTTGACCTCCTTCTCGGGCTCATCCTCGTAGTCCGGCGTCGACGAGCGGGCGCGGACGCGGCGGTTGCGCAGCGCCTCTTCCGGGTCGAAGGTCTCGCCGCACTTGGGGCAGACGGCCGGACGGCGGCCAAGGTCATAGAATTTGGACGAACAGGTGGGGCAGATCTGTTTTGCGCCCAGTTCGGGATTTGCCAAGGGGCGATATCCTCTGAAGGGTCTTGCGAAAGCGGCGGCTCCCTTGCCACGCGGCGGGGGCGCTGTCAAAAGCAAAACCCCTTGTTTCCCCCGACCTTTCCCGGAGTTTCGCCCGGCATGACCATCGCCGTGCTTACGGCCCGCCCCGGCGCGGCGCTGCGGGGATGCATTCGCGTCCCCGGCGACAAGTCGATTTCCCATCGCGCCCTGATCCTCGGCGCCCTGGCGACCGGCCGCACGACGGTGACCGGACTGCTGGAGGGCGACGACGTCCTGGCGACCGCCAGGGCCATGCAGGCCTTCGGCGCCGACGTCGTCCGCACCGGCGAGGGCGCCTGGACCATCGACGGCAAGGGCGGGTTCGCCGAGCCGGCTGACGTGATCGACTGCGGAAACGCCGGCACCGGCGTGCGGCTGATCATGGGCGCGATGGCCGCCTTCGATATCGTCGCGACCTTCACCGGCGACGGCTCGCTGCGGAAGCGGCCGATGGGGCGGGTGCTGGAACCGCTCGGCCGGATGGGCGCGACCTGGATCGCCCGCGAGGGAGGCCGGTTGCCGCTGACCCTGAAGGGCGGCGGGCTTTCCGCCCTGACCTACACCCTGCCGATGGCCTCGGCCCAGGTGAAGTCGGCCGTCTTGCTGGCCGGTCTCGGCGCGGCCGGACCGGTCGAGGTGACCGAGCCGGAACCGACCCGCGACCACACCGAGCGGATGCTCAAGGCCTTCGGCGCGGAGCTGACCGTCGCCGACCACAACGACCGCCGGGTGGTGACCCTGCAGCCCGGGGCGCGGCTGACGGGCAGCCCTGTCGCCGTGCCGGCCGACCCGTCCAGCGCCGCCTTCCCGATCGTGGCGGCCCTGATCACCCCGGGTTCGGAGGTCACCGTCGAGGGCGTGATGCTCAACCCGCTGCGCACGGGCCTGTTCGACACCCTGCGCGAGATGGGCGCGGACCTGACCATCACCAACCGCCGGGACGCCAGCGGCGAGGAGGTCGGCGACATCACGGCCCGGCACTCGGCGCTGAAGGGCGTGGTGGTGCCGCCGGGCCGCGCGCCCAGCATGATCGACGAGTATCCGATCCTGGCCGTCGCCGCCGCCTTAGCCGCCGGCGACACGGTGATGCGCGGCATCGGCGAGATGCGGGTCAAGGAAAGCGATCGCATCGCCCTGATGGCGGCGGGCCTTGAAGCCTGCGGCGTCGATGTCGAGGAGGAGCCGGAAGGTTTCATCGTCCACGGAACCGGACAGGCGCCGCGCGGCGGGGCCCTGGTCGAGACCCACGGGGACCACCGCATCGCCATGAGCCACCTGATCCTGGGCCTGGCCGCCAGCGAAGCCGTCCGTGTCGATGAGCCGGGCATGATCGCCACCAGCTTCCCCACCTTCGCCGGGCTGATGCGCGGCCTGGGCGGCGACATCACGGAGGGCTGAGGCTTGGGCTTCGTCATCGCCGTCGACGGCCCGGCCGCCTCGGGCAAGGGCACCATCGCCGTGAAGCTGGGCGCCCTCTACGGCTATCCGGTGCTCGACTCCGGCCTGCTCTACCGCGCCGTCGGGGTGAAGGTGCTGGAGCGTGGTCAGGGCCTGGGCGACGCGGCCGCCGCGCTCGACGCCGCCCGCTCGCTGGATCCGGCGGAGCTGGAAGCGCCCAAGGTGCGCACCCGCGCCGCCGGCGAAGCGGCCAGCCGGGTGGCGGTCTACACCCCGGTCCGGCAGGCGCTGCGCGACTTCCAGCAGGCCTTCGCGGACCGCGAGCCCGGCGCGGTCATCGACGGCCGCGACATCGGCACCGTCATCGCCCCCCAGGCCCCGGCCAAGCTCTACGTCACCGCCACGCCCGAGGTCCGGGCCCACCGCCGCTGGAAGCAGCTGACCGGCCAGGGCGAGGCGGTCGCCTACGAGGAGATCCTCGCCGACATCCGCGTGCGGGACGAACGCGACAGCGCCCGGGCGGACTCGCCGATGATCATGGCGGCGGACGCGGTCTTGCTCGACACCACCGAAATGACTATAGACGCGGCCTTCGATGCGGCCCGCCGCATCGTCGAGACGGCGCGCAGCCGGTGGGAAACCGCCAGGGGCTAATCCAACGCGCCGGACCTCGATGGCCGCGGGCGCAAAAATCTCCAGAAAACCCAGGAACGCCCGGACTCCGTGGCAATCCCGCCGCCTGGCGCGTTCCGCTAGCAGAAATGACCTCAGCACCTATGGCCGACGATCTCAGCCTCAACCCCAGCCGCGATGATTTCGCGGCCCTCCTCGACGCCTCCATGGGCGGAGCCGGCGATTTCGCCGAAGGCACCGTCATCAAGGGCCTGGTCGTCGGGATCGAAAAGGACTTCGCCATTGTCGACGTCGGTCTGAAGACCGAAGGCCGCATCCTGATCAAGGAATTCGGCGTCGACGAGAACGGCAAGCCCACGCTGAAGATCGGCGACTCGGTCGAAGTCTTCCTCGAGCGCCTCGAGAACGCCCTGGGCGAAGCGGTGTTGAGCCGTGAGAAGGCCAAGCGCGAAGAAGCCTGGACCCGTCTGGAAGTCGTGTTCGCCGATGGCCAGCCGGTCATGGGCTCGATCGTCGGCCGCGTGAAGGGCGGCTTCACCGTCGACCTGGGCGGCGCCAGCGCCTTCCTGCCGGGCTCGCAGGTCGACATCCGTCCGGTCCGCGACGTCGGTCCGCTGATGGGCAAGGAACAACCCTTCGCCATCCTCAAGATGGACCGTCCGCGGGGCAATATCGTCGTCTCCCGCCGCGCCATCCTGGAGGAGGCCCGCGCCGAGCAGCGCACCGAGCTCGTCGGACAGCTGCAGGAAGGCGAGATCCGCGAAGGCGTGGTCAAGAACATCACCGACTACGGCGCCTTCGTGGACCTGGGCGGCATCGACGGCCTGCTGCATGTCACCGACATGAGCTGGAAGCGCGTCAACCATCCCAGCCAGGTGCTGGCGGTGGGCGACACGGTCCGGGTCCAGATCGTCAAGATCAATCCCGACACCCAGCGCATCTCCCTGGGCATGAAGCAGCTGCAGTCGGACCCCTGGGACGGCGTCGAGGCCAAGTACCCCGTGGGCGCCCGTCTCACCGGCCGGATCACCAACATCACCGACTACGGCGCCTTCGTGGAGCTGGAAGCCGGTGTCGAGGGCCTGGTCCACGTCTCGGAAATGTCCTGGACCAAGAAGAACGTCCACCCGGGCAAGATCGTCTCGACCTCTCAGGAAGTCGACGTTGTCGTGCTCGACGTCGACCCGTCCAAGCGGCGGGTGTCCCTCGGCCTCAAGCAGGCCATGGACAACCCTTGGGAGGCCTTCCTGGCCGCCCATCCCGTGGGCTCCACGGTCGAGGGCGAGGTCAAGAACGCCACGGAGTTCGGCCTGTTCCTCGGCCTGGACAACGACATCGACGGCATGGTGCACCTGTCGGATATCGACTGGAACGTACC
>JBEIDC010000046.1:0-21327 GCA_040383665.1 Caulobacter sp.
AGCAGCGGGCGACGAAGGCCACGGCGTCGCAGTCCCGGATGTTGGCCAAGAACTGGTTGCCCAGGCCCTCGCCCTTGGACGCGCCGCGCACCAGGCCGGCGATGTCGACGAAGGTGATCCGCGACGGAATGATTTCCTTCGAGCCGGCGATTTCCGCCAGGGCGTCGAGGCGCGGCTCCGGGACCGCCACATCGCCGGTGTTCGGCTCGATGGTGCAGAACGGGTAGTTGGCCGCCTGGGCCGACGCCGTCTGGGTCAGGGCGTTGAACAGGGTCGACTTGCCCACGTTGGGCAGGCCGACGATCGCGACTTTCAGGGCCATGGAGTTCTCGAACGAAAAGGTGGCGCGGCTATAGCCGATCAGGGCGGAGTTGTCGTCAGGCGTCGCCGCCCTCGCGCGCCTGCTTGCGCGGATCGGCCTTCGGGGCGGGGGCCAGGCGCATGACCTCGGCCTGGTAGCGCTCGTCGTCGCCGGCGGCGGCGAAGGGCAGGGCGTCGGCGATGGCGTCCAGCATCGGGTCCAGCCAGATGTGCTCGGCCTTGTGCAGATCGCCCAGGACATAGTGCATGACCATGTCCTTGTCGCCGGGATGGCCGACGCCGATGCGGGCCCGCCGGAAGTCGGCGCCGACCTGGGCCGTGACCGAGCGAATGCCGTTGTTGCCGGCCGCACCGCCACCGGTCTTCATCCGGAAACGGCCGGGCGCCAGGTCGATCTCGTCATGGAAGACGATGACGTCGGCGGGCTTGAGCTTGAAGAACCGCACCGCCTCGCCCACGGCCCGCCCGGTCTCGTTGTAGAAGGTCTGCGGCTTGAGCATCAGCAGCTTCACGACGCCGCCGGAGGTCTCGATCTGGCCCTCGCAGGCCAGGCCCTGGAATCGCGCGCGCCAGGGGGCCGTCGCCCAGCGGCGGGCGATGGCGTCCATCGCCAGAAATCCGACGTTGTGGCGGTTCTTCTCGTACTTGGGCCCCGGGTTGCCGAGGCCGGCGAGGATCAGCGTCATCCGGGGCCTCCCGCAGAGGGCTCAAACGAAAACGGGCGAGCCTAGGCCCGCCCGTGGATCTCGTCGCGCTGCGCGGGGGATCAGTTCCCGGCGTTGGCGGCTTCTTCGGCGATTTCCGACATGGCGGCCGAGGAGACCTTGATGGTCGCGATCACGAAGTCGCGGTCCTGAACCACCGGGCTGACGCCCTTGGGCAGCACGACATCGCCGATGCGGATGGTGTCGCCCATGACCTTGCCGGTCAGGTCGACGACCAGTTCTTCCGGGATCGACTGGGCCGGAGCGCTCACTTCCACTTCGTGGCGAACGACTTCCAGCGAGCCGCCGGCCTTCAGGCCGGGCGAGGCTTCATGGTTCTTGAAGTGCACCGGGACGGCGATCTTGATCACGCCCGTCTCGTCGACGCGGTACAGGTCGAAGTGCACCGGCATGTCGGTGACCGGGTCGAACTGGACGTCCTTGGCGATGACCGGCTGGGTTTCGTCGCCGTACTTCAGCGTCACCAGGTGGCCGAGCAGCTTGCCGGTGTAGAGCGACTTGCGGAACTCGTTCTCGCGCACGGCGATGGCCACGGGGGCCTTGGAGCCGCCGTACAGGATGCCCGGCACCTTGCCGGCGCGGCGGGCTTCACGGGCGCCGCCGGTGCCGGTGCGCTCACGGACTTCGACGTTCAGGACGATCTCGGCCATGGTGTTCTTGGTCTCAAAACGACGTCGCCGCGGCAGAGAACTCCGCGCGGCGACGGTCTGTGAATTCAGGGTTGCGCTCGATACACGCTTTGTACCGGGGACGCAACGTGACTCTGCCCCGGCCCGCGAACGAAACGCCTAGGGGCGGGCAGCGGACTTCTTGCCGGTCGCCGCCACCTTGGGCGCGGGCTTGGGCGGCGGCGGCGGCTCGGGCGGCATGGCCGCTCCCGACGCCTTGATCATGCACTGGCCGGTATCGATCATGATGTGCTGGCCGAGGCAGAAGACATCCTCGTAGTGCGGCTTGGACACCGCCAGGCACTGGTACATGTTGAGCTTGGCCATCTTCAGGCAGAAGCCGCTCGACTGCTCCTCGGTGACCGAGTTGATCTGCGGCGAGTCGGCGTCGCCGGCTTCACCCAGCGCCGCCAGCGCGCCCAGAGCCATGCCGCGGATGACCAGCGGCGACCAGGGCGCCGGCGCCGGCTGGGGGATCACGGTCATCGGCGCGGCGCCGTTGTAGGCCTGCGAGAGCATCAACACGTCGGAGGCGTCGCCCAGCATCGGGCTGGTGCTCAGCGTGCGGGCCTCGATCAGGCGGCCCTCGCGATTGACGACGTCCTTCTTCGACCAGGGCATGCGCTGGACGTCATAGGCCGCCTGCTTCACCGCTCGGCCGCTGATCAGCAGACGGGTTGCGTCCGCGCCCACGCCGGCGACGATCAGGTCGGCGGCGCCCTGGGCGCCCGGCAGGTTCACCACCGTGTTCGGGTTGGCGACGATCTGGTCGCGCAGGGCGATGCGGCCGGCCGGGTCAGCGGCCTGGGCGCGCAGGCCCTGGACAAAGGTCTGGTCCTGCAGCGCCAGGATGGCGGCGTAGGCCACGGCGCCGCGCTGGAACTGCCGCGGTTCGTAGGCGGCCGCCAGTCTCAGGGACGAGGCGATCTGGCCGCCGTCGGCGAACTGCGGCGCGATCGAGCCGGCCCGGGCCATGTAGCCGCGCCAGGCGCTGGCTTCCTGGATCAGTTGCGGCGCCAGGGTGATCGGCGGCGGCGGCGGCGGCGGAGGCGGCGGCAGAACGGGCGGCGGCGGGGCCGCCGTATTACAGGCGGTGACCAGCACGGTCAGGGCGGCGAGCGCGGCGACGGGCGCGAAGCGGCGGGCGTGCAACATCAGTTTCATGGCTGCGATTTCCCCCACCGGCGCCCGATGAAGTCAATAGAACTCAGTTGGACGGCGAGAATGTGACGCAGCGCGTTAACCCTCCGTCGAACGCGGTTTTGTCTTCGCCGCCCCTTCAATCGAAAAGCTTCGACACCGACTCTTCATTGGCGATACGGCGGATCGCCTCGCCTATCAGGGGAGCGCAGCTGACGCTGCGGATCTTGTCGCAGGCTTTCACCTCGTCCGAAAACTCGATGGAGTCGGTGACCACCAGCTCCTTCATGACCGAGTTCTTCACCCGCTCGGCGGCCAGGCCCGACAGTACGCCGTGGGTGACATAGGCGCTGACCTCGGTCGCGCCCTGGTCGACCAGGGCCTTGGCGGCGTTGCACAGGGTGCCGGCGGAATCGACGATGTCGTCGAACAGGATGCAGTGGCGGCCGGCGACGTCGCCGATGATGTTCATCACCTCGCTCTCGCCCGGGGCGGAGCGGCGCTTGTCGACGATGGCCAGGTCGGCGTCGATGCGCTTGGCCAGGGCCCTGGCCCGGACCACGCCGCCGACGTCCGGCGAGACGATCATCACGTCAGCGGCGGCGCGGCCGTACTGCTCGCGGATGTCGTTGGCCAGCAGCGGCACGGGCAGCAGGTTGTCGGTGGGGATGTCGAAGAAACCCTGAATCTGTCCGGCGTGCAGATCCATGGTCAGCACCCGGTCGGCGCCGGCGCGGGTGATCAGGTTGGCGACAAGCTTGGCCGAGATCGGCGTACGGCCGCCGGTCTTCCGGTCCTGCCGGGCGTAGCCGAAGTAGGGCAGCACCCCGGTGATGCGACGCGCCGAGGCCCGCTTCAGGGCGTCGATGCAGATCAGCAGCTCCATCAGGTTGTCGTTGGCCGGATAGCTGGTCGACTGGATGATGAAGACATCCTCGCCCCGCACGTTCTCGTCGATGGTGACGAAAACCTCGTTGTCGGCGAACCGGCGCACCTGCGCCCTGGTCAGCGGCATGTCGAGATATTCGGCGATCGCGGTGGCCAGCGTACGGTTGGAGTTGCCTGCGAGCAGCTTCATCGGACGGGTCTTCGCGCTGGGGATGTTGGGCGGCTTCTATGGGCGCGGGGCCGACGGGGCAAGCCGATTCGGGGCGACAGCGGTCGATCCGGTCACGGCGCATTCCCAAACTAACCGTTGGCAACCTGGCGTTCCCTAAGCGACACTCACGGCCTGATCGCGCCATCAGAGCGCGGCTGACACCGGAGAGACGACCATGGCCGATGACGCTTCGCCCCCCGGCATGCTGCAGCTGACGCCGCTGGACCCGACCTATCGCGCCGATCCGCACGCGGTGCTGGGTCCGATGCGCGAGACCTGCCCCGTGCACCGCGACGCCATGGCCGGCACCTTCGTCATCAGCCGCTACGACGACGTCCGGGCCATCGTCTCGGACAACAGCCTGTGGCGCGACCCGATCAACGCCGAGGCCTCGGCGGTCATGCAGCGGCGGTTCGCCGACACCGTTGACCCCAACCTGCCGCGCACCAGCACCACCAGCATCCTGATGCTGGACAACCCCGACCACGCCCGCGTCCGCCAGCCGCTGGCCCAGGCGCTGTATGCACGGGTCGCGAAGTTCCGGCCGCATGCCGAGCGGATCATCGACCGCTACCTCGACGCTGTCGCCGGTCAGCCGACCTTCGACCTTATGGCGACCTTCTGCGTGCCGGTGCCGGTCGACGCCATCGCCGAGATTCTCGGCGTCGAGCACGACCGGCTGGACGACTTCCGCGACTGGTCCGAGGGCGTGATCCTCGGCCTCAACCCGTTCCGCAACGCCGAGCAGACCGCGCATATGGAGCGGTCGGCCGTGGCGCTGCATGAATACTTCACCGCCCTGATGGACGACCGTCGGGCCGCGCCGCGCGATGACCTGGTCAGCGACATGGTCACGCTGCAGGCCGGCGGCGCGCCGCTGAGCGATGACGAGATCCGCATCAACCTGCAGGCCCTGCTGGTCGGCGGCAACCTGACCACCACCGACCTGATCGGCAACGGCGTGCGCCTGCTGCTGCTCAATCCGGTGGAGCTCGCCAAGCTGAAGGCCGATCCGAAGCTGGCCGCCGGGGCCGTCGAGGAGGTGCTGCGCTACGAAGGGCCTGTGGATGTCACCGGCCGCGTCGCCTCGCGCGACATGGAGGTCGGCGGCTGCCCGATCCGTCAGACTCAGTCGCTGACCACCTTCCTGCGCGCCGCCAACCGCGACCCGGCGGCGTTCGAGGACCCCGACCGCTTCGACATCACGCGGAAGGGCAAGCCGCACGTCAGCTTCGGCGGCGGCTCGCACATCTGCATCGGCGCCCCGCTGGCGCGGCTGGAGGCCCAGGTGGCGCTGGTGAAGCTGTTCGAGCGCTTCCCGGACCTGCGTCTGGCCGATCCGGACGCCGAGCCGGTCTGGCGCACGCTGCCCTTCTTCCGCGGGCTGGAGACGCTGCCCGTCGCACCCTGACCGGATGGCCCTTGCCTCCCCCGGCGGGAGGGCGTCCAGCTAGGCTCCAGGAAACAGACACCGGGAGCGAAAGACCATGGGCGACAGTCAGGCGGGCAAGACCCTGTTCGTGGCGGGCGGATCGAGCGGCATCAACCTGGGCATCGCCCGTTGCTTCGCGCGCGAGGGCGCCAACGTCGCCCTGATCAGCCGCAGCCCCGAGAAGATCGCCGCCGCCGCCGCCGAGATCGCCGGGATCAACGGCGGCCGGGCCATCGGCATCGCCGCCGATGTGCGTGACTACGCCGCCGTCGAGGCCGCGCTGCGCGCCACCCACGAGACTTTCGGCGACATCGACACGGTCATCTCCGGCGCGGCCGGCAACTTCGTCGCCCCGGCGCTGGGCATGTCGGCCAACGGCTTCAAGACCGTGGTCGACATCGACCTGATCGGCACCTTCAACGTGCTGCGCGCGTCGTACGAGTTCCTGCGCAAGCCGGGCGCTTCTCTGATCTCGATCACCGCCGGACAGGCGACGCGCGCCTCGATGTTCCAGGCCCACGTCTGCGCCGCCAAGGCCGGCATCAACATGCTGACCCAGTGTCTGGCGCTGGAGTGGGGCCCCGCCGGCGTGCGGGTCAACGCCATCTCGCCCGGCCCGATCGAGGACACCGAAGGTATGCTGCGCCTCGCCCCCACGCCCGAGGCCGAGGCCCGCATCAAGGGCCGCGTCCCGGCCCGCCGCTATGGCACCAAAGACGAGATCGGCGCCGCGGCGCTGTTCCTCAGCTCCGACGCCGCCCGCTACATCAACGGCGCCATCCTGCCGGTGGATGGTGGCTCGGGCTGTGGGGATGGCAGCGGCGATGCGCTGGGCGGCGGGATTCACTGACCGTCCTGCGTGCTTCGACACGCGCTCTTCGAGCGCTGCTCAGCATGACTTTGGGGGGCAACCTTCCATCTTGGTCATCCAGAGCAAGACCGAAGGGCCGTGTCGAAGGACGCAATGCCAATAGCAACGTTCCCGCCTTCTCCCGCACAGGGAGAAGGGATGCGGGGTGTGCCGCCCAGCCCTTCCGGTCAGGCCGTTCGCAGGGGGCGTCGGGGCGAGTCTGATTATGGCGGTTGGGAAGATTGTGGGAGCAGCCGCCCCCTTACGCCACCTTCACCCGCGCCGCGCTCTCCGGCAGGTCCTCGCCGAAGGCGCGCTGGTAGAACTCCGCCACGGTCGGGCGTTCCAGTTCGTCGCACTTGTTCAGGAAGGTCAGACGGAAGGCCAGGGCCAGGTCGCCGCCGAAGATGTCGGCGTTCTGGGCCCAGGTGATGACGGTGCGCGGGCTCATGACGGTGGAGATGTCGCCGTTCATGAAGGCGTTGCGGGTCATGTCGGCGACGCGGACCATGGCGGCCAGGGTGCGGCGGCCTTCCGGCGTGGCGTAGCCCGGGTTCTTGGCCAGCACGATCTCGGCCTCGGCGTCGTGGTCGAGGTAGTTGAGGGTCGTGACGATGGACCAGCGGTCCATCTGCGCCTGATTGATCTGCTGGGTGCCGTGGTAGAGCCCCGTGGTGTCGCCCAGACCGATGGTGTTGGTCGTCGAGAACAGGCGGAAATACGGGTTGGCCCGGATCACGCGGTTCTGGTCGAGCAGGGTCAGCTTGCTGCCCGACTCCAGCACGCGCTGGATCACGAACATCACGTCCGGCCGGCCGGCGTCGTATTCGTCGAACACCAGCGCCATCGGACGCTGCAGGCACCAGGGCAGGATGCCTTCGCGGAACTCGGTGATCTGCTTGCCGTCCTTCAGGACGATGGCGTCCTTGCCGACCAGGTCGATGCGGCTGACGTGGCTGTCGAGGTTCACCCGCACCATCGGCCAGTTCAGCCGGGCGCAGACCTGCTCGATGTGCGTCGACTTGCCGGTGCCGTGATAGCCCTGGATCATCACCCGGCGGTCGAAGGCCAGGCCCGCGACGATCGCCAGCGTGGTCTGCGGGTCGAACCGGTAGGACTCGTCGACGTCCGGCACGTGGCTGTCCTTCGTCGAGAAGAACGGGACCTTCATGTCGGAGTCGATCCCGAAGGCGTCACGGATCGTGATCTGCTTGTCGGGGACGAGACCCAGGAGGGGATCGGAAGCTGCGGTATCGGAAATGTCGGCCATGATGGTCTGACCGATTAGCGCCTAAACGCTGATCAGCAAACAGTCGTTTGATGAAAAAGCCGAGGAGATCGCGGGGAGGGCGCTCCGGGCGGCCGACGTCAGGCCAGGCCGGCCTTCTTCAGCGTCTTCCAGGCCTTCAGCACGCGCTGCAGCTTGTGCTCGGCGCTACGGTCGCCGCCATTGCTGTCGGGGTGGCACTTCTTGACCAGCTCGGTGTAGCGGACCCGGATCTGGGTCTTGTCGGCGACATCGGTCAGGTCCAGGTCGGCCAGGGCGTTGCGCTCGAGCTTGCCCAGCACCCGGCCGTCGGCGCGTTGCGGCGGCGCCTCGACGCCGGAGCGGTCGGCGCGGCCGAAGCCGAACAGGCTGAACGGGTCGTTCCAGCCCATCGGGCCCTGGGCCTGGGCGGCGGCTTCCCGCGAGCGGTTGGAGGCCTTGAAGCTCCAGGTCGGGCGTTCGCCGGTGATCCGCTCGGCCTGGGCCCGCGCGATCGCCTCTTCGGTCATGCCGGCGAAGAAGTTCCAGGACTTGTTGTACTCGGCCGCGTGCGACTGGCAGAACCAGTAGAACTGGCCGGGCATGTTGCGGGCCTTGGGCGCGCGGGCGGTGGCCACCGACAGGCAGTCGGAGTGCTCGCAGCGCTTTTCGCCGGGCTTGAGGCGCGTGACATCGTGCTCGGCCGCCTCCTCCTCTTCAGGCTTGGGAGGCCGAACCCGGATGTCCACGAATCTGGGACGGTATTGAAAGGCGCCGGACATGGGACGAAGTATGGACCCCAACCTTTCTCAATCAAGAATTGACCTTTGCAAAATGGGCCCTGTCGCCGAACTGATCGTGCAAAAGCTGACGGCTGCGTTTTCTCCGTCACGCCTCGAAGTGGTGGATGACTCCGATCGCCACGCCGGCCACGCCGGCCACCGCGAGAGTGGGGAGAGTCATTTCAATGTCCTGATCGAGTCCGCCGCCTTCGCCGGCGTGGCGCGCGTCGCGCGCCAGCGGCAGGTCTACGCCGCCCTGGCCGACGAACTCGCCGGGCCGGTGCATGCCCTGTCGCTGAAGGTCTTCGCCCCTGGCGAGGGTTAGCCCGACATCAGACCGGTCAGCGCCCGTTCCAGGTCGATCTGGCGGAACGGCTTCTGCAACACCGGCGCACCGCGGTGGTCTCCCTCGACCCCGGCCGCGCCGTAGCCGCTGGCGAAGGCGAACGGGACGCCCCGCGCCTTCAGGGCGTCGGCCACCGGGAAGATCGCCTGGCCCGCGACGTTGACGTCGAGCAGAGCGGCGTCGATCTCGGCGCCGAGCGCCAGGGCCATCGCCGCGTCCAGGTCCGGAGCGGGCCCGACGACCGAGCAGCCGAAGTCTGCCAGCATGTCCTCGACCAGCATCGAGACGAGCATCTCGTCCTCGACGACCAGGACGCGCAGCCCCACAAGACGATCGCCCGTCACGACAGGTCCCCTTCTTCCAGCGCCGCCATGGGCGGTCGCGCGCCGAAGCCGCCTCGCCGCCGGCCCTCGATCATGTGCGGCAATGATCTCAACCCGGTTCCCCCGGACGCGTGGCCACCGGCCTGTCAACGCACCAACGTCGCCCGGCCTCGTCAGTTCCGGGGTCAGCCGGAGTGGCTGTCCAGCCAGTTGCCCTCGGCGTCGAGGCGAGGGCTGATCCGGAGGCCGGTGATCTGGTTGCGCCGCCGTTTGACGATCTGGAACCGGTGGTGGTGGAAGATGAAGGTCTGGCCTTCCTCCGGGATGGTCTGGGCCTCGTGGATCACCAGGCCGGCGATGGTCACGGCCTGGTCGTCGGGCAGATCCCAGTCGAGCGCGCGGTTCAGGTCCCGGACCGTCACCGAGCCGTCTATATCGTACCAGCCGTCGGCGTGGGCCTTGACGCCCGCGACCGCGGTGTCGTGCTCGTCATCGATCTCGCCGACGATCTCCTCGAGGATGTCCTCCAGGGTGACCACACCCTGCAGCACGCCGTACTCGTCGACGACCAGCGCGAAGTGACTCCGCTTCTTGAGGAAGGCGTTCAGCTGATCCTTCAGCTTGGTGGTGTCGGGGGTGAACCATGGCTTGCGGATCAGCCGGGCGACCTCGACCTGGTCCAGGCCGACATCCTCGTCCGACATCTCGCGGATGACGTCCTTGATGTGCAGCACGCCGATGACGTTGTCGGGATTGTCCCGCCACAGCGGCACCCGGCTGTGGCCGGAGTCGAGGGCGTTCTTGAGCAGGTCCCGGGATGGCTGGTCCGCGTCGAGCATGAACACCGACTTGCGGTGGACCATCACCTCGCTGACGTCCATCTCGCTCAGGTCGAGCACGCCGCCCAGCATGCGCCGGTCGCCGCTTTCGACCACGCCTTCGGAGTGGTGGTACTCGACCGCGCCGCGGATCTCCTCGTGGGCGGCGAGGACGTCAGTCTCCATCGACAGGTTGATGCCGAACGGACGCAGGGTCTGGCGCACGATCCACTGGGCGCCGTTGGCCATCGGGCCGAAGATTTTCACAACCCAGTAGGTGGGGATCGACAGGGTCCGGCCCACGACTTCCGGCCGGGTGATGGCCAGGGTCTTGGGCAGGATCTCGCCGAACACCACGACCAGCACGGTCATCACGACGGTCGACATCAAGACGCCGATGGGCCCGGGAAAGGCCACCGCCAGAACGCTTGTGGTCAGGGCGGAGGCGCCGATGTTGACCACATTGTTGCTGAGCAGGATGGCCCCGATCATGGTCTCCTGGTTGCCCATCATCTTGTTCACGCGGGCGGCGCCCCGGTCGCCCTCGCGCTCCAGCTGGTGCATCCGGCCACGGCTGGCGGCGGTCATCGCCGTCTCTGCGGCCGAGATCAGCGCGCCGATCCCGAGCAGGATGACGAGGGCGGGCGCCAGGGTGGCTATCATGGCCACGATCACGGCAGGGCTCCTTCGGTGATGAGGAAGTCGCGCAGGGGGACGGGATCCACCCCTTTGGCGGTGAACGCCTCGCCGATGCGGCGCGCGAGAATGAAGGTCAGGGTCCCGCCCTGGGCCTTCTTGTCCTGGCCCATGTGGGCGATCAGCCGGTCGGCGTGGAATCCGGCCCCCTGGGGCAGGTCGCCCAGGCGGGTCGGCAGTCCGGCTGCCTTGAGGGCCTGTTCAACCCGGGCCGCGTCGATGTCCGGACAGAGGCCGAGCATGGCCGAAAAGCGGAAGGCCATGGCGCAGCCGGCGCCGACGGCTTCGCCGTGCTTCAGCGCCTCGCCGAAGCCGCACTCGGCTTCCAGCGCGTGACCGAAGGTGTGGCCGAGGTTGAGCAGCGCCCGGCGGCCCTGTTCCTTCTCGTCCTCGGCGACGATCTCCGCCTTCATCTCGACCGAGCGGGCGACGGCATGGCTGAGGGCCTCGAGCTCGCGCTCCAGCACCCTGGCGCCGTGGCGCTCCAGCCAGGTGAAGAAGTCCGCGTCGCCGAGCATGCCGTACTTGATCACCTCGGCGTAGCCGCAGACCATTTCCCGGGCGGGCAGGGTGGCCAGCACATCGAGGTCGGCCAGCACCAGACGGGGCTGGTGGAAGGCCCCGATCAGGTTCTTGCCGCGCGGGGTGTCGATGGCGGTCTTGCCGCCCACCGAACTGTCGACCTGGGCCAGCAGGCTGGTGGGAACCTGCACGAAGTCGATGCCGCGCTTGTAGATCGAGGCCGCGAACCCGGCGAGGTCGCCGACCACGCCGCCGCCGAAGGCGACGATGACGTCCCCCCGGTCCAGTTCCAGCGCCAGCAGCCGGTCGGACAGATCGCCCAGTCCCTCGAAGCTCGTGCTCTCCTCGCCGGCCGGCACGGTGACGATGTCGACGGCGATGCCGGCGCGCTCCAGCGCGGCCGACAGCCGCTCGCCGTGGTGCTCGCCGACATGACTGTCGGTGACGATGGCGGTGCGACGGTTCTTCAGCAGCGGCGCGATGAAATCGCCGGCGCGATCGATCAGGCCTGGCCCGACGACGACGTCGTAGGCGCGGTCGCCAAGGCCCACGGGAAGGGTGCGGATCAAGCTTCGGCTCCGGCCAGATGGGTAGTCAGGGCGTCGAGGAGGGCCTCGACGGCTTCCTGGTGGGGCGTGTCGCCGGTTTCGACGACAATGTCGGCCTGGGCGTAGATCGGGTAGCGGACCTGGGCGAGCTCGGTCAGGACCTCCAGCGGGTCCTTGCCGCGCACCAGAGGGCGGGTGTCCTTGCGGCCGATGCGGCGGGCCAGCAACTCCAGGTCGGCCTTGAGCCAGACCGAAACGGCCTGCGCCTTGATCAGCGCCCGCGTTTCGTCGTTGACGAAAGCGCCGCCGCCGGTGGCCAGCACGAAGGGGCCCTCGTCCATCAGCCGGGCGATCACCTTGCGCTCGCCCTCGCGGAAGGCCGCTTCGCCGAAGGTCTCGAAGATCTCGCTGATCGTGCGGCCGGCGGCGGTCTCGACCTCGGTGTCGGCGTCGCGGAAAGGCAGGTCCAGCGCCAGCGCCAGGCGGCGGCCGATGCTGCTCTTGCCCACCCCCATGAGTCCGACGAGGGCGATGGTCTTGCGACGAAGTCGTGGGTCCGGGTTCATGGCGCAGTTCCGATTACACGATAGGCGGGCTCCGGGCCAACAGCTACCGACCGGGAGCCACCACTCCCCTTCCGGCCGGCAGAGGTGCTAGGGTTCTCGCATGCGACCTTCACTCCTCGCCGCCTTCGCCCTCCTGCTCGCCAGCCCGGCCGCCGCCCAGGTCGAGGTCACGCCCCTGGCCGCGCCCGACTACTTCTCCCTGGGGTCGCGCGACACCGGCCTGCCCGCCGATATCTGGCGCGGCAGTTCGGGCCAGACGGCGACGGCGCTGATCCCCGCCATCGGGACCCGCCCCCTGACGCCGGCCGTCGGCGACCTGGCCTGGCGACTGATGGCCGTCGCCGCGGTCGGTCCCGAGGGCGCGGGACGCGATCCCGATGTCGCCGGCGCCCGGATTCAGGCCCTGCTGGCGTTGGGCCGCCCGCGGGACGCCTGGGCCGCCGCCGAACGCGCCGGCAACCTGCCCACCCATCCGGCGCTGGCCCAGGCGGTCGCCGAGACCGCGCTGATCATCGGCGACGATGACCGCGCCTGTCGCATCGCCGATGAGCTGTCGGTCGGACGGGGCGAGCTCTACTGGCTGAGGCTGCGCGCCTATTGCGAGGCGCGGGCGGGCGATGTCGTTCTGGCCGAGCTGACCCTGACCCTTGCCAGTGAAAAGCAGCGGGACCCGGTCATCTCCCGACTGATCGGCGCGGTAATCGCCGGCGCGGGGGATCCCGGCGCCGCCTCGGTGCGCAACGGGCTGGAGTATTCGCTGTCGCGCAGGTTGGCGCTGGACATCCCGGCCGCCAAGGGCGCCTCGCCCGCCGTGGCGGCGATGATCGCCGGCGCCGCGCCGCCCGTCGCCGCTTCCGGGACCGATCTCGCCGAACGGTTCGCCCGGAACGAGGGCCGCGCCGCTGAGTTCGACGCCCTGCTGCGCCAGACCCAGGCCGCCGACGCCAAGGCCCGCCCACGCCATGAAGCCGCCGTCCTGGTCGCCATCGCCTTGGGTGCGACGCCGACCGCCGACCAGCGGGCTGTCATCGCGACCTTCACCGCGCCCCCGGGCGTCGCCACGTCCGGTCGCCTGGCCGCGCTCGACCTTGCCGCCGACGCGGGCCTCAAGGGCGAGACGGCGCTTCTGGCCCTGGTCATCGTCGGCGAGGCCGGGGGCAAGCCCCGACCGGCGGACTACGCCCGTCTTGTCTCGGCGCTGCGCCGCGCGGGCCTGACCGAGTCCGCCGTCGCCTTCGCCGGAGAAGCGTTCGCAGCGCTGCAGGTCGAATGAGCGAGGGCTGGGTCGACGCCTTCCTCGAGATGATGGCCGTCGAGCGCGCGGCCGCCCGCAACACCCTGACCGCCTACGGCAAGGACCTGGCGGACGCCGCGGCCTTCCTCAGGGCGCGGGGCCGGGACCTTTCCACCGCTTCGGACGAGGATATCGAAGCCTGGTTCGCCGGTCTGGGCGCCGCCGGCCTCGCCCCCGCGACGGCCGCCCGTCGGCGCTCGTCCATAAGGCAGTTCTACCGGTTCGTGCTGGGGGAAGGCTGGAGGACCGACGACCCTTCCCGCCGGGTCGAGGCGCCGAAGCAGGGCCGCCCGCTGCCCAAGGTTCTCTCGCGACAGGAGGTCGAGCGGCTGATCGCCGCCGCGGCGGCGAAGGACGGCGGCCAGGGCCTGCGGCTGGCGGCCCTGGTCGAGCTGACCTACGCCTCGGGCATGCGGGTGTCGGAGGTGATGGGCCTGCCCCTGACCGCCCTGGCGCGGGACCCGGCCTACCTGATCGTCAAGGGCAAGGGCGGCAAGGAGCGGCTGGCGCCTCTCAACGACGCCGCCCGCACGGCGGTGAAGGCCTGGCTGGCGGTGCGCAAGGATTTCCTGCCCAGAGGCGACGCGGCCAATCCCTGGCTGTTCCCGTCGCGCGGCAAGGCCGGCCGCCTGACGCCCCGGCGCTTTTCCCAGCTGCTGGAAGAGGCCGCGATCGTCGCCGGCATCGACCCGGCGAAGGTCAGCCCCCACGTCCTGCGCCACGCCTTCGCCACCCATTTGCTCGAGGGCGGCGCCGACCTGCGCGTCGTCCAGACCCTGCTGGGCCACGCCGACATCGCCACCACCCAGATCTACACCCATGTCGCGGGCGACCGGCTGGCGGAGGTGGTAAGAAGCAAGCATCCCTTGAGTCGGAAGGACTGACGCCTTGGATGACACCCGCGATTCCAATGGCGCCGTCCTCGCAGATGGCGACAGCGTCACCCTGATCAAGGACCTCAAGGTCAAGGGTTCGGGCGGCGTCACGCTGAAACGCGGAACCCTGGTGAAGAAGATCCGCCTGACGGGAAGCCCCGACGAGATCGAGGCCAATGTCGACAAGGTGCGGGGGCTCGTGCTTCGTACCGAGTTCGTGAAGAAGGCCTAGGCCCGGATGCAGCCGGAACTCGAACAGCTTGAGCAGGTGAAGGAACTGGTGCTGTTCAGCATCGGCAAGACGCCGGTGACTGTTGGCGGCCTGGTTGCGGCGCTGATCACCGTCGTCGTGGCCATCGTCGCGGCGCGGCTGATCGGTCTGGCGCTCGGCCGGGCGCGGGCCAGGGTCTCGCGCGGCGGCGCGGCGCTCTACATCGTCGAGAAACTGTCGACCTACGGCCTGATCGTGGTCGGGATCATCGCCGGGGTCTCGACCCTGGGCGTCGATCTGTCGTCGCTGGCGGTGTTCGGCGGCGCGCTCGGCGTCGGCGTCGGCCTGGGCCTGCAGGGCATCGTCAAGGAGTTCGTCTCCGGCATCGTGCTGATCTTCGACGAGGAGCTGCGCGTCGGCGACTACATCGAGCTCGAAAGCGGCCAGCGCGGCGTGGTCCACGAGATCGGCGCCCGGGCGACCCGCATCCGCAACAACGACAGCGTCGACATCCTGATCCCCAACAGCCAGCTGATCCAGGGCACGGTGACCAACTGGACCCTGCGCGGCCACACCCGCCGGATCCGCATCCCGTTCCGCGCCGCCTACAACGTTGACAAGGAGAAGGTGCGGGACGCGGTGCTGGAGGCGGCCAAGGCCGTGCCCTTCACCCTGCCTGACAGCGCCACCTATCGCACCCAGGTCTGGCTCGTCGGCTTCGGCGACTCCGCCCTGAACTACGAGCTGGTGGTCTGGCCGCGCCTGGAGGCGGTCAAACGGCCCAACGCCATCCAGGCGGCCTACACCTGGGCCATCGACGACGCGCTGCGCAATGCCGGCATCGAGGTGCCCAACCCGCAACGCGACCTGCACGTCCGTTCGATTTTCGGCGAGGAAACCGATGACGCGCGTCGCACGTTGAAACTGGAAAGCACCGGCGGAGGCTCGACCAAGAGCCGCCGCCGCCGCGCCTCGACCAATGACGCGATCGAGGACACCCTGGCGGCGGGGCACGACGATCCGGACGCGCCGCGCAAGCCGTCTGCTTGACGGCTCCGCCGCGCCGCCGCAAAACCTCTCGCAATTGCGAAAGAAGACGACGGGGACGACGCCATGAAGACGCCGCGCGGGTTTTTCAAACCGCTTGCCATCGGAGCGCCGCAACCGCTTCGTGAACTTCCCGTCCGGGTCGAGCGGATGATCCACTTCGTGCCAGCGCACCTGGAGAAGGTCCGCGCCAAGGTTCCGGAGATCGCCCCGACCGTCGACGTCATCCTGGGCAACCTCGAGGACGCCATTCCCGCCGACGCCAAGGACGCCGCCCGCGCCGGCTTCATCGAGATGGCGAACGCTACGGACTTCGCCGCGCTCGGCGTCGGCCTGTGGACCCGGATCAACTGCCTCAACTCGCCCTGGCACCTGCAGGACGTCACCGACATCGTCGCCGGCGTGGGCGATCGGCTCGACGTGATGATGGTGCCCAAGGTCGAGGGGCCGTGGGACATCCACTACATGGACCAGCTGCTGGCCCTGCTGGAGGCCAAGCATGGGCTCAAGAAGCCGATCCTGCTGCACGCCATCCTCGAGACGGCCGAGGGCGTGAACAACGTCGAGGCCATCTGCGCGGCCAGCCCGCGCATGCAGGGCATCAGCCTGGGCCCGGCCGACCTGGCCGCCAGCCGCCGGATGAAGACCACCCGCGTCGGCGGCGGACACCCCTTCTACAAGGTCATCGAGGATCCCCGTGACGACGGCGCCCCGCGCGAGGCCGCCCAGCAGGACATCTGGCACTACACCTTCGCAAAGATGGTCGACGCCTGCGCCGCCCACGGCATCAGCGCCTTCTACGGTCCGTTCGGCGACATCTCCGACGGCGAGGCCTGCGAGCAGCAGTTCCGCAACGCCTTCCTGCTCGGCTGTGTCGGCGCCTGGAGCCTGCACCCCAACCAGATCGCCATCGCCAAGAAGGTGTTCAGTCCCGACCCGGGCGAGGTGATCTTCGCCAAGCGCATCCTGGAGGCCATGCCCGACGGCACCGGCGTGGTGATGCTGGACGGCAAGATGCAGGACGACGCCACCTGGAAACAGGCCAAGGTCATGGTCGACTGCGCGAAGCAGATCGCCGCCAAGGATCCCGAGTACGCCACGCTCTACGGCTTCTGACTTGGCCGAGCGGGAACCGTCCTCGATCCTTGCCGACTTCGTCTTCACCACGCCCCTGCGGGTGCGGTGGGCCGAGGTCGACATGCAGGGCA
Organism: Caulobacter sp.; assembly: GCA_040383665.1. GTDB lineage: Bacteria > Pseudomonadota > Alphaproteobacteria > Caulobacterales > Caulobacteraceae > Caulobacter. Next base: position 16,718 of record JBEIDC010000046.1, read on the forward strand.
TCGTCTTCAACCCGCACTATCTGACCTATGCCGACGTCGCGATGACCGAGTACATGCGGGCGGTGGGGTTTCCCTATCCCGACGCCCTCCTGCCGTTCGGTGCGGATATCTTCGCGGTCAACGCCAACGTCGACTTCCGGTCCTCGGCCCGCTTCGATGACGCGCTGACCCTGGCGGTCCGGACCCAGCGGTTCGGCCGAACCAGCATGCTGTTCCGTATCGCTGTCTTCCGCGGCGAGGCGCTGCTCTGCGACGTGCGCAACACCTACGTCTGCGCGACGCCGAAGGAGCAGAGCCCGGTGCCGGTTCCGGCGGCCTTCGTGGACGCGGTCATGGCCTGGGAGCGGGTCGCGCCGGAGCGCTGAGCCTCACCCGCGCGGCGGCGTATGGATCATATGGCCGCCGCCGCTGGCCAGAAGGCGGCCGTCTTCGCTCCAGACCCGGCCGATCCCGTGAATCAGGCCGCTGTGCGATTCCTCGGACCGGGCGTCGCTGAGCAGCCAGTCGACTCCGCCGGGCGCCTGGTGGAACCAGACCGCAAGGTCGAGGCTCGGGGCGATATAGTTGGCCTCCGGCGGCTGGGCGCGTCGGTGGGCCGGCCACAGCGGCGTGTCGATCAGGACCAGCATTCGGGCGCAATCGGCGAACACGTCGGGGGCCTGGAAGTCCCTGAACCGTTGCCATTGCAGGAGGGGCTCGCCCGGCGCGATCTGCTCGCCCCAGGGAACCCACTTCACCGGCCGGGTCTCGAAGTTGGCCCAGAACCTGTGCTTTGGCGCGTCCGGCGGCAGGTAGTGCTCCATCGGATGGAGGCCGGCGGGCGGAGGCGCTTCCGGCCGGGGCGTCGCCGCCATCGTCGGGCCCTCGCCCTTGTTGGTGGTCCAGACCTGGGCGGTCAGGAACGGCTTGCCGTCCTGCGAAAGCTCCACGGCCAGGCAGGCGGCGGACCGCCCGGCCTTGACCACCCGGACCTCCGCCCGGGCCGGCCCGAAGGCGCCGGCGGACAGATACTGGCAGGAGAAGCTCGCCGGGCGGTGCCCCTCCGGCGCCCGCAGCCCGGCCGCCCGCAGCGCGATGGCCGCGACATAGCCGCCGTTCGGTCCCCAGATCTCCCAGTCCTTCGACAGGGTGGCGGTCAGGACGCCGTCGGCTTCGACGACGGTGGTGTCTTCATGAAATCGTCCCATGGGGTCGCATCTGCGCCGATTCCCGCCGGGGAAGGAAAGGGGCTGGGGACAGGTTAAGCTGTCCCCGAAGGCTCAGCCCGAAACCACGGCTCGTGGTCCGGCGCGGTCGTCACCCCGCCGATGGGCATCACCGGGCGAGCAGACTCCAGCGTCCATTCGAAACAGCTCAGCAGGGTCGCCAACAGGATGGACGCCTCGGCCATGGCGAAGCTGGCGCCGATGCAGATGCGCGGACCGGCGCCGAAGGGCAGAAAGCCCGGTTCAGTGACCCAGGGATTGGCCTTGCCGGCGAAGCGGTCGGGCATGAAGGCGGTCGGCTGATCCCAGAACCGGTTGTGTCGGTGGATCACCCAGGGGCTGATCCAGACCAGACAGCCCTCGCCAATGGTCTCGCCGCAGAGCACGTCTTCGCCCACGGCCTGCCGCATCATGACCGGCACCGGCGGGTAGAGGCGAAGGGCCTCCAACAGCACCTGTCGCAGGCGCGGCCAGTGGTGGAGGTCCTCCAACGTTGTCAGCCGGCCGGGCGGGAAGCCGCGCACCTCCTGACGCAGACGGGTCTGCTCGGCGCCGTCGAGGCTCAGCAGATAGGTCGCCCAGAACAGCAGGCGTGACGTGGTCTCGAAGCCCGCGAACAACATGGTCGCGCACTGGTCACGGATTTCTGCGTTTGACAGGGGCTGGCCGGTCCCAGCGTCGCGGACGGCCAGAAGCCGGTCAAGCAGGTCGGCGTGATCCTCGCGCGGCGGCCGTTCGCGACGGGCCGCGACGATGCGGTCCACGGCCGCGAACCAGCGCGTCTGGAACCGTCGACGGGCCCCGCCGGCGAAGGCGAAATCGCTCTCGGCGCGGGCGAAGCCGTCCAGGAAGGTCGGGCGCCCGGCCGTGGCCACATAGTCGCGCGCCATGGCGGCCAGCTCGACCTGCTCCGGTCCCGCCGAAAGCGAGAACAGCGACCGCAGGACCGCGTCCAGCGCCGACTGATGGAAGGCGTCGGCCAGATTGGCCCGGGCCTGGCCGGCCAGGCGCTGGACAAGACCTTCGGCGGCGGCGTGAAAATGCGGGATCAGGGATTCGACGCTGCCCGGCGTGAAGGCCGGAGCCAGCATTCGGCGCTGACGGCGCCAGTCGTCGCCCTCGGCCAACAGCACGCCGAAGCCGGCGAGCGGTCTGACCGGCCGGACGGTCGCCAGTGGCCGCCGATAGTTGGTCATGTTGGTTTGAATCACCTGCCTGACGGCGGCCGGATCGCTGACCAGCATGCTGTCCACCCCCAGCACCCTTCGCCGGCCGGCGAGTTCGTCGAAGGCTACCTGCGACCAGTTGCCGAGCGTATTGCGCAGCGTCTCGACCACCAGCCGCGGTGTCGAAAGCTCATTCGGATGCACATAGGGCGCGGGCGGAACAATCGGTCGGGCAGGGGCGTCCATGGGGACTCCGGGGTGGCCGTGATGTCGCCAGGGGTTCTAGCAGCCGGAATGCTGCGGCGCAGCGAAAATGAGGTGACGCGCGCGTCGCTTTGGCTAAGACAGCGGCCATGACCAAGCCGTTCTTCGACCTGCGCGGGTCGCACAATCCGCACCGCTGGCACATGCCGCTGACGCCGCCGATCTGCGTCGGGCCGCCCGAGCACCTGTTCATGTACGGCGGCATCGGCCTGGCGGCCTCGATCTCTGCGCTGGAGCAGACCTGCGGCCGGCCGGTGGTCTGGGCCACGGCGCAGTACCTGTCCTACGCCCGGCCGCCGTCGGTGGTCGACTTCGACGTCCGGATCGCCAACGCCGGCAAGTACACGACCCAGGCGCGGGTCACCGCCCATGTCGGCGAGACCGAGGTGGTCAGCGTCATGGCCGCCCTCGGCGCCCGGCCAGACACCCGCGACCACCAGTGGCCCAGGATGCCCGACATCCCGCCGCCGGACGAATGCCTTCCCGTGATGCTGTGGAGCGACGACGGCGACAACCTGAACCGCCGCATCGAACGCCGCGCGCCGGAGGGCCGCTATGACCTGAAGAACCGCAGGGGCGAGATCAGCGAAGACGGCCGCATGCAGATGTGGCTGCGCACCGTCGAGGACGTGCCGGTCGACGCCGCCCTGCTGGCTGTATTCGCCGACTATGTGCCGTCCGGCTTCGGCCATGCGCTGGGCGTCTGGGCGGGTGGCAACAGCCTGGACAACACCCTGCGCGTCCTGAAGATCGTGCCGACCCGCTGGGTGCTGGTCGAGATCTCGATCAGCGGCATCCACGCCGGCGTCGGCCACGGCGCCATGAACCTCTTCGCCGAGACCGGCGAGCTGATGGCCGTGGCCAGCCAGACGGTGATCGTGCGGGTGCGCGGGGACTAGAGACCCGCGACCGCCGCCTCGAGGCTGGCCCGCAACTCGCCGTCCAGCGGCAAGACCGGCAGCGGCGGCTGCGCCGCCGTCAGGCCGAGGTGGTTGGCCGCCGCATAGGCCGCCCGCATGCCGCCCGTGAGCTTGAAGATCTCCCACAGCGGCGCGAACGCGGCGTCCAGGCGGTCGGCCTCGGCCCGGTCGCCGGCTCGGGCGGCGGCGGTCAGGGCGGCGGCGCGCGACGTGAACAGCCCGGCCGAGACGCTGAACCAGGCCTCGGCGCCGGCCAGCAGCCCGTCCTTGCAGCCCCAGTCGCCGCTGTAGCCGATCGTCAGCCGCGGCGCGGCCTCGCGGTAGGCCTTCAGGTCCTCGGCGATGTCGCCCTTCGGCAGCGGCAGCTTGATCGCCGCGATGCCGGGGGATGGCGTCGGCAAGCCGCGCCACCAGCGCCGGCTTGAAGGTGAAGTTGGTCGTCGACGGGTTGTTGTAGATGACGATCGGTGTGTCGGTCGCCTCGGCCACCGCGGCGAAGTGCCGGAACACCTCCTCCTCGGTCAGCGGCGTGTAGCTTACCGGGGCCAGCAGCAGGCCGGCCGCGCCTTCCGCCGCCGCGTCCTTCGCCAGCGTCCGGGAGTGGTCGGTGCGCAGGGCGCCGATGCCGACGATCACCGGCGTGTCGGTCAGGGTCTCCACCGCGATGGCCGTCGCGCGCCGCCGCTCGTCGCGGTCGAGGAACATGTAGGTTCCGGTGCTGCCCAGAAGTCCGACGGTGTCCGCGCCGCCATCGGCGATGCGCCGCAGGATGGCGCGCAGGTCGGCTTCGATGACCCGCCCCTCGGGCGTCGCGGACGTGATGGGAAAGGCCGAGAGACCGGCGAAGAGAGTCATGCGTAGTCCTCCGACGAGCGGCGCATACAGCCCCGCGCCGGGCGGCGGCTCAAGTCATGTTCCGCTTCGGATTGTGTCCGGAGGCCGTGCATTTCGCCATCACCCTAGCGCCTGTCGACAGGATGACGCGGGCGTCGGCGTCGGGGACAGTTTAAGGTGTCCCAAGGGACATCTTAAACTGTCCCCTCAGTGCCTACGCC
>JBEIDC010000047.1:0-21280 GCA_040383665.1 Caulobacter sp.
CCCCGGGGGGACACCTTAACCTGTCCCCTGTCGCCTACCCCTTCCAGAACCCGACGATCTCGCGCACTTCAGCCACGGTCGGGGCGGCGGCTTCCCGCGCCTTCGCCGCGCCGGCGGCCAGGATGCGGTCGATCTCGGCCGGGTCGGCGAGGAAGCGGCGCATGGCCTCGCCCACCGGGCCCAGCTTCGCCACCGCCAGGTCGGCCAGGGCCGGCTTGAAGGTCCCGAAGCCCTTGCCGCCGAACTCGGCGATCACCTGGGCCTTGGTCATTTCGGCCAGCGCTCCGTAGATGCCCACCAGGTTGTCGGCTTCCGGTCGGGCGGCCAGGTCCTCCAGCGCTTCCGGAAGCGGCTCGGGGTCGGTCTTGGCCTTGCGGATCTTCTGGGCGATGGCGTCAGCGTCGTCGGTCAGGTTGATGCGCGAGTTGTCGGACGGGTCGGACTTGCTCATCTTCGCCGTCCCGTCGCGCAGGCTCATGATCCGCGCGCCCGGCCCCTGGATCAGCGGGTCGGGCAGCGGGAAGAAGCCCGGCCGGTCGAAGTCGTGGTTGAACTTGCCGGCGATGTCGCGGGTCAGTTCCAGGTGCTGCTTCTGGTCCTCGCCGACCGGCACGTGGGTGGCCTTGTAGACGAGGATGTCGGCCGCCTGCAGCACGGGGTAGGTGTAGAGGCCGACCGAGCTGCGCTCCTTGTGCTTGCCGCTCTTCTCCTTGAACTGGGTCATCCGGTCGAGCCAGCCGAGGCGGGCGACGCAGTTGAAGATCCAGGCCAGCTCGGCGTGCTCGCGCACCGCCGACTGCGGGAAGATGGTGGCCCTGGCCGGGTCGAGGCCCGAGGCCAGGTAGGCGGCGGCGATCTCGCGCGTCTGGCCGGCCAGCAGGGCCGGGTCCTGCCAGACGGTGATGGCGTGCAGGTCGGCGACGAAGATGAAGGTGTCCATCTCGTGCTGCAGGCGGGCGAACTTCACCAGCGCGCCCAGGTAGTTGCCCAGGTGCAGGGCGCCGGAGGGCTGGACGCCGGAGAGCACGCGGACGGGACCGGCATAGGGGACGGGGGCTTGGTCGGTCATGGATCGGTCTTTTCGGAATGCGGGTCGTACAGGCGCGGCGAGGTCCGCCGCGCGGCTTGGCGGGTAGACGTCAGGCGCCGCGCCATCGGCGCGTGAGGAGAGCCAGCAGGACCATAGCGGCTCGATACGGCGCCGCCGGGATCAGGACAAGTCTCGCCGCCTCAGAGGACGTCGACCGGCGGCGGCGCGGTCACGCCGGGACGGCGGCGCAGGGCGGCCTTGACCTCGGGGATCGTCACCCCGCCGGAGGCCAGCAGCAACGGCGGATAGAGGGCCGCGCCCGCCAGGCAGAGCAGCAGGACGACGATCTCCTTGGGGCCCAGCCCCGGCAGGCGGAAGGCGCCGATCAGACCCTCGAGTTCGGCGCGGTGGAACTGGGCGGTGAACAGGACCAGGCCCAGGGCCGTGCTGGCCAGCAGGATGCGGACCAGCTTGCCCGCCGCGACCGGCGAGGGCGTCCAGTCGCCCCGCTTGCGCAGGGTCCAGACCATCTGGCCGACGTTGAGCCAGGAGGCGAAGGCCGTCGCCGCCGCGATACCCTCGAAGCCGATGATCTGGAACAGCGCGATGCCCAGCACGATGTTGACCACCATCGAGATGATGGCGAACCGCATCGGCGCCTTCGTATCGGCCCGGGCGAAGAACACCGGCGACAGCACCCGCGCCAGCACGAAGGCCGGGGTGCCCCAGCCGTAGTGGAACAGCGCCTTGGCCGTTTCCTGGGCGTCGTAGGCGGTGAACTCGCCGCGCTGGAACAGGCCGTCGATCAGGTAGTGCGGGATGGCCAGCAGCGCCGCCGCCGCCGGCAGGGTCAGGGCCATGGCGAAGACGATGGCCTGGTCGGTGGTGCGCTGGGCCTCGACCTTGTCGTCCAGGCTGATGGCCCGCGACAGGGTCGGCAGCAGGGCCACGCCGATCGCTACGCCCACGAGGCCGAGCGGCAGCTGGTAGAAGCGGTCGGCGACGGACAGCCAGGTGCGGGCGCCGTTGACCTGGCTGGCGATGATGCCGGAGATGAAGATGTTGATCTGGGTGACGCTGGCGGCGATGGCCCCGGGGATGGCGGTGGCGATCAGGGCGCGGATCTCAGGCGTGAGCCTGGGCAGGGTCGGCCGGATTTTGGCCCCCACGCGCCAGACGCCCCACCACAGCAGCGCGGCCTGGGCGATGCCGGCCCCGAAGACCCCCCAGGTGGCGGCATAGGCCGAGTCGATCGCGCTGTTGGGCGGGATGACGGCGATCAGGATGCCGGCGTTGAGCAAGGTCGGCGCCGCCGCCGACAGGGCGAAGCGACCGCCGGCGTTGAGCACGCCCGACAGCAGGGCGACGATGGCCATGCAGGGCAGGTAGGGCATGCTGATCTGCGTCAGCACCACCGCCAGCTTGAACTTCTCCGGCTGGTCGATGAAGCCGGGATTGATGACCATCATCAGCCAGGGCATGGCCAGCTGGAAAACTATGGTCAGCGCGAGCGTCGCGGCCGCCAGGGTGGCCAGGGCGTCGGTCGCCAGCCTGTCGGCGGCCTCCTGCCCTTCCTTCGCCAGCACCCTGGAGTAGGCCGGCACGAAGGCGGCGGTGAAGGCGCCCTCGGCGAAGATGCGCCGGAACAGGTTGGGGAAGGACTGGGCGGTGTTGAAGGCGTCGGCCGCCGGCGTCGCGCTGGCGCCGAGCCGGGCGGTGATGAACAGATCCCGCGCCAGGCCCATGAACCGGCTGACCAGCGTCAGGCTCGAGAAGACCATCGACGAGCGGATCAGGCCGCCCTTCGGAATCTTCACGGGTCTGGACGGCTTGTCGGCGCTCACGATGCGTTAGTGCGCCGGGGCGCGGGGGTGGTCAAGGCGGCGGGCGGCGGCTGCGCTGAAACTCCTTGAGCGTTAACGCGCCACGCTGGCCCGGGCCCGCTCGAGCTTGGGGCGACCGCGTGAGGGGCCGGCCTCATCGTCCTTGAGCACTTCCATCAGCGCCGCCTTCAGGGCGTTGGAGGCGCGGGCGTCGGTCAGTTTTCCGCCGCCCGGCGTCTGGACATAGAAGGCGTCGACCGCCCGCTCGCCATAGCCGTCGATATGGGCGCTGACGATCGACAGCCCCGCGTCGGCGACAGCGCGGGCGAGGGCCTCGAGCAGGCCGGGACGGTCGCGACCGGATGCCTCCACCACCGTGGCGTCGTCGGACGCATCATTGTCAAGCATCACCGTCGGGGTGATCGAGAAGGCGGCGGTGCGGCCCAGTTCCTGGGGCTTGCGGGGCTCGAAGGTCGGCGGCTGGCCCTTGCCGGCCGCCTCCAGGGCGTCGGCTAGCCGCCGCAGGATGCGCGGATTGTCGGCGCCGATCGGGGCGCCGGTGATGTCCTGGACGTGGAAGACGTCAAGGGCCTGGCCCTGGGCGGAGGTGAACACCCGCGCCCCGACCACGTTGCCGCCCAGGCCCGAGATGGCCAGCGCCAGGTCGGCGAACAGCCCGCGCCGGTCCTTGGCGGCGACCACGATCTCTGCGGCGTTGCGGTCGGGCCGCACCCGGGTTTCAGCCGCCGCCCCACCCTGCATCTGGGCGCGGCGCGCCAGTTCGGCGTGTGACAGCAGCTCGTCGGGAGCGAAGGCCGTGAAGTAGGCGTCTTCCATAGAACCGGCCCAGCCCTTGGCCACCGGGTCCCGGGCGATCAGGGCGGCGCGGCCCTCCGCGGCGACAGCGCTCTGGTGGCGACGGGCGCTGGCGGCGGGGTCGGAGCCGCGGCCGCCGCGGAACACCGCCTCGGTCGAGGCGTAGAGCTCGCGCATCAGCTGGCCCTTCCAGCCGTTCCAGACCCCCGGGCCGACGGCGCGGATGTCGGCCACGGTCAGCACCAGCAGCAGCCGGAGCCGCTCGGGGTTCTCCACGATGCCGGCGAAGGCGGCGACGGTGGCCGGATCGGTGACGTCCCGCTTCTGGGCATAGTCGCTCATCACAAGGTGATGCTCGACCAGCCAGGCGATCAGCTCGATCTTGCCGCGCTCGACGCCCAACCGTTCGCAGGCCGACCGCGCGGCGCGGGCGCCGGCCTTCTCCTGGCCGCCTACCCCGCCCTTGCCGGTGTCGTGCAGCAGCATGGCCAGGAACAGGGCCTCGCGATCATCGATCAGCGGCATGATCGACACCGACAGCGGATGATCCTCAGCCAGGCGCCCGTCGGCGATATCAGCGATCACCCCCATCGCCCGCAGCGTGTGCTCGTCCACGGTGTAGGAGTGGTACATGTTGAACTGCATCTGGGCGACGATCCGGCCGAACTCCGGCAGGTAGCGGCCCAGAACCCCGGACTCGTTCATCAGCGTCAGGGTGCGGTAGGTGCGCTTGCCGCGCGCCAGCACGTCGAGGAAGGCCTTCGCCGCCTCGGGATCACGCCGCAGCTTGGGCGTGATCAGCGCAAGGCTGCGGGTGACGGCGGTGAAGGCGTCAGGGTGCAGGTCCAGGTTCCGCTGGTCGGCGATGCGGAAGATGCGGATCAGGTCGACCGGATCCTTCTCGAAGATCTGCGGCCCCTCGATGGTCAGCCGCCCGCCCTCCTCGACGAAGCCCGGGATATCCAGCGGCTTGCGCCTGGGCCCGCCCTGGCCGGGCAGAAAGCGTGACAGGCCCCTGGGATGGGCCTTCACATGCTCGGTCTCCAGCTTGGCCGAGAAGGTGCGGGTCAGGGAGCCGACCTCGCGGGCGATCAGGAAGTAGCGCCGCATGAACCGCTCGACGGCCGGGTTGTCGGCGCGGTCGCCATAGCCCATCCGCCGGGCGATCTCGGGCTGCAGGTCGAAGGTCAGCCGCTCCTCGGGCCGGCCGGTGGCGAAATGCAGGTGGGCCCGCACCGCATGCAGGAAGTCGAAGGCCCGCACAAAGGCCCGCACCTCGCGCCGGTCGAAATAGCCCAGGGTGAAGACATCCTCGGGCTTTTCGACGGGATGCAGGTACTCGGCGATCCACATCAGGCTGTGCAGGTCGCGCAGCCCGCCCTTGCCCTCCTTGACGTTGGGCTCGACCATGTAGCGGCTGGCGTCGGCGCGGCCGTGGCGATCGTCGCGCTCCTTGAGCTTGGCGGCGACAAACTCCGCGCCCGTGCCCTTGACCACGTCATTGCGGAACCGCTTCTTGAGGTCGGCGGACAGCGCCTCGTCGCCGGTCAGCCGGCGGGCCTCCAGCAGCGAGGTGCGGATCGTGAAATCCTCGCGCGAGAGCTTCACGCATTCCTCGACGGTGCGGGAAGCGTGGCCGACCTTGAAGCCCAGGTCCCACAGCGCATAGAGCATGAACTCGATCACGCTCTCGGCGTGGGCGGTCTGCTTGTAGGGCCGCAGGAACAGCAGATCGATGTCGCTGAAGGGCGACAGGACGCCCCGGCCGTAGCCGCCGACGGCCAGCAGGCAGAGCCGCTCGCCCTCGGTCGGGTTGCGGGCGCGGAACATGTGGACCGTCGTGAAGTCGTAGAGGGCGGTGATCACCTCATCGGTGACGCCGCTGAGCAGCCGGGCCGTCTCGACCCCGCCGGCCCCGTTCTCCAGACGCTCCTTGGCGATCATCCGGCCGCGGAAAAGGGCGGCCTTGAGGATCTCCAGCCCCAGCTTGCGCTGTTCCAGCTCATTGCCCGCGGCGTCATGGGCGGCGGCCGTAAGCCGGGCCCGCAGCGCGTGGCCGTCGACGACATGTTCCAGGCGGGTGGGGCGAAGGCGAGCGACCATGATGGCCCTATGTGCGACGCAACACGGGTCGGCGCAATGGATTGCAGCCTCTTCCGGCGTCGGCGCCTGTCTTGTGAACAGCCCCCCTGATGGTAGGATATGTCAAGCTTTGACATATGGGACAGCCATGGCCACCAACGTGCATCTGACTCCCGAACTCGAACGCTTCGCCCGCCAGTGCGTGGAGGAGGGCCGCTACAACAACGTCAGCGAGGTCGTCCGATCCGCGCTGCGGATGCTGCAGGACGCGGAGGACCGCAAGAAGGCGTTCATGGCCATGCTGAAAGCGGCCGAAGACGAAGCCGACCGCGATGGCTGGGTATCGGCGGAAGACGCACTGGCGCAGATGGATGCGGCTATCGACATGATCGAGGCGTGACTCGGACCTGACCACTAATGAAGGCGTCCCTTTCGCCCAGGGCGATCAGGGATCTGCTGGAGGCGACGGAAGCGATCGCCGGGAACAGTCGGCGGGCGGCAAGGGAGTTCCGCGCTTCGGTCGATGATGCGCTGACAATGATTGGTCGCCATCCCGAGATCGGCGCTGAACGTCGAGAGTTGGCCGATCCGCCCGTGAGATTCTGGACGCTCACGCGGCATAACTACCTGATGGTCTACAATTCCAGCAGGGATCCGCCTCGAATCCTGCAGCTGGTCCACGGCGCGCGTGACTTGCCGGCGCTGCTCAGCGGTTTGCGGTCGGATTAGCTCAGCAGCCCCCTCAGCCTATAAAGCGCGTCCATCGCCTCGCGAGGGCTCATGCCGTCGGGGTCGAGGGTGCGCAGGGCTTCCTCCACCGGGCTGGGGCCGGTCCTGACCGGCGCCGGGGCCGTGGCGGCGAACAGGGGCAGGCCCTCCAGCCGGGCGGGCGACTCCGCCTCGCTCTCCAGCCGCTCGAGCACCTGCCGGGCCCGGGCGACGACCGCCGGCGGCACCCCGGCCAGCCGGGCCACCTGAACGCCGTAGCTGCGGTCCGCGGCGCCCGGTCCCGCTTCATGCAGGAAGACCAGCTCGCCGTTCCATTCCCGGGCCCGGAGGGACAGGTTGGAGACGTAGCTGAGCCTGTGCTCCAGAGCCGCCAGCTCATGGTAGTGGGTCGCGAACAGCGCCCGGCTGCGGTTGGTGGCGTGCAGCGCCTCGGCGCAGGCCCAGGCGATGGCCAGGCCGTCCCAGGTGGCGGTGCCGCGGCCGATCTCGTCCAGGATCACGAAGCTGCGCGGCGTCGCCTGGGTGAGGATGGCGGCGGTCTCGACCATCTCGGCCATGAAGGTGGAGCGGCCGCGCGCCAGGTCGTCGCCAGCCCCGACGCGACTGAACAGCCGGTCGACCACGCCCAGGGTCAGCGAACGGGCCGGAACGAAGCAGCCGGCCTGGGCCATCACCGCCAGAATGGCGTTCTGACGCAGGAAGGTCGACTTGCCGGCCATGTTGGGGCCGGTGACGATCGACAGCCGCGCGCCGGTCTCGCCAGAGCCGTCCAGTCGACAGTCGTTGGGTGTGAAGGGATCGCCGGCCCGCCTGACCGCAGCCTCGACAACCGGGTGGCGGGCGCCCACCGCGTCGAAGGCGAACGAACGGTCGACCGTCGGCCGTACGGCCTGCTGGTCCTCGGCCCAGTCCGCGAGGGCGGCGTCGACGTCCATGGTGGCGAGCGCCCGGGCGGCCGCCTGGATGGCCGGGGCCAGGGCGCAGGCCGCCTCGCGCCAGGCCTCGAAGGTCGCCATCTCGATGGCCAGAGCCCGCTCGCCGGCCTGGGCGATGCGGGCGTCGAGGTCGGCCAGCTCGACGGTGGTGAACCGAACCTGGTTCGCCAGGGTCTGCCGGTGGATGAAGGTGGCGTTCAGCGGCGGCTGGAACAGCGGGTCGGCCTTGTTCGCCGTGGTCTCGACGAAATAGCCGAGCACGGCGTTGTGCCTGATCTTCAGGGGAACGCCGCTTTCAGCGGCCAGCCGGCTTTCCAGCGCGATGATAACCCGCCGGCTGTCGTCGCGCAGACCCCGGGCCTGGTCGAGCTCGGGCCGGACGCCGGCGGCGACGAAACCGCCGTCGCGGGCCTGGGCCGGAAGGTCGGGACCCAGCCCCTGGTCCAGGACCGCCAGCAGGCCCGACAGGTCGACCGAAAGCGACGGGTTCACCGCCGCCAGGGCCTGGTCTATTTCCAGCGGCGCCGTGGTCAGCTGCGCCCCTTCGTTCGAAAGCAGGGCCGACAAGGCCTCGCCGGTCTTGAGGCCGTCGCGCAGCACGCCCAGGTCGCGCGGCCCGCCGCGGCCCAGCGCCAGCCTCGACAGGGCCCGCGCCAGATCGCCGGAGCGGCGCAGGCTCTCGCGCAGCCGCTCGCGCAGCTGACGGCGCTCGACCATCCACTGCACCGCGTCGAGGCGGACATTGATGGCGTCCGGGTCGAGCAAGGGCCGGGCCAGACGCGCCGCCAGCAGCCGCGACCCGGCGGCGGTGACGCAGCGATCGATGCAGCCGAGCAGCGAGCCGTCGCGCTGGCCCGACAGGGTCTTCTCGATTTCCAGCGAGGCGCGGGTCGCCGGATCGATGGCCATGACGTCAGCCTCGCCGGCCCGGCGAGGCGGCGACAGGGCCGGCAACTTTCCGGCCTGGGTCATTTCCAGGTGGGCGGCGATCAGGCCGAGCGCCGAGATCTCCGCCCCGGACAGACCGCCGAAGCCATCCAGGGTATCGACGCCGTACAACCGCTTGAGGCGCGCCTCGGACGCGGCCGGCTCGGCCAGGGCCTGGGCCACCGGCTGCACGAGGCCGCCCGCCCCCTTGAGGGCCTGGTTGACGGTCTCGTCGGCGAACAGCCGGTCAGGGACGAGGATTTCCGACGGCTGCAACGCCGCCAGGGCGCCGGCCAGGCCGGAGGGCGCGAGCAGCAGGCTCTCGACCTCGCCGGTGGACAGTTCGACGCTGGCCACCGCCGCCTGGCCGCCGCGCAGGGCCACGGCCGCCAGACGGTTGGCGCCCCGCGCGTCGAGCAGGCCCTCCTCGGTGAGCGTGCCGGGGGTGACGATACGGACCACGTCACGGGCGACGATGGATTTGGAGCCGCGCTTCTTCGCCTCGGCCGGGCTTTCGATCTGCTCGCAGACCGCGACCTTGAAGCCGGAGCGGATCAGCTTGGCGAGGTAGGCCTCGGCCGCATGGACCGGCACGCCGGCCATCGGAATCGGCTGGCCGTTGTGTGTGCCGCGATGGGTCTGGGCGATGCCCAGGGCCGCCGCCGCCTTGACCGCGTCGTCGAAGAACAGCTCGTAGAAGTCGCCCATCCGGAAGAAGACCAGCGCGTCCGGCTGGCGGGACTTGGCCTCGAAATACTGGGCCATGACCGGGGTCGCCCCGGCGGCGTCAGGCGTAGGTGTGATCGGGGCTGTGGGGGCGTTCATCGCCGGAGACCCTAGCGGGCTTCGCCGGACGCGTTAAGGGCCGACCACGGGGAGTGGCCGGCCCTCGACGATCAGGTGACCCGTCGCGATCAGGCGACGTTCGAGTAGCGGTCGGCGTAGCTGTCCTGGCCGGCGTCATCGGCGATCCGGAAGCGGCGGATCATCGAGCCCAGCTGTTCGGCTTCCTGGCGCATGGCGTGGGAGGCTGCGGTCGATTCCTCGACCATGGCGGCGTTCTGCTGGGTGATCTGGTCCATGCGGTTGACCGCGATGTTGACCTCTTTCAGCCCGTTGGCCTGTTCGCGGACCGAGGCGCTGATCTCGGTGATCAGGCGGGTCACGTCGCCGACGCGGCCAACGATGCGCTCGAGCGCCTGACCGGCTTCACCGACCAGGGTAGCGCCGCTGTTGATCTGGTTGCTCGACGAGGCGATGAGGGCCTTGATCTCCTTGGCCGCCTCGGCGGAACGCTGGGCCAGGGCCCGCACTTCCTGGGCGACGACCGCGAAGCCCTTGCCGGCGTCGCCGGCCCGGGCCGCCTCGACCCCCGCGTTGAGCGCCAGAAGGTTGGTCTGGAAGGCGATCTCGTCGATCACGCCGGTGATCTGGAAGATCTGCTTGGACGAGGCTTCGATCTCGCTCATCGCCGAGACGGCGCGGCGAACGACTTCACCCGACTCGCGGGCCTCGACGCCGGTTTCTCCGACCATCTTGTCGGCCTGGGCCGAGCCCTCGGCCGTGCGGGACACGGCGTTGGTGATCTCGTTCAGCGTGGTCGCCGTCTCCTGGAGGTTGGCGGCCTGGTTTTCGGTGCGGCGCGACAGGTCATCGGCGGCGGCGCTGGTTTCGCTGGAGGCGGTCTCGATGCCCGAGGCGCGGTGCGAGATGGTGCGCATGATCTCGGCCAGCTGGGTGACCGTGGCGTTGAAGTCGGCGCGCAGGGACTCGTAGGCCGGCGCGAACGGCTTATCGAGCCGGCAGGTCAGGTCGCCGGCGGTCAGGCGTTGCAGACCCTGGGCGAGGCCGTCGACCACTTCGGCCTGCTCCTTGGCGGAGGCGGCGCGGGCGGCTTCCTGGCTGGCGCGGGTGGATTCCTGATCGGCGGCCTGGGCCTGTTCGCGTTCGTGCAACTCGGCGAGGCGAAGCTGATTGTCGCGGAAGATGACCAGCGACTTGACGATGGCGCCCAGTTCGTCGGCGCGCTTGAGGCCGTCAAGGTTGACCCGGTTGTCGCCGCCGGCGAGCGTTTCGGTGGCGGCGGCGATGCGGATCACGCCCTTGCGGATGGCCATGACCAGGGCCGCGGCGATGCCGGCGACGGCCACCAGGGCCAGACCCACCAGCACGGTGGCGATGGCGCCGATGGTCTCGGCTTCCTTCACCGACTTTTCGGCGCGGGCGACGGTTGTCTCGCTGGAGACTTTCACGGCCTTGGCCAGCGTCGCGTTCATACTCAGGTAGGCTTCCTGAAACGGCACCGTGAACTGTGCGGCTGTCGCGGCGTCTGCGTCCAGCATGCCGATCACCAGGTCGACGGCGTCCTGGTATGTCGCCAGCTCCTTCGACAGGGCGACAAGCTGCTTCTGACTGGCGGGATCGGCGTCCTTCGCGACCTGGTCGACATCCTTGCGGATGGCCTTGATTTCTTCGGAGAGGGCGGCCGCGCGCTCGGAAGTCTTGTCCGTCTCGATCTCGGCGAGCTTGCCGGTCGTCAACCGGTACAGTTCACCATGCGCGGAGCTGATGCGCTGCGAGATCGACGACAGTTCGAGCGCCTGCGGCAGATCGGATGCAACCACATGCGTCAGGACCGACCGCTGGTTCTGGTTCATCCACCAGGACCCGCTTGCCACAAGGGCGAGCGCAACAATGGCGATCAGCGGCGCGAAGCCGATCTTCACGGCCAGCGGCGCATCGTCCAGTCTCGGTATACGCATCGATCTTTCCACACCCACCAAAGGCGACGGGGCAACTTCCACTGAATTGGGTAATCTTGAGGTTAACGCCGCAAAAACGTAACGGGGCGCCTCGGCGGAGGCGCCCCGAAGTCGTCTTGGCGGGTCTGTCGGTCGGATCGGGATCCGACGCGCCGAACCTCAAGGATGTCCGTCGTCGGGGCTTACTCGCCCGGGAAGCGGACCGGAACGCGGATGGTGCCGGTCTTGCCGGCCATCGGCAGGACTTCAGCCACGCAGACGGCGGCCTTTTCGAAGCCCGGCGACGGGACCTGGCTCTGGACGACCTTGCAGGCCGAGAGCTTGCCGGCGTCGGCGCTGCACTCAAGCGTGATGGTCGCCGCCTGACGGGTGTTGGCGTGCTTGGTGAGGCACGATTCCATCTTCGACTGGAGGTTGTTGGCCGAAGCCGGGCCGGCGAGGGTGGCCGCGGCCAGCAGGCCGGCGGCGACGAAAGCGGGATATTTCATCCTGAGTTGCCCCTTCTGAGCATTTAAAACCGATATGGGTTTAGGCTCAGGATGTTAAACAGCTCCTTACGGCGTCCCGGTTTTTGACTCTTTTGCATCGGCCTTGCCCAAAGGCCCGCCGGCGGCCATCTATAGAGTGTCATGTTCATCCAGACCGAACCCACGCCCAATCCCGAAGTCCTGAAGTTCCTCCCCGGACGGGAGGTGCTGTCCGACGGGGCCCGTGAATTCCGCGACGACGAGGAAGCCGACGCTTCCCCGCTGGCCCGCGCCCTGTTTGACCTTGGCGATGTGGTGCGGGTGTTTTTTGGCTCGGACTTCCTGACCGTCACCAAGGCCGAGGGAACCGACTGGAGCCATCTGAAGGCGCCGGTGCTGGCGGCGATCATGGATCACTACACCTCCGGCGCGCCGATCCTGACCACGGGTGCTTCAGATGGTCACGACCAGACGGTTTACGAGGGCGACACGGCCCAGATCGTCGCCGAGATCAAGGACCTGCTCGACACCCGCATCCGCCCGGCCGTGGCCCAGGACGGCGGCGACATCGTCTTCTCGCGCTTCGAGGCCGACACCGGCGTCGTCTATCTGCACATGCGCGGCGCCTGCTCGGGCTGCCCGTCGTCTTCGGCCACGCTGAAGGCCGGCGTCGAGAACATGCTCAAACACTATGTGCCGGAAGTGACGCGGGTCGAGCAGACGCTGTAGAGAGCGCGGGTGATCCTCGCCCTCGACACCTGCCTGACCGCCTGCTCGGCCGCCATCCTCGACGGCGACGCCGTGCTGGCCGCGCGCTCCGAGGCCATGCCGCGCGGACATCAGGAACGGCTTGCGCCTCTGGTGCGCGAGCTCGCCGCCGAGGCGGGCGTTCCCTTCACGGCCCTCACCCGCATCGGCGTCACCGTCGGTCCGGGGTCGTTCACCGGCCTGCGGGTCGGAATCGCCTTCGCCAAGGGCATGGGCGCGGCCCTCGCCATCCCGGTGGTCGGGGTCGGCACGCTGGAGGCCATGGCCTTCGGCAGGACAGGCTTTGTCGCCGCCGCCATCGACGCCCGCCGGGGTCAGATCTATCTGCAGTTGTTTGGCGACGGCGCGACCCTGACCGCGCCCGACGCGGTGACGCTGGAGACCGCCGCCGCCCGCATCGCGGAGGTCTACGCCGGCGGCCCTGCGACCTTCGCAGGGTCCGGCGCGCCGCTGCTTGACGGTATCCTCATTGGCGCGGTGATCGAGACTCCGGACGGCCCCGACCCCGTCGCCGTCGCCCGACTGGCCGCCAGGGCGTCCGTCAAACTGGTGCGGCCCCTCTATCTGCGGGCGCCGGACGCCAAACTGCCGATATGAGCCGGCTGCGCGGAGCCGGGCCCGAAGACGCCGGGGCGCTTGCCGCCCTGCACTCGGAAGCCTTTGACCGTCCGTGGTCCCAAGCCGACATCACCTCCGTCAGGGCCGGCCCCGGCGCCGTTGCGCTGGTCGCAGAGGCCCAGGGCTTCATCCTGTGCCGGTCCATCGCCGGCGAGGCCGGGATCCTGACCCTGGCCGTGATCCCCGCCGCCCGACGACTCGGCGTCGGCCGCGCTCTGGTCGAGGCGGCCGCTGGTCTGGCCGCGACGCAGGCCGCCGGGAGCCTGTTCCTCGAGGTCGCCCACGACAATGTCGCGGCGCTCGCCCTCTATGCAGCAGCGGGCTTTGAACGGGTCGGACTGCGCAAGGGATACTATGCGTCCGGCGCGGACGCGGTCGTGATGCGGCGCGCGCTTAACACCTGAGCGCCCAGAGCTTATCTTGGCCCGACTCAGGACGGAGGACTGCCTTGGACCGGCTCGAAAAACTGTGCGTCGAAAAAGGCATGCGGATGACCGACCAGCGCCGCGTCATCGCCCGTGTCCTGTCCTCGGCCCAGGATCACCCGGACGTGGAGGAGCTCTACCGCCGCGCCCACGCCATCGACCCGCACATCTCCATCGCCACCGTCTACCGGACCGTGCGGCTGTTCGAGGAGTCCGGGATCATCGAGCGCCATGACTTCCGCGACGGCCGCAGCCGCTATGAAGAAGCGCCGGACGTCCACCACGACCACCTGATCGACATGAAGACCGGCAAGGTCGTCGAGTTCGTCGACGAGGAGATCGAGGCCCTGCAGCAGGCCATCGCCCGCAAGCTCGGCTACAAACTCGTGGATCACCGGCTGGAACTCTACGGGGTTCCGATCGAGGAATAGCGCTCGGTCCCGTCTTCCCGGCGAAGGCCGGGATCCACAGGACAGCCGGAGTGGTGGGCCCATTCCACATGGACCCCGGCCTTCGCCGGGGAGACGGTGTTTCTTGCGAAACGCGAGCGCCAACCCCATAAACCCGGCATGACCCAGTCCGCGCCGGAAAAGCGCCTCTACATAAAGACCTACGGCTGTCAGATGAACGTCTACGACAGCGAGCGCATGGCCGATGTCCTGCGCCCGCTGGGCTATGGCGTGACCGATGACCCCGAGGGCGCCGACCTGGTGGTGCTCAACACCTGCCACATCCGCGAGAAGGCTACCGAAAAGGTCTATTCCGAGCTCGGCCAGATCAAGCTGATGAAGGCCCGCAAGGCCGACGCCGGCGGCCGGATGAACATCGTCGTCGCCGGCTGCGTCGCCCAGGCCGAGGGCGAGGAGATCATGCGCCGCCAGCCGGCCGTGGACCTGGTCGTGGGGCCGCAGGCCTATCACCAGCTGCCCGAGCTGATCGCCCGCGCGCACCGGGCCACCGGCGAGCGGCTCAGCGCCGACTTCGCCGCCGACGAGAAGTTCGACGCCCTGCCGACGGCGCGCCATGTCACCGGCGTCACCGCCTTCCTGACCGTGCAGGAGGGCTGTGACAAGTTCTGCACCTTCTGCGTGGTGCCCTATACGCGCGGCGGCGAGTGGTCCCGTCCGGCCGCCACCGTGATCGCCGAGGCCCGGGACCTGGCGTCCAAGGGCGTGCGCGAGGTCACCCTGCTGGGCCAGAACGTCAACGCCTACGACGGCTGCGACGGCGGGCTGGCCGGGCTCGTGCGCCAGCTGGCGACCGTCGATGGCCTGGACCGCATCCGCTACACCACCAGCCATCCGCGCGACATGGACGAAGCCCTGATCGCCGCCCATGGCGAGGTCGAGGCGCTGATGCCCTACCTGCACCTGCCGGTGCAGTCGGGGTCCGACAGGATCCTGAAGGCGATGAATCGCGGCCACACGGCCGAGCATTACCTGCGGCTGGTCGAGCGCATCCGCGCGGCGCGGCCGGACATCGCCATGAGCTGCGACTTCATCGTCGGCTTCCCCGGCGAGCGGGAGAGCGACTTCGAGGCCACCCTGAACCTGGTGCGCGAGGTCGGCTACGCCGGCGCCTTCTCGTTCAAGTACAGCCGCCGCCCCGGCACCCCGGCCTCGGCCATGCCCGGCCAGGTGGCAGAGGCGGTGATGGACGAGCGGCTGCAGCGGCTGAACGCCCTGCTGCAGGAGCAGCAGGAAGCCTTCAACCGCTCGGTCGTCGGGCGCATCGCGCCGGTGCTGATCGAGAAGACGGGGCGCAACGATGGTCAGGTCGGGGGGCGCAGCCCCTGGCTGCAGCCGGTGCATATCGAGGGAGCCGCCACGCTGATCGGACAGATCCTTCCGGTGCGGATCGAGGCGGCGACGCGGGGCAGCCTGTCGGGGTCGCTCGTCCTGGAACCCGCATGAGCCGTCCGCCCGAGTTCCTGCCGCTGTCGGACGACGCGGCCCGCGCCGTCTACGGCCCCGGCGGTCGCCACGCCGCCCTGATCGAGGACGCCTTCAAGGTGTTGATCGAAACGCCCGGCGGGGGCGTCTCCGTCCAGGGCGACGCCCGCGGGCGCGGCCAGGCCAGGCGCGCCATCTCGGCGCTGGAAGCCCTGGTCGAAGCGGGATCGGAGGTCAGCGAGGCGGACGTGCGCGTCGCCGTCGGCGAAGCCAGACCGGTCGCGTCGGGCGGGCCGGCCGCCGTGGCGCGGGCCGGCGGCGGTCACCGGGGCCCCGTGTCGCCCAAGACGGCCACCCAGGCCCGATACATGGACATGCTCGGGCGTCACGACGTCACCTTCGGCCTCGGCCCGGCCGGCACCGGCAAGACCTTCCTGGCCGTAGCCCATGGCGCCGGCATGCTGCTGCGCGGCGATGTCGACCGGCTGATCGTCACCCGACCGGCCGTGGAGGCCGGCGAGAAGCTGGGCTTCCTGCCCGGCGACCTGACCGAGAAGGTCGACCCCTACATGGCGCCGGTGTGGGAGGCCCTGACCCAGATCGTCGGAACCGAGCAGCTGCGCCGCCGCCGCGACAAGGGCGAGATCGAGGTCGCGCCCATCGCCTTCATGCGCGGCCGGACCCTGGCCCACGCCTATGTCATCGTCGACGAGGCCCAGAACACCAGCCGGCTGCAGATGAAGATGGTCCTGACCCGGCTGGGCGAAGGCTCGCGCATGGCGGTCACCGGCGACCCCAGCCAGGTCGACCTGCTGAACGCCGCCGACTCGGGCCTGGCCCACGCGGTGTCGATCCTGGAAGGGGTCGAGGGCGTCGGCGTCACCCGCTTCACGGCCGAGGACGTAGTCCGCCACCCGATGGTGGCCCGCATCGTCAAGGCCTACGACGCCGACGCGGCCCGGCGCGCCGGCAAGTGATCGACATCGAGATCGAGGACCCGGCCTGGTCGGCGGCCCTGCTGGACCCGGAGGCCGTCGCGCTGCCGGCGGCGGAGGCGGCTCTGGAGGCTCGCGGCGGGGTAGCCATACTGCTGACGGACGACGACAGCGTCGCCGAGCTGAACGAACGCTTTCGCGGCAAGGCCGGGCCGACCAACGTCCTGAGCTTCCCGGCGCCGGACAATCCCGAGGATCATCTGGGCGACATCGCCCTGGCCTATGGCGTCTGCGCGCGGGAGGCGGCGGAGCAGGGCAAGCCGCTGGCGCATCATCTGCAACACCTGGTGGCGCACGGGGTGCTACATCTTCTAGGATACGACCACCTCACCGAGGCCGAGGCCGAGGAGATGGAGGCGCGCGAACGGCGGATCCTCGCCGGACTGGGCGTCCCTGATCCTTACGCCTGACAGCAGGGACGACATGCCGAGCGACGACACCGGGACGCAGCCCGAAACGCCCCCACGACGAAGCCGGGGGCTGCGCGCCCTTTTCCGGCGACTGCGCGGCGGGATCATCGAACCGGTGCGGTCGCTGGAGACCGCCCAAGGCCAGGCGGCCGCCGCCGCCGCCACGCTGGTCGGGCAGGCGCGCGCCTTCCAGACCCTGACCGTGGATGACGTGATGACGCCCCGCGCCGACATCGTGGCGGTGGAGGTCGCCATCCCCTTCGAAACCCTGGTGGCCCTGTTCATCGAGACCGAGCACAGCCGCCTGCCGATCTACCGCGACACGCTCGATGACCCGATCGGGGTCGTGCACATCAAGGACGTGTTCAAGGCGGTGTCGGGCAAGGGCCGCAAGCCGGCCGCCACCTCGACTCCGCTCAAGCGGCTCAGGCGCGAGACCCTCTATGTCCCCGCCTCGATGCGCGCCGCCGATCTGCTGGCCCAGATGCAGAAGACCCGCATCCACATGGCCCTGGTCATCGACGAGTACGGCGGCACCGAGGGTCTGGTCACCATCGAGGACCTGATCGAGGCCGTTGTCGGCGAGATCGATGACGAACATGACGAGGCCACGGTCAGCGGCGTAAGGGCCCGGCCGGGGGGCGTGTTCGAGGCCGACGCGCGCGCACCGCTTGAAGACCTCGAGGAGGCGCTGGGCGCCGGCGAGCTGGCGCCTGCCGAGCTCGAGGAAGAGATCGACACCGTCGGCGGCCTGGTCACCGCCATCGCCGGGCGCGTGCCGCGCCGGGGCGAGGTGATCCAGCATCCGGCCGGTTACGAGCTTGAGGTCATGGACGCCGATCCTCGCCGGGTAAAGCGGGTCCGCGTCCGGCCAAGGCCGGACATCCCGGCCGCCGAGGCTCCTCCGGGGTGGTGATCGGGGCTGTGGCCGGGCGGGCGCTGGCGGCGCCGCGCTGGGGGCTGGCCCTGGCCGCCGGCCTGGCGGCGGCGCTGGCCCATCCGCCCTTCGGACTGCTGCCCGGCCTGCTCGGCTATCCGCTTCTGCTGTGGCTGGTGGATAACGCCGACGGCGACCGACCGCTGCGCTCGGCCTTCTGGCGAGGCTGGCTGGCGGGACTGGCCTATTTCGCCCTCGGCACCTGGTGGATCGCCGAGGCCTTCCTGGTGGATATCGTCGCCCATGGCTGGATAGCCCCCTTTGCTGTCGCCGCCATGGCCGGGGGCATGGCGGTGTTCTGGGGCGCAGCGGCCCTGGCCTATCGCCTGACCGCCGCGACGGGCCTGTCCCGCGTGCTGGCCTTCGCCGGCGTCTTCGCCGCCTTCGAGTGGCTGCGCGGCCATGTGCTGACCGGGTTTCCCTGGAACCTGGTCGGCGAGACCTGGCGCGCCGGATCGGCGATGTCCCAGACCGCCGCGCTCGTGGGCGCCTATGGCCTGACCTGGATCACCCTGGCGACGGTCTCAACCGCCGTGCTCTGGCGGGAGGGGCGGCGCGGCCGCATCGCCGTCGGCGGCGCGGCCGCGGTGCTCTTCGGCCTGTTCGTCTGGGGCGCGGCGAGAACCGTCGATATTCCGGTCACCCCGCCCGGCGAGGGGCGTGGCGAACTCCGCGTTCGGATCGTCCAGGCCGACATCAAACAGGCCGCCAAGTACGATCCGGCGCACTTCCAGCGGATCGTGGACGCCTACACCGGCCTGACCGCCCGCCCCTATGCCGGCAGGCCCGCCGACATCGTCATCTGGCCGGAAGGCGCCATTCCCATCGCCGCCAATGACTACCTGGCGCCCGGGACCTGGACCCGCCAGGCCATTGAGCAGTCGCTCCGTCCCGGCCAGATCCTGCTGGTCGGCGCCTATCGCTACGAAGGGACGCCCGCCGCTCCGCGCTACTTCAACACCCTGATCGCGGTGCGCCGCACGATCGACGGCCTGGAGCCGGCCGGCATCTATGACAAGCACAGGCTGGTGCCGTTCGGCGAGTTCCTGCCGCTTGAAGACCTGCTGACCCGGCTGGGGATCAAGGCGCTGGTCCATGCGCCGGAGAGCTTCACCACAGGGCCGGAGCCGGCGCCGATGAGCGTCGCCGGCCTGCCGCCATTCCAGCCGCTGATCTGTTACGAGTCGCTGTTCCCGGGCTTCACCCACCGGGGCGCCGACGCGTCGGGCGTCGCGCCGGCCTTCATCGTCAATGTTTCCAACGACGCCTGGTTCGGCCGGACCAGCGGGCCGCTGCAGCACCTGAATCTGGCCAGCTACCGCGCCATTGAGGAAGGCGTCCCCATTCTTCGGTCAACGCCCACCGGCGTCTCGGCGGTGATCGACGCGCGGGGACGAGTGGAGGCCGCTTCATTGCGGCTTGGAGATACCGGCGTTATCGACGCGGCCATTCCCCGGGGTCGCGCGGACACCCTCTACCGTCGCTTCGGCGACCTGCCGTTCCTGGCCCTGTTGCTTGGCTCGATAATACTCACCTTGGGTATTCTGGGAGCGAGGGCCTTGAAAACGCGACGGAATGCCGTGTAGGGGGGTCCTTAAAGCCGGTAGTTATGCTAACCAGGACCTCATGAACGCCACGACCGATACTGATCGCTCCCCCAATCCCGTCGACCTGCATGTCGGCGGACGGATCCGTATGCGCCGCAAGCTGCTCGGCGTTTCTCAGGAACGGCTTGCCGATGATCTCGGCCTGACCTTCCAGCAGGTTCAGAAGTACGAGCGCGGCGCCAACCGGGTCAGCGCCTCGAAGCTGTACGAGATCGCCAAGTCGCTGCAGACCTCGATCTCCTACTTCTTTGACGGGCTGGTCGACCCGTCGACGGCGCGCGCCGAGGGCGTGTCCGACAGCGGGGCCGAGCCCTTCATCCACGACTTCCTGATGACGCCGGAAG
The DNA here is from genome assembly GCA_040383665.1 of Caulobacter sp. Lineage (GTDB taxonomy): Bacteria > Pseudomonadota > Alphaproteobacteria > Caulobacterales > Caulobacteraceae > Caulobacter. The sequence continues at coordinate 19,568 of JBEIDC010000047.1, forward strand.
GTCTGGAGCTGGCGTCGCTGTTCCCCAAGATCCGTCGCGGTCGCGTCCGTCGGCGGATTCTCGACCTCGTCCGCTCGATGGCCGAGGACGAAGAGGCGGGCGACAGCGCCGAGGACTGACGAACGCTGAAGGCGCGTCAGGACTTTCTGGCGCTTGCGGGCGGGCGGCAGGCGGCGCGTCGTCTTGCGGACATAAAGATATCCTTATAGGTTTCAGGGCCGTCGTTCAGGCGGCCCCGTTTCCTTTGGAGTCCCCTCTTGGCCCGATCCTCCTACATCTTCACCAGCGAAAGCGTGTCGGAGGGCCACCCCGACAAGGTCGCCGATCGCATCAGCGACACCGTGGTCGACGCCTTCCTGTCCGCCGACCCCGAAGCCCGCGTGGCCTGCGAGACCCTGGTCACCACCAACCGGATCGTCCTCGCCGGCGAGGTCCGCGCCGGCAAGCCGGGCGGCGACAAGGCCGCCAACAAGGCCCTGACCCGCGACATCATCAAATCGCTGGAGCCCAAGGTCCGGGCGGCGATCAAGGACATCGGCTACGAGCAGAAGGGCTTCCACTGGGAGAAGGCGAAGTACGCCTGCTATCTGCACGGTCAGTCGGCCCACATCGCCCAGGGCGTGGACGCCAGCGACAAGAAGGACGAGGGCGCCGGCGACCAGGGCATCATGTTCGGCTACGCCTCGACCGAGACGCCGGAACTGATGCCGGCCACGCTGCAGTACAGCCACAACATCCTCAAGCGCCTCGCCGACCTGCGCCACAGCGGAGAGCTGACGGCGCTGGAGCCTGACGCCAAGAGCCAGGTGACGCTCGAGTACGACGGCGACGGCAAGCCGGTGCGCGTCGTCTCCATCGTCGTCAGCCACCAGCACAAGAAGAAGATCGACGGCAAGGCCGCCACCAGCAAGCGCATGCTGGACCTGATCAAGCCGCACGTCCTGTCGGTCTTCCCCGAAGGCCTGGTGACGAAGAAGACCCAGTGGCTGGTCAACCCGACCGGCCGCTTCGAGATCGGCGGACCCGATGGCGACGCCGGCGTGACCGGCCGCAAGATCATCGTCGACACCTACGGCGGCGCTTCCCCGCACGGCGGCGGCGCCTTCAGCGGCAAGGACCCGACCAAGGTCGACCGTTCGGCGGCCTACGCCTGCCGCTATCTGGCCAAGAACGTCGTCGCAGCCGGTCTTGCGGACCGCTGCACGATCCAGATCGCCTACGCTATCGGCGTGGCCAAACCGGTCTCGTTCCACGTCGACCTGCACGGCACCGGCAAGGTTGACCCGTCCGAGCTGGAGAAGATCCTGCCCGAGCTGATCGGCGGCGCCACGCCGCGGGCGATCCGCGAGCACCTGCAGCTGAACCGGCCGATCTACGCCCGCACCGCCGCCTACGGCCACTTCGGCCGTACGCCCGACAACGAGGGCGGCTTCAGCTGGGAAAAGACCGACCTGGTCCCGGAACTGCAGAAGCTGGCGTAGACCGCGCCGGCCTTCCATCAGGAACAACGAAAAAGGGGCGCTGTCGCAAGACAGCGCCCCTGATCGTTTGCGGTGAGCTACGCCCTACAATGAGCGCTTCACTTCCTCGACGGTGAAACACTCGATGGTGTCGCCGGCGCGGATGTCCTGGAAGCCGGCGAAGTGCATGCCGCACTCCTGGCCGGCGTTGACCTCGTTGACCTCGTCCTTGAAGCGCTTGAGCGTCGCCAGG